>JBJXGY010000080.1:0-32052 GCA_046160185.1 Gaiella sp. | reverse complement strand
GCGTGATCGAGGTGCGCGAGCTGGGAAGCGTCTCGGTGGACGTCGCCTGGGGCGGCATGTTCTACGCGATCGCCGACGCCCGTCCGCTCGGCTTCGCGCTGACACCGGACGAGGGCCGCGACCTCGTGCGGGTGACCGAGATGATCAAGGCCGCGAGCGCGGAGCAACTTCCCGTCACCCATCCGGAGAGCCCGGAGATCGGCGGCATCTCGATCGGACAGCTCTACGGCCCGTCGCCGACTCCTGGAGTCTCGCGCCGCAACGCCGTCACGGTGTCGACAGGCGCCTTCGACTGGAACCGGCCTGCGACATGGACGGGCGTGCTCGACCGGTCGCCCTGCGGCACGGGTACCTGCGCCGCAATGGCGTGCCTGCATGCGAAGGGTGAGCTCGCGCTGGGCGAGCCGTTCGTCCACGAAAGCATCATCGGGACGCTCTTCACCGGGCGGATCGTCGAGGAAACGACCGCCGGCGGCCTGCCCGCGGTGGTGCCGACCCTGGCCGGCCAGGCCTGGATCAGCGGCTTCGCGCAGTACGTCATCGACCCCTCGGACCCCCTCGCCGAGGGGTTCACGGTCGGCGACCTCTGGGCCGGGTAGCGCCCGGCCCAGAGGCCACGTCGCGCTTGCGACTGCTACCGCGTGCGAAAGGCTCCGGAGGAGAGCGTCTGGTTGCCGCTTCGCTCGATCGCGAGCACCTCCCACTTGTACTTCGTGCCCGGCTCGAGGAACCCGTTCGGGACGGCGATCGAGGTCACCGTGTCGGGCACGTACATGCTCAGCCCGAATTTCCCGATCATGTGCGGGTGCGGATCGACGTCCTTCTCGACGATCAGCTGGTAGGCGATGATCGTCACCGGGTCACCGGTGATCGTCTCGGTGACGGGCCGCCAGCGGGCGACGAGACCGCGAGGCGAGACCGTCGCGCCCTCTGCGGGCGAGACGAGCTTCGGCCCAGCCGGGATGTCGTGCGTGAGCAAGGCTCTGCCGGTGGTCGACCCCTTCGCCTCGCCGTTCTCCTGCGCAGGGCCGGAAATCGTGTACTGGCCCTCCGGCAGGTTCTTCAGCATGTCCTCGATCGGTACGTCGGTGTTCGCCGGCTCGACCGTCTCGAAGAAGAGCTCGGTGACGCCGAGCTTGGCGAGCGATCCGTGGCCCGCGAAGCTCAGCACGCGACCGCCGGGGCCGCGGACGTCGAGCCGCCGCCAGCCCTCGCTGTCGATGAACCCCTGGAAGCCGGTGTCGCCGTCGGTGGCGTTGTGCTCGATGTTGAGCTTGGCGTCCTTGAGCGGGATCGCCTGTGCCGTGCGTTTCGGGGTCGCGCTTCCTCCCCCCGCGGCCACGCCCACAGCTGCCAGCAGGACAGCGACGACGGTAACGCCGAGCACCTGCACTGATCGCCTGATCATGGTCTAGCTCCTTTCGCTTCGGATGACTCACTGCTCCGAGGCTAGGAAGCTCAGGTGAACGGGCGATGACGAGCATCGCGCTGCGTGTTACTCAGAACCGCACCATCACGCGGCCCGCCGACCCGGCGAGGCTCGCCCGCACGGCTGCATCGACGTCGTCGAGCGGGAAGCTCGGACCGAGCAGCGCGTCCAGCCGCAGCGCACCGGTGGCCACGTGGTCGAGGAGCAGGGGCAGCGCGACGGCAGGGTCCTCGGAGCCGTACATCGTTCCCGTCAGCCACTTCTCCCGGCGCAGGAACTGCGCCGGATCGAGATCGAGCCGGGATCCGGTCGGAGGCAGGCCGACGAGCACCGCCGTGCCGTGGCTGCGGGTGAACCCGAGCGCCGTCTCGCTCAGCATCGGATCTCCGACGACGTCGAACGCGAAGTCGACGCCGTCCGGAGCGACCCTGGCCAGGACCTCCGCGAGCTCGTCCGGCGCGACGACGTGCGCAGCGCCCGAGGCGAGCGCCTGCTCACGGCGGGCCTCGAGCGGATCGGCGACGACGATCGTCGCTGCACCTGCGATTCGCGCGCCCTGCACGACGAACTGCCCCACACCGCCGGCGCCGATCACCAGCACCGAGCTGCCGGGAGTCACGCCCGCGGCGAAGAGAGCAGCCCCGACACCCGTGAGCGCGGCGCAGCCGAGCAGCGCCGCCTGCTCGAGCGGGACGGCACCGCCGAGCGGCAGGGCCACGCGCTCGTCCACGACGACGTGCTCGGCGAGGCAGCCGGTGGCGGTGCCGCGGTAGACCGTCTGCCCCTGCCAGGTGATCCCGGTGCGGCCGTCGACGAGCGTGCCCGCGCCGATCGCCGCATGAAGCACCGTGCAGGCCGCGGGCCGGCCGCGACGGCAATCGCCGCACGCGCCGCACGAGGGCGCCCAGGAGAGTACGACCTCGTCGCCCACGGCGACCCGGGTCACCGCGGCGCCCGCCTCGACCACGACCCCCGCCCCCTCGTGCCCGAGCACCATCGGCACCGGCCGCTGGAACTCCCCCTTCACCTGGTGCAGGTCGGTGCCGCAGATCCCGGCCGCGACCATCCGCACCAGCACCTCGTGCGGCTCGAGCGGCTCCAGCTCGACCTCCTCGACGGTGAACGGCTTGCCGACCGCGTGGAAGAGCGCGGCTCGCGTTCTCATCATCTCGCCCAGGGGGACAGTCCCCGCTGGGGACAGTCCCCGGGCGTGATCACATCAACCGCCGAGCGCAGCCTTCACCTCCGCGCAGTTCGTGACGGTGGCCACGTTCTGGAGGGCGTAGTTGATCGAGGCGTTGTGCCAGTCGGCGTTCATCGTCGAGCAGCCGTCCTCGGGCACGACCATCACGTAGCCCTTGTCGGCGCCGGTGCGCGAGGTGTGCTCGATGGACATGTTCGTCCACGCGCCGGTGACGATGATCGTGTCGCGGCCAAGCCCCGCGAGCAGGTTCTCGAGCCTCGTGCCCTGCCACGCGCTCATCCGCATCTTCTCGACGACGAAGTCGCCCTCCTGGGCCTCGAGGCCGTCCGCCGGTGCGGCGCCCCACGTGCCACGGACGAGGGCACCGGCGTCCTTGACCCCGTTGAAGAGCGGCGCGTTCAGCTTGAGACCCGGCGCGCCGGGCTCGACGATGTACCACACGTGGATCACGGGAATGCCCTTGGCGCGGCAAGCGGCGGCCAGGGCCTTGACGTTCTCGACGACGTTCTGCTCCTTCGCGTGGGTCGGCGAACCGGACTCGGCGAAGGCGCCGCCCTCGATGATCACGTCGTTCTGCAGGTCCTGGATGATCAGCGCGCAGCGCGCGGGATCGAGCGTGAAATCGGCCATGGTTCTCTCCTTATCCCATGTACGGCTCGCGGCGCGGGCCGACCTTCGTGCGGATCGTGTATAGCGAGGTGCTCGACGGCAGGTACAGCGTGTGCCAGTCGGCGCCACCCCAGGTGAGGTTGCCGACGTTCTCGGGCACCTCGATCGTGCCAAGGTGCTCGCCGGCGGCCGAGATCACCCATACGCCGCCAGGGCCTGTGACCCAGATGTTCCCGTGCTGGTCGCACTTCATGCCGTCTGGGATGCCCTCTTCGATCACTCCACTTCCGACGCCCTCGAAGAACATCCGACCGTTGGCAAGCGTGCCGTCGCCGTTGACGTCCCACACCTTGATGTGCGCGCGCGGCGTGTCGTTGATGTAGAGCAGCGATTCATCCGGCGAGAAGCAGAGGCCGTTCGGCATCTCGAACTCGTCCTCGGCCAGCGCGAGATCCAGCTCGGCCTGTCCGCCGCCGGGCGGGATGCGGAAGACGCCCTGCCACCCGAGCTCTCGCTCGCGCTGGATGCCGAAGCCCGGGAAGCGCCCGTACCAGGGATCCGAGAAGTAGATCGTGCCGTCAGATCGCACCGTCACGTCGTTGGGGCTGTTCAGGTACTTGCCCTGCCAGTGATAGGCGAGCGTCTCGCGCGTGCCGTCGACGTTCTCGCGCATCAGCGAACTGGTCACGTGCTCGCACACGAGCAGATTGAGGTGCGCGTCGTAGGTGAGCCCGTTGCACTTGAAGGACGGTCTGAGCACCTCGGTGACGGTGCCGTCCTCCGTGTAGCGGCGCCGGACGTCGCCCGGCATGTCCGAGAAGTAAAGCGCTTGTTCCTTCGGGTTCCAGATCGGCCCTTCGGTGAAGGTGAACCCGCCGGCGACCTTCGAGACCGAGGATCCTTCCTCGACGAGGTCGTAGATCGCAGACGACTTGGCGTCGGTGCCCACAGCTTCCCCTTTCGAGACGGACGTGTCGGGCCGACTCTACAACGGGTCGAGAGGGCGAGCTCAGGGAGCCGCCGGCACCGTGCGGCCGGCTTGCGGGAGCGGCAACCCGGGAACGTCGTCGGTGCCGTTGAGCACCTTGTCGGCCATTTCGATCTTGTCTTCGAGAGCCGCCTGGCCGAGCATGACGATCCGCTGCGCCTGGGGGGAGCCCGCGCCGTGCATCGCCTCGACCAGGGTGGTGACACTGGTCATGTTCTCGATGTAGCGGCCGACGCGGAGCCGCTCCATCACGTCGTAGTCGGGGTTGGCGGTGTGGTACTTGCGGACGAGATCGCCGATCTCGGGGTTCTCGAGCGCCTTCTCGTCGGGCATCGTGGCCAGGAAGCCGCCCGCCAGGTCGTGGCTGAAGCGGCCGATCTGGTACACGTTGCGCGTGATGTTCTGCTTCACCGTGTTGGCCATCATGGGATCGACCATGAACGAGCCGCACGGCAGCTCGTAGCCCATCGCTGAAGCGCCGATCGCGCTGGCATACGTGGTCTCGTTGAGGTGCACCATCTCGACGAGCTTGTCCTTGACCACGGCGTTCTTCTCGGTGCCGAGGATCCGGGTCATCTTCGCCGTCGCCCCGATCAGCACATCGGCATTGCCGCCCTTGCAGCCGCCGTAGTTCGCCCGGTGCCAGGTCGCGAAGTAGTGCACGAGCCGCGCGCAGTGCTGCGTCTCACCATCGAGGAACACACGCTCGTTTGGCACGAACACGTCGTCGAACACGATCATCGCCTCGCCGCCCACCATCCCGAACCGCGGGTTGCCGATGTCGCAGCCGCCCTCGAGCTTGCGGTTGTCGTTCGACTGGCGGCCGAAGATGAAGATGACGCCGTCCGCGTCCGCCGGCACCGCGCAGGCGATGGCGTAGTCCCGCTCCTCCGGCGAGAGAGCCGTCCCCGGGAGCACCAGCACCTCGTGCGAGTTGATCCCGCCGGTGTTGTGCATCTTCGCACCGCGGATCACGACCCCGTCCGGGCGGCGCTCGACGACCCGCACGAACTGGTCGGGATCGGCCTGCTCGGAAGGACGCTGCGCACGGTGCCCCTTGGGATCGGTCATCGCGCCGGCCAGCATCAGATCCTCGTCCTGCACCCGTTCCAGGTAAGCGCGGAACCTGGGGTGATACACGGTGCCGTCCGCGGCGTCCACTTCGTAGGAGGCCGCGTAGAGCGCATTCAAGGCGTCGAGGCCGACGCAGCGCTGGAAGCACGTGCCCGTCACCTGGCCGAGCAGCCGCAGCATCTGGATCTTCTTCACCAGGTCGTCCGGCGAACCGAAGATGTGCGTGTAGCGGTGGATGCGCTCGCCGGTGAGGTGGCTCACCGCGGTCATCACGTCGCGGTGCTCGGGCATATGGGCCAGCTCGTACGTCTTCGCCACCGTGTTCACGTGGGGTGCGGTCTGCGGATGGTCGGGGACGGAGTCGATCCGCTCGCCACCGACATAGGCCCGCGTCCTCAGCGCACGCAGGCTCTCCACATATTCCTCGGGGGTCTTCAGGGCCATGCGACGCCTCCTTGGTGGAGGACCGAGGATACCCCGCCGGTCATCGTCCCGGGCGGCCAGGCTCCCCTCGCGACCAGTCGAACAGGCTGCCCACGTAGGAGGCGACGACGGCGAGACCCATCACGAGCTCGATCAGGCTCGCGGCGCGCACCCCGCGCGAACCGGCCGCGATCCCCTCCGGCGGCGAGAGGAAAGCGGTGGAGACGGCGTAGTAGAAGAAGTCGGAGAGCCGCGGCGTGTCGGGTAGGCCGGTGAAGGCCTCGTCGGGGTGGAACAGCCACAGGCAGGCGTAGACGGCCGTCCAGGCGACGAAGAAGACGAGCCCGACGAGCGGCAGGCCGAGATGCCGGCGAACTGCGCCGACGACGACCCCTGTGCGCGGCAGCCGGGTGGCGAGCCGTGCGCGGGCGGCAACCAGCGTGAGGAGACCCGCGATGACTGCGACGAGCAGGATGTACGCAAGGGTCTTGTCCTCGCGTCCGATCCGGAAGGGCAGCATCGTCATCAGCACGATCCCTCCGCAGAGCAGCCCGAAGTGGAGGACGGCCCGGCGGGCAGCGGGGTCCCAGCGAGCGGGCGAGGCTCGCAGAAGCTCGTCGAATCGCGGCTGGTCGCCGGGCATCGCTTCCCGGTTCGCTCGCAAAGCGGGGTACCCTCCCCGCGTGAACGACACCGTCGTCTTCATCCCGGCCTGGAACGAGGAGGCGAGCCTCCCCGCAGTCCTCGGCGATCTTCGGGACGAGCTGCCGAGCGTGGATGTCCTCGTCGTGGACGACGGATCGACCGACCGGACTGCCGAGGTTGCGCGTGAGCACGGCGCGGACGTCCTTTCCTTTGGCGAGAACCGAGGCCTGAGGGCCGGGATCGCTGCCGGCTACGGCGAGGCGCTCGCGCGCGGCTACGCGTTCTGCGGGCGGGTGGACGCGGACGGGCAGCATCCCGTACCGGAGCTGGCCAGGCTGCTGGCGATGGTGCGCTCCGGGGAGTGCGACGTGGCGATCGGATCGCGCTTCGTGGCCGGTCCGGGGTATGCGCCCTACCGGTACGCGCCGTCAGGCCCGCGCCGCCTGGGGACGGCGCTGCTGCGCCGCGCCATGGCCGTGCGGCTCGGCCGCCCCTTCGGCGACGCCACGAGCGGGATGGCCGCGGCGAACGCGAAGGCGCTTCCCCACCTGGCCGAGCCGTACACGAGCGGCGCCCCCGAGGTGGAGGCACTGCTGCGGCTGCATGACGCCGGCCTGCACGTGGCCGAGGTACCGGTGAACATGCGCGGCCGTGCTGTGGGCGAGTCCAAGCTCCGCGGCAGGAAGGCGGCCGGGCTCGTACTCACCGTGATCGGCACCCTCCTCTTCTACCGGCGCCGGCACCGCCGCCGATGACACGGCTCGTGCTCGTCCTCGGCTACTCCGACGGAGGAGCCGGGACGCTCCATCCCGTCTGCGCGGCACGCCTGGAGACGGCAGCCGGGCTTGCGACGTCCGACGACGTGGTCGTGCTCTCCGGCTG
Organism: Gaiella sp.; assembly: GCA_046160185.1. GTDB lineage: Bacteria > Actinomycetota > Thermoleophilia > Gaiellales > Gaiellaceae > Gaiella. Next base: position 24,798 of record JBJXGY010000080.1, on the reverse strand, counting down.
GGCCCGCGCGCCCGGCACGCAATCGGAGGCGGCCATGATGCGGGAGGCGTGGGCAGGGCTCGCGCGCGAGGTGGTGGTGGACGAAGACGCGCGGACGACCGTCGAGAACGTCGCGAACGCGCTCGACGACATACTGCGCGTAGGCGCGGACGAGGTCGTCGTCGTCACCTCGTCGTGGCATGCAGCCCGGGCGAAGGCAGCACTCCGCTGGCTCGTGCGCGGGCGCGGCGTGGGCGTCCGCTCCACCTCGCCGCCGGGGCGGTCACGGCGGGCGGCTGTCCGCGAGCTCGTCCTCTGGGCGCTGCTCCCAGGCCAGCTGCGGCGGGCGCGGCGCCGTGCGGTGAGATGGCGGGGCTGACAGGCGCGCGTCAGTACACGGAGCGGGACCCTGCGAGCAGCATCGAGGCGGCGACCTCGGGCGGGAAGCCCTGGCGCACGATCGCGAGTGCGTCGAGGTAGGCAATCTCGGGACGCCGGGCGAGCGCGTCCGCGTCAGCCTGGGCAAAGCCGGCGCGAGCGAAGGCCTTGCGCCTCAGCTCGAGCTCACGCTCGTGGCCCGGCGTATCGTCGTCCATGGCGCCGACCATAGCCTGGATGGCCGCGGACGGCATGTGACCCGAGGCACGCCGCTCGGGAGCGGGTGCGACCGGAGGGTGCGCGGGACGTCGGTCGGCCGTCCTGCGCACCTCACGACGCTTCGACGTGAATTCGCTGCTTGGCACTCTTCAGGTGGCCGCCGCTCCGGCCGGCGCGCACGGCGAGGATCTCGGCCAGGATCGAGAGAGCGGTTTCAGCCTGCGTGTCGGCACCCAGGTCGAGCCCACAGGGGCCCATGATGCGGTCGATCTGCTCCTCCGCCACACCCGCCTCGAGCAGTCGCTCGCGACGTCGTTCCTGATTGCGGCGCGAGCCGAGGGCGCCGACGTAGCACGCCTCCGTGTCCAGCGCCGCGATCAGCGCGGGCTCGTCGAACTTGTCGTCGTGCGTCAGCACCACGATCGCCGTCTGGTGATCGGGTGCGATCTCGGCCAGCGCCTCCGCCGGCCACTTCTGGATCAGGACGTCCGCCGAAGGGATGCGCTCGCGGGTGATGAACTTCGCGCGCGCGTCCGCCACGATCGCCGTCCAGCCCAGCAGCTTCGCGCCCTTGCAGAGCGCCTCCGCGGTGTCCACGGCGCCGTAGACGACGAGCCGTGGCGGCGGGCCGTACCACTCGGCGAAGACCTTCGTCTCGCCGTCGGCGAGCGTCAGCAGCTTGTTGCGAGCGCCGCGGACGAGGTCGCCGAACTGCTCGAGCGCCTCCTGCTGCACGCCCGAGCCAATCGTGTCGCCATCCTCTACGACGAGCACCTTCGATCCGGCACCGTCACCGGCGACGACGGTGAACAGCACCCCGCGTTCGCCCGAGTCGCGGAGCTCGTGCAGGCGGTGAACGAGCGTCACTCGACCGGCTCCACGAACACGTCGATCTCGCCGCCGCAGGGCAGGCCGACCGACCAGGCGAGATCGTCGGTGATTCCGTAGGTGAGCAGTTTCGGCTCGCCCGTCCGCATCACCTCCATCGCGTTCTCGTAGACGTCGCTCTCGACGCAGCCGCCCGAAACCGAGCCGCACATCTTCCCCGACTCGGACACCGCCAGGCTCGTTCCGACGGGTCGTGGAGCCGAACGGCGGGTGGCGACCACGGTCGCGACCACGACCCTCTCACCGGCCTCCTGCCAGCCTTCGACCTCGTCCAGAATCTCCTTCACGCAGCATGCCTCCTTTCGATGCCGGCGAGCACCGTCGCCAGCTCCTCGAGACTCCTCAGATTATGGCCGGAGACGAAGCGGTCGACGTACGGTAGAGCCGCCCGCATGCCCCCGGCCAGCGGCTGGTACTCCGGATTCCCCTTCAGCGGATTGACCCACACGACCGCGTACGCCGCGCGGGCAAGGGTGGCCATCTCGCGCGCGACGAGCTCGGGATCCTCGCGCTCCCACCCGTCGGAGACGATGACCACGACCGCACCGCGCGAAAGAGCGAACTTGCCCCAGGTCTGGTTGAACTGCCTGAGCGAGGCGCCGATCCGCGTGCCCGACCCCCAATCCACCACGGCCGCCGTGCATTTCTCGAGCGCCGCCTCCGGGTCGCGGGTCTCGAGATCGGGCGTCAGTCGAGAGAGCCGCGTTCCGAACGCGAACGCCTCCACACCGCTACCCGACCCGACCACCGCGTGCAGGAAGAGAACGAGCGCACGGGCGTACGCGTCCATCGACCCCGACACGTCGCACAGCACGACCAGCTTGCGCGGCACCAGCTTGCGTGCGCGGAGCGGCCGGTCGACCGCGTCGCCGCCCGTGCGCAACGAGTGCCTGATCAGGCGCCGCACGTCCAGCCGGTCACCCCGCCCGTCCGGGAGCCGGCGGCGGGAGCGGCGGCGCGGCCGCGTGCGCGCGATCTCCCCCATCAGGCGCCGCACGCGCCGGAACTCGTCGGGGGTCATCTCCGAGAAGTCCTTCTCGCGCAAGAGCTCGTGGCCGGACGCACCGAGCTCGATCGGCTCGCCGTCGAGCTCCTCCTCCGGCCCCTCACCGCGCAAAGCGTCCGTGATGGTCTCCACCTTGACCACCTGTTGCTCCTCGCGCTGCCGCGCGGGTGGCAGCACCGGCGCACGCAGAAACCAGGCAAAGAAGGCCCGGTCGAACAGCTCCAGCTCGTCGCGGCGTGACACGAGCGTCTGGCGCAGCGCGAAGTAGACATCCTCCTGGCGGGTGAGGTCGACCGCATCGAGGCTGCGCAGCGCGTCGACCACCCGGCCCGGGCCGATCTCGAGCCCGACCTCGCGCAAGACACGCCCGAAGGTGACCACGTGCCGGACGAGCGCGTCGCCCGCCATCGGTCCGCTCTACCGCGCCGCGACGCGGGCCTGGTCGACCAGCCGCTGCAGCGTCTCGTCGCGCACGGCCTCGATGTCCTCGCGGTACTTGAGCACCGAGCCCAGCGTCTGCTCCACGACCTCGGCGTCCAGCTCCTGGCGACCGAGCGCGTTCAAAGCCATCGCCCAGTCGATCGTCTCCGCCACCCCCGGCGGCTTCGCGAGGTCGAGCCCACGCAGCTCGCGCACGAACGCCGCTGCCTGCGCGGCGAGCCGCTCGGCGACTCCCGGGACCCGCAGGCGCACGATCTCGACCTCTCGCTCAATCGACGGATGGCCGATCCAGTGGAAGAGCGCGCGCCGCTTGAGCGCGTCGTGCAGCTCGCGCGTGCGGTTGGAGGTGAGGATCACCGCGGGCTTACGGCGCGCCCGGATCGTGCCCAGCTCGGGAATGGTGATCTGAAAGTCCGAGAGCACCTCCAGCAGGAACGCCTCGAACTCCTCGTCGGCCCGGTCGATCTCGTCGATCAGCAACACCACCGGTTCCTCGGAGTCGATCGCCTCGAGCAACGGGCGCCGGATCAGGTACTGCGCGGAGAACAGCTCGTCCTCGCTGACCGTGCCCTCCTGCGCGGCGCGAATGTGCAGGAGCTGCCGGGGGTAGTTCCACTCGTAGACGGCATGCGCGACATCGAGGCCCTCGTAGCACTGCAGGCGAATCAGCCGGGCGCCGAGCACCGTCGCCAGCGCCTTCGCCGCCTCCGTCTTGCCGACCCCGGCCTCGCCCTCGAGCAGCAGCGGCTTGTCGAGGGAGACAGCCAGGAAGAGCGCGGTCGAGAGCCCCCGGTCGGGCAGGTAGTCGGCGGCGCGGAGCGCGCCCTCGAGCTCGTCGATCGTGTGGAAGGCCACAGCGTCAGCGTAGACGGAAGTCATCGCACCATGTAGACGGCCGCCTCTTCCCCATGCTCGACGCTCAACTGGTCGCGGGAGATGGTGCAGCTCTGGTCGTCCGGGCCGGTGCGGCGGCAGAGCATGCGGAGGACCCCGTCCGCCCGGGACACCCAGCTCTCGCCCTCCGCGAGGGAGATCGTTGCCACCAGCGCCAGCGGCGTTTCCGGGCAGCCGGCCCGCGGCGGGCAGTCGAGCCTCGGCGGCCACGAGAACGCCGGCGGGGAGCCGAACCGCTCGACCCCACCGACGACGGTCGGCCCCGATTCGACCTGCCGCGGCCCCCACACGATCGCGACCACGGCCCCGACCGCGAGCGAGCCCATGATCAGGACGAAGGCGAGGCGGCGGCGACGGGTCACGATGGCGTGCCGTCCAGCCCCCGTAGCAGCAGCTGCACCAGATGATCCCGCGCGCGTGCCGGCGCCCAGCCGTGCGCCCGGCGGAGATGCCGGTACGTGCGGTCGACCGCGTTGACCAGAACCGTCGCAGTCTCGCCGACGTCGTGGCGCCGGAAGACCCCGGCGCGCATGCCGGCAGCGAGGGTCTCTTCGAGAGCGGCGACGTACGTGCGACGCGAGGCGACGACCGGGCCGTCCTCGTGGAAGAGCTTCGTGTCCGCGTCCTCATCGAGTCCGACCAGGAAGTCGAGGTGCCGCTCCGTCACTGCGCACACCGCTACGAGCGCGGCCTCCAGGCGCGCGCGGGGATCGTCCTTCCGATCCACGGCTGAAGACAGCGCGGCGCCGAAATCCGCCTCGTAGGCCAGCGCCAGGAGCTGGAAGATCTCCTCCCGGCCGAGGCCCCGCCGGTGGAGCGTCATGCGAGAGACGCCGGCCGCGTCTGCGATCCTGGCGAGCGTCAGCCCCGTCCAGCCGTGCTCCGCGATCACGCGCCGGGCGGCTCCGGCGACGGTACGCTCGAGGTCAGCTGGCGTGCTCATCCCGGTAGAGTTGCATACCTGTTACAGCCATGTAACACTCCGCGCCAGCGAACCACCTGACCGAAAGGGGCCCGGCATGCCACTGATCGAAGTCTCACTCTACGACCGCCGCGTGAGCGACGAATCCGCCGCCAAGATGATCGCCGCACTCACGGATGCGCTGCACGAGTCGAGCGGTGCTGCAAAGGAGCACATCCAGGTCGTGATCACAGGCGTCAACCCGAAGCACTGGGGCATCGCCGGCGAGCAGCAGAGCTGACGCGATGAGCGGCTCTCCCGAAGTCCTGATCCCCGCCTCACCGGACGAGGCAACTGCCGCGTTCGGCGACGGGAGCGACGTCACCGTGATCGGCGGGGGCACGATCGTGGTGCCCGAGATCACGCACGGCCGCCGGTCGCCCGGGAAGACGATCCTGCTCGCTCGGGCCGGCCTCTCCGGTGTTGCCGAGAGCGGCGGCCGCGTCACGATCGGCGGAGCCACCCCGCTGGGGGAGCTGACGGGGCTCGCGGCGCCGATCGGCCCGTGCGCGGCGAACGTGGCCGATCTCGAGATCCGTGCCCAGGCCACCGTTGGCGGCAACATCTGCGCAGGGCACAGCCCCGAAGCGCCGCGAGGTGACATACAAGGGGCACTCCTCGCGGTCGGCGCGACCGTTCGCTCGGCCGGTGCCGGTGGCGTCACCGAGGAGCCGCTGGAGTCGTTCCTGGCGGGCCGCCACAACCGGCTCGTGCTGGACGTCTCCTACGACACGCCTGCCGCCGGCGGCTTCGCGAGCCTGGACCGCGTGCACACGCACGACTACACGGCGCTGGCGGTGTCGACAGCCAGAGCGCAGGACGGCACGATACGGATCGCCGTGACCGGGGCGGGCACCCATGGCCAGCGGCTCCCGTCCGCCGAGGCTGCCGCCTCCGACCCGACAGCGGCCGGCGCGGCTGCGGTCGCCGACGTGAGCCCGCACGACGACGCGCTGGCGTCCGCCTGGTACCGCACGAAGACGCTGCCCGTGCTCGTGCGTCGCGCCCTCGCCCAACTCGAGGAGAACACATGAACCTCACCGTGAACGGCATCGAGCAGCACGTCTCGAGCCCGCCGCTGGCCACCCTGCTCGACGTGCTCCGCGAGGAGCTCGGCATCACGAGCCCGAAGGCAGGCTGCGAGCAGGGCGGCTGTGGCGCCTGCACGGTTCTCGTCGACGGCACGCCCCGGCGCTCCTGTCTGACGCCGGTCGCAACCGTGGAAGGCTCGGCGATCACGACTGTGGAGGGGCTCGGCACGCCCGAGCACATGTCTCCGATACAGCAGGCGTTCCATCACCACTACGCCGCGCAATGCGGCTTCTGCACCTCGGGGATGATGCTCGCCACCGAGGCGTACGTCCAGGGTGGCGGGACCGATGACCACGATGCGATCAAGGAGGCACTGGCCGGGCACGTCTGCCGCTGCACCGGCTACGTGAAGATCATCGAAGCGGTGGCCGCCGCGGCGCGCGGGGACAGCTTTGACCTCTCCCTGACCGCCGCCAGCCCCGGCATGACGAACATCGGAGGTGGAGAGTGAAAGCCGTCGGCGCACGACTTCCCCGCTATGACGGGCTCGAGCACGTCACGGGGCGCACACAGTTCGTGGACGACGTACGCGTGCCGGGAACGCTCTGGGTGAAGGCGTTTCGCTCGCCCGTTCATCGCGGGCTGATCAAGGGCCTCGACGTCTCGGCAGCCGAGGCCATGCCCGGCGTGCACGGCGTCATCACCTGGCAGGACGTCCCGTTGCTCGAGTACGGCCACCTGTCCGCGCTGGGGATCCCCGCGGACGAGCCGCTCCTCGCCAAGGACGACGTTCGCTACCTCGGCCAGCCCATCGCGATCGTTGCCGCCGAGGACGAGGAGACGGCGATGGCTGCAGTGGCGGCGATCAAGCTTGATCTCGAAGAGCTTCCGGCGCTGCTCGACGTCCGCAAGGCATTCGATTCCGACGCACCGCAGATCCACCAGTGGGGCAACTGGTATCCCCATTTCGAGGGCGGGATGGATCGCCGGCAGATCCGCAAAGGCTCTGTGGAGGAGGCCTTCGACAAGGCGGATCTCGTCGTCCAGGGCGTGTACCGGCCGGCGGCGATCGAGCACGTCCCGCTCGAGACACAGGTCTGCCTGGTCGTGCCGGAGGCAAGCGGCCGGCTGACCATCCATTCCTGCACGCAGGCGCTCTACTTCTCGATGGGTGTCGTCGCGGCGCACCTGCAGCTGCCCCTCAACCGCCTGAAGTTCGTCGGTGGCACCGTCGGCGGCGGCTTCGGAGGCAAGGTGGACACCGCAACGGAGACGATCTGCGCCCTCCTGGCGCTGAAGACCGGGCGGCCGGTCAAGTGGCGGTGGACGCGCGAGGAGGAGTTCCTGTGCTCGTCGACGCGGGCGCCGTGGCACATGGAGATCGCCGACGCGGTGTCCAAGGACGGCTGGATCCTTGGCCGCAAGATGCTGACGCTGCACGACTCGGGCGCGTACGCACGGTTCTCCCCGTACGGGCTGACGAAGCACAGCTTCCACTTCGCCGGGGCGTACACGATCCCGAACGTGTCGTTCGACGGCTACGTCGTCTTCACCAACCGCGTGCCGACGACCGCCATGCGCGGCTTCGGCGTGACGTCCGTGTCGTTCGCCGTGGAGACGCACGTGAGCCGCATCGCCCACGAGCTCGGGATGGATCCGTACGAGCTGCGGCTCCTGAACGCGAACCGCATCGGCGACACGACCGGTAACGGCGTCGTGCTCACCGACCCCTCGACGGTGCCTGTGGTGAAGGCGCTGGCGAACGGGCTGGGCCAGAACCTGAAGCCGGAGTTCGCGGGGATGACCCGAGAGTTGCGAACCGGCCCGATGCTCCCCGACCACCTCGTCTCCCAGCTGGGCAACCCGGAGGATCACTGATGGCTATCCACACAGGCCGCGGCATTGCTGCAATCGAGTATCCCACCGGCATGAACCAGAACGGCGACCCGTCCCAGGCGTGGATCAAGGTCAAGCCGGACGGCCGGATCGACGTGTTCGCCGGCACCTCCGACATCGGCAACGGCTCGAAGACCATCCAGTCGCAGATCGTGGCCGAGACGGTCGGCGTGCCGTACGAGTGGGTCACCTACGACAACTCCAACACCGACTCCTCACCCGTCTGCACCGGCACCTTCGCCTCCCGCGCCACGTTCGTGGCGGGCAAGGCGGTCGAACGGGCCGCAGAGAAGGTGCGAGAGAAGATCCTCGAGATCGCCGGCAAGGAGCTGGAGATCGACCCCGCCGACCTGGAGATCGTCGACGGCGAGGTGCTCGCGAAGGGCGCGCCGCAGAAGAAGATCTCGGTGCCCGACGTGGCGGCCGCCGCCACCTGGGGTCACGGTGAGCTGATCACCGGCACCGGCGCGCAGCTCAAGCCGTATGCAGCCATCGTCGATCCGGAGACCGGCCGGGTCGACCTGCCGCCGCACTCGGCCATCTCCTATGCGGCTGTCGCGGCCGAGGTGGAGGTGGACGACGAGACCGGTGACGTCCGTGTGACGCGGCTCGTGCAGGTCTACGACGTCGGCAAGGCGATCAACCCCACGCTCGTCGAGGGCCAGATCGAGGGTGGGGCGGTACAGGGCCTCGGGCTTGGCGTGCTCGAGAACTGCTACCCGTACTACCCGTCGGTCGAGCATCGGGGCGGACAGTTCGGGTCGTATCTGGCGCCGGGGTTCGAGGATCTCCCGCAGATCGACACGATCATCATCGAGAACCCCTCCGCCGACGGCCCGTACGGTGCCAAGGGGATCGGCGAGATGGCCAACAACGGCCAGCCGCCGGCGATCGCGGCGGCCGTGTACGACGCCATCGGCGTGTGGGTGACCGAGCTGCCGATCACCCCCGAGCGGGTGCTGCGGGCGCTGGAGGCGAAGGCGGCGGGGACGGCGGAGCCGCGACGAGAGGGCAAACTCGTCGTCTTCGACACGGAGCTCTCCGTGAACAGCGTTTCGGACGGCGGGATCGCTTTCGCCGCCCCGGCATGACGTCGCCCTTCCGCACCTGGAACGGCGTCGAACCGTTCGCCATCTTCCCGAACGTCGAGCTCCACGCGATCGGCGGCGAGCAGATGCTGATGTGCAGGGTGAGGTACGAGCCCGGCAAGACCGTCGGCCTCCACTCCCACGAGTTCACCGAGCAGGTGATGTGGTTGATGGAAGGGACGCTCGAGATGACGATCGCCGGCGAGACGAGGCAGATGATGCCCGGCGACACCTGCGTGATCAACAAGGGCATCGAGCACGAGCTCCACACCGAGACCGGGTGCGTGTTCCTCGAGGGCCTGGCTCCCGTCCCCCTCGACCACGTGCCGGATCGGGAGCGGGATCTGGTGCTGGGCGAGCTGGGCGGGTCGCTGCACGTGGAGCGCTGAGAAGAACCTACGGGCGGGTCAGGCTGCCCGTAGGCGGGCGGCCTGACCGGGTCGTTCGAGCTTGGCCAGGAACCCATCGGCCCAGCGCCGGCACTCCAGCTCACGGACCCGGCCGGCCATCGCCTCGAGCCGGGCCGTCCGCTCGGCGGCCGGCAGTGCCAGGGCGCCCTCGAGCGCGGCGATGATGTCCTCGATCCTCCACGGGTCGACGAGGCGAGCACCGGGCAGGACGGTCGCGGCGCCCGCGTGCTCGGACAGGACGAGCGAGCCGCGCGCGGCAGGGCCTGGGCCGGGGGCGGTCTGGCAGAGCACGAACTCGTGCGCAACGAGGTTCATGCCGTCGCGCACCGAGGTCACGAGCATCACGTCCGCGCGCCGGTAGAGCGCGGCCAGCTCCTCGCGCGAGAGCGCACGGTGGACGTACTCGACGGGAGTGACCCCCGGCCGGCCGAAGCGCCCGTTGATGCGGGCGATCAGCAACTCGATCTGATCACGGTGGGCGCGCACCGCGGGGCTCGAGAGCCGCGAGGGCACCACGACCTGGTGCAATGTCGTGTCGAGAGCCCGCTCGGGGTGGCGCTCGAGAAAGCGCTCGAAGGCGAGGAGCTTCTGCGGGACACCCTTCATGATGTCGAGCCGCTCCACCCCGAGTAGCAGCGTGCGGCCGGCGTAGCGGAGCTCGAGCTCCTGGGAGAGCGCCGTCACGGCGGGGCCGGCGAGCGCCGACTCGAATCCGGCCACGTCCATCCCGATCGGGTCGACGCCGACCGGAACCGCGCGGTCGAACCGCGTGAGCGCCCGGGACGCGGCCTCGAAGCTCGCCGCATACGCCGCTGTGTGGAAGCCGACGTAGTCGGCCCCCCGCACGCCCTCGAGCAGCGTCGCGGCTTCGGGCAGTGCGCGCAGCACCTCGAGCGGTGGGAAAGGCACGTGCAGGAAGAAGCCGATCCTCAGGTCGGGGCGGCTGGCGCGCAGCAGCGCGGGTACGAGCATGAGGTGGAAGTCGTGCACCCACACCGTCGCGTCCTCGCCCGCGCTCGACGCGATCGCCGCCGCGAACCGGTGGTTGACGCGGGCGAACGCACGCCAGGCTGCGGGCGTCGAACGGAGTCCGTCGGTGACGTGGTGGAGGAGCGGCCAGAGCGTCTCGTTGCAGGCGAGCTCGTAGTAGTCACGCTCGTCCTCGCTCGTCAAGAACACGGGCGCAAGCCCGCGCTCCCGAAGCGCCGCTCTCGCTGCGGGCTGCGCCCGGCCCGGGATGGCAAGGCCTGGCCAGCCAATCCAGGTGCGATCGCGCTCGAGGCCGCCGAGCGCCGAGGCGAGACCTCCGGCGGCCGGCTCGAGCGTGACGGTATCCCCGTCGAGCGAGACCTGCACGGGAAGGCGGTTGGAGACCATCACGAGCTCGCGGGGAAGGGTGCGTGGGCGGCGCATGGCCGTCCGGGTGATCGGCCACGCGCGCCCGGTGTTGAGAGGGACGATCATGTTGTGGGGACAGTCCCCTGTGGGGACTGTCCCCAATCCTCGAGTCGATGGCGGCCGGCAGCGAGCGCTACCGGGCCCGAAGCCGCCGGTTGGATGGCGCGCTGGGCGCCGACGTCCATCGTCGGGCTGGGCTCACCTACGTGATGGGGACAGTCCCCCATGGGGACTGTCCCCACTATGGACTGTCCCCCGTTACGCTCGGGTCGATGGCGGCCGACATCGAGCGCTACCGAGCCCGGAGCCTCTGGCTCGACGGTGCGCTGGCCGCCGGCTCCCTGCGGCCGTCGTTGGCCGGATCGGCCACGGCCGACGTGGTCGTGGTGGGGGCAGGCTTCACCGGGCTCTGGGCGGCGTACGCGTTGAGTCTCGCGAAGCCGAAGCTGCGCATTCTCGTACTCGAGGCCGAGACCGTGGGCTACGGCGCATCGGGACGAAGCGGCGGGTTCGTCTCGGCCGGGATCGCGGGTGAGAGCCGCGTGTACGCACGGCGTGCCGGTGCCGAGGCCGTGATCAGGGCCGAGCGGGCGATGATCGACGGCATCGACTGGATCGGGGCGGTCGTCGCGGGCGAGGGCATCAACTGCGGCTGGGTCAAGGACGGTGCCTTCCGCGTCGCGACCAGCCGGTCTCAGCTGGAGCGGGTCGCCGCGGGCATCGCCGCCAAACGCGCACGTGGATACGGCGAGGACGAGTTCCGGGAGGTGTCGGCCGGGGAGCTCGCGGACGAGATCCGCATCGCGGGTGCCCTCGGCGGGTCGTTCACGCCGCACTGCGCACGCGTCGACCCGGCTCTGCTCGCCCGCGGGCTGGCTGATGCCTGCGAGCGCCGCGGTGTCGTGATCCACGAGCGGACACAGGTGACCTCGATCGGCTCCGGATCGGTGACGACCGCTGCCGGGTTGGTGCGTGCCGGCGTCGTTCTCCGCGCCACCGAGGCTTTCACCACGCGCTTGCCCGGCGAGCGGCGCCGGTACCTCACGCTTCGCTCCCACATGCTCGCGACCGAGCCGTTACAACCCGAGGTGTGGGCCGAGATCGGCTGGGAGCGCCGCGCCCCGATCGCCGACCAGCGCTACCAGTTCCTTTACGGGCAACGCACGCGCGACGACCGCATCGCGTTGGGCGGTCGCGGGCTCGACTACACGCTGGGCGGCGCGATCCGCGAGCAGGACGAGGCCAACGCTCGGATCCACCGACGTCTCGAGCACGACCTGCGCCGCCTCTTCCCCGCTGCGCGAGAAGCCGCGATCACCCATCGTTGGGCCGGCACCTTCGCCGCTCCCCGAGACTGGAGCATGGGCGTCGACTTCGACCGCTCGTCCGGCCTCGGCTGGGCCGGCGGATACTCGGGGCACGGCGTCGTTGCCTCGAGCCTCGCCGGGCGCACGCTGGCCGCGCTGGTGCTCGGTGAGGAGGACGACCTCACGACGCTGCCCTGGGTCGGGCATCGGGCTCGGCGCTGGGAGCCGGAGCCGCTGCGCTGGATCGCGGCACACACGATCGCCGCGGTCCTGCACGGCGCGGATCGCGCGGAGGACAGGACGAGCCGGCCGGCGCGGCGGGTTGCGCTCGTCCGGCGGTGGATCCCCGGACGCTGAGCGGAGCGGACTAGGCGCGCCCGCGGGCGGCGCGGTAGCGTCGGATCAGGGCGTTCGTCGAGGAGTCGTGACCGAGCTCGGGTGAATCGGCCGCGGTCAGCTCGGGTGCGATGCGGCCGGCCAGTACCTTGCCGAGCTCCACGCCCCACTGGTCGAACGCGTTGATCTGCCAGATCGCCGCCTGGGTGAAGACCGAATGCTCATAGAGCGCGACGAGCGAGCCGAGCGCAAACGGCGTCAGGCGCTCGCCGAGGATCACGCTCGACGGCCGATTACCGGCGAAGGTGCGGTGCGGCACGAGCCAGTCGGGGTTGCCCTCCGAGCGCACCTCGTCGGCGGTCTTACCGAAGGCGAGCGCCTCGGCCTGCGCGAAGACGTTCGCGAGCAGCAGGTCGTGATGGTCGCCGAGATCGTTGAGCGGCTGCGTGAAGGCGATGAAGTCACAGGGGATCAGGCGCGTGCCCTGGTGGATGAGCTGGTAGAAGCTGTGCTGGCCGTTCGTCCCGGGCTCGCCCCAGTAGACGGCACCGGTGGGGACGCCGACCGGCTGCGAGTCGAGTGTGACCGACTTGCCGAGCGACTCCATCGTCAGCTGCTGGAGGTACGCCGGGAAGCGCTCCAGGTACTGGTCGTACGGGAGCACTGCGATCGTCTCCGCGCCGAAGAAGTCGGCATACCAGACGGCAAGCAAGCCCATCAGGGTGGGCAGGTTCTCGCCGAGCGGCGCATGCCGGTAGTGCTCGTCCATGGCGTGGAAGCCGCCAAGCAGCTCGTGGAAGCGCTCCGGCCCGATCGCCAGCATCGTCGAAAGCCCGATCGCCGAGTCCATCGAGTAGCGCCCGCCGACCCAGTCCCAGAAACCGAAGGCGTTCGCGGGGTCGATGCCGAAGGCGGCGACCTGCTTCAGGTTGGTGGAGACGGCCACGAAATGCCGGGCGACCGCAGCCTCGCCGCCGCCCAGGCCTGCGAGCAGCCAGGTGCGGGCGCTGCGCGCGTTGGTCATCGTCTCCTGCGTGGTGAACGTCTTGGAGGAGACGACGAACAGCGTCTCCGCGGGGTCGAGGTCGCGCGTGGCCTCGAGGAGGTCGGTGCCGTCGACGTTGGAGACGAAGCGGAAGACGAGGTCGCGGCGAGCATAGTGGCGGAGCGCGCGGTAGGCCATCACGGGCCCGAGGTCGGAGCCGCCGATGCCGATGTTGACGACGTTGCGGATCGGCCTGCCGGTGTGCCCGGTCCAGGCGCCAGAGCGGATGCTCTCCGCGAAGGCGGCCATGCGGTCGAGTACCTCGTGGACGTCCCTGACGATGTCGTGCCCGTCGAGCAGCAGCGAGCGCGTGCGCGGGAGGCGGAGCGCCGTGTGCAGGACGGCGCGATCCTCGGTGACGTTGATGCGCTGGCCGGTGAACATGGCCTCGACGCGGGACGGCAGCCCGCGCTCCTCCGCCAGCGCAGCGAGCAGTGTCAGTGTCTCGTCGGTCACGCGGTGCTTGGAGTAGTCGAGGACGAGCGAACAGGCCTCGGTCACCAGCCGCTCGCCGCGGCCGGGATCGCCGGCGAAGAGGTCGCGGAGATGCGTGCTCGCGACCACGGTGTGGTGCGCGGCGAGGGCGTTCGAGGCGGGTGAGGACATCAGGCTCAAGATTGTGCTCGATCGCCCCGATTGACGGGGCATGACGATTCCGAGATTCGGCACGCGCGGCCCGTTCTGTAAGGATCCCGCGCGATGACGATCACCGCGCGCACGGTCCTGCTCGCGGGCGTCGACCTGGGGGGCACCAAGATCCAGGCGGTGGTGATGACGCGCGCCGGCGTCGTGCGGGGCGAAGCCCGGCGATCGACTCCGGTCGACGGCGGCCCCGCCCACGTGGCGGACGCGATCGTGGCGACACTGCGTGACGCGGCTGCGAGCGCGGACGTCGACCTCGCCCGGCTGCGTGGGGTCGGGGTGGGCTCGCCGGGAGCAGTAGACGCGGCGGCCGGCACCGTGAGCCACGCCAGGAACCTTCCGGACTGGGAAGGGACGTACGCGCTTGCCCGGCACATCTCGGAGGCGACGGGCGTCCCGGTGAAGCTGGACAACGACGTGCAGGTCGCCGTGGACGCGGAGGTCGCGCTTGGCGCCGGCAAGGATCGAGGCTCGGTGCTGGGAGTGTTCTGGGGCACCGGTGTCGGCGGCGGGATCGTGCTCGCCGGCAAACCGTGGGTGGGTCGGGGCGCCGCCGGGGAGATCGGCCACGTCGTCGTCCGCATCGACGGCCGGCGCTGCCCCTGCGGCCGGCGTGGCTGCCTCGAGGCGTACGCGGGCCGCGGCTCGCTCGAAGCGCGCGCCAGGAAGGCGCACGCCAAGGGAGAGAAGACCGTGCTCTTCGAGCTGATGGAAAGGGCCGGGCGGAGCCGGCTCACGAGCGGCGTCTGGGCGAAGGCACTGCACCACGAGGACGCGCTCGCGACGAGGCTGCTCGACGATGCGGTCGCCGCGCTCGGCGCAGGTGTCGCGTCAGCCGTGAACCTGCTGGACGTCGAGACGGTCGTCATCGGCGGCGGGTTGGGAACGCGGCTGGGAGAACCGATGGTGCAGCGCATCCGCCAGGCGATGCTCCCTCACCTCTTCGTCAGCGACCGACCCCCCGATGTGGTGCTCGCCGCGCTGGGCGACCTCGGCGGCGCGATCGGCGCCGGCCTGCTCGTCCGCTGACGCGGGGCCGCCGCCGCTCCGACGAGCACCATCGCGAGCAGCGCCCAGGCCGCCGTCTCCATCGTCTCCTCGACGACCGACTCGATCCGCTGCGGCACATGCGGCTGCCCGTAGCGGTCACGACCAGGTGGTGTCGCCGCATCGAGCACGGTGGAGACGACGAGGAGCACGACCACGGCCGCAAGCGACCCGCTGTCGCGTGCGAGGGCGGGTTCACGCATGAGAGCGACGAGGGTGGCGACCGTTGCGAGCACGAGCACCACCAACGCGAGGTTCGAGACGCGGAGATGGAGTTCGTGAGGCTTGTCCAGCGCGAGCGCTGCCAGTACGACAGCCCCTGCGGCGTAGGCCCACCGCTTGCGATGACCCAGAGCGAGACGGAGCGCTGCGACCGCGGCGACCGCGAGCAGCGCGGCGGTCAGCCAGCGCCAGACCGAGCCCGGCTGGTCGGGGAGCAGCCACAGCGAGCTCCACCAGCGCTCCCGAAAGGACTGGAAGAGCCCCACCGCAAGCTCGACGCCCGCCAGGGCAGCGATCGCGGACGTCCGCGGGTGGCGCGAGAGACGCGCCCCAATCCCCTGCCCCATACACTGAGCAAAGCCTCACAGGTCACCTGCGTCAACCCCGGGCTAGCCTGCGATCGTGCTCAGACTGTTCGCGGTCAGCTGGCTCTTCCACCTCAAGAACCTCACCGCCTCGCTGTTCTTGGGTCGGTACGCCGATCGCCGTGACGACCTCTTCTACGTCGTCGGCAACGCGGTCCAGGTGTCGGCGATGTCCTGGGTCTCGGGATGACGATGGGTATCGCCAACGAGCGCTTCTTCGGCACGTTGCCCGCGCTTCTCGGCTCGCCCGCGAGCCGGGCAGCCGTATTCGCGGGGAGGACGGTGCCGTACATCCTCAACGGACTCGTCGTCTCAGTGTTCGGGTTCGGCGTGGCGTGGCTGCTCCTCGACGTGACCCCTGCTCGCGGCGGCCTGCCAGGGGTGGGGCTGGCGGTGCTCGTGACAACGGTCTCGGGCGTCGCGCTCGGCGCGCTGATCGGCTCGATCGGCCTGTGGGCGCGCGATGTCTTCTTCGGCGCCAACCTCGTCTATCTCCTGATGCTCCTCGTCTGCGGCGTGAATGTCGCCAACGAGGAGCTCCCGGGCTGGCTGGGCGCGATCGGCCGCGCGCTGCCGCTGACTCACGGCATCGAGGCCGCACGGGTGCTCGCGCGTGGCGGGACGCTCGGCGAGGCGGCAGGAGATATCGGCTGGGAGCTTCTGATCGGCGTCGCGTACGGGATCGCCGTGTTCGTCGTGTTCCGGCTGCTGGAGCGTGAGAGCCGGCGGCGTGCCGCCCTGGACACCTTCTAGGACGTGTGCAAGAACGCGTGGAGGCGCCGGGTAGGCGCCTCCACGTCAGCTCTCTCGAAGGGAGTGATTGCCGTCAGTCCCGACCGAAGATGGAGCTGACCCTGTCATCGGCCGTAGCTCGGCGGTTCTTGACCACTCGCTTCAGCGATGACGGCGTCCGACAGCCTCGACCACGCCTCGATCGCCCACGGGCCGAACTCACGGGTGGTCAGGCAGGCGCACACGACGTCCCGCGACGGATCGATCCACAGGAACGTGCCCGAGCCGCCAAAGTGTCCGAACGTCCGCGCGGAGGTGAGCGAGCCGGACCAGTGCGGCGTCTTCGCACCCTTGAGCTCGACGCCGAGCCCCCAGTCGAGCGGCGAGAAGCGCCCGAGCCCCGGCAGCACGCCGTCGAGCCCGGGAAACTGCACCGCCCGCATCTCCTCCGCGGTCTCGGGCGCGACGAGCGTCGGACGCAGGAGCTCCCGGCCGATGGCCAGCACGTCGGCGAGCGAGCCGTGGAAGCCGGCCCCGGGATGACCCGAGGGATCGAGCGCAAGATCGAGCGGCTCGCAGACCGCGGCACGCACATACTCGGCGAACCGCATCTCGGCGCGTGCCGCCACGTGCTCCCCGAGCACCCTGAAGCCGTCGTTGGAGTAGATCCGCCGCAGCCCCGGCGCGGCCAGCGGAGGGCCGTCGTCGAACGGGTGACCCGACGCATGAGCGAGAAGGTGTCGCACGGTCGCGCCGGGCGGTCCGGCCGGCTCGTCGAGGTCGACGACGCCTTCCTCCGCCGCGATCAAGACCGCCAGCGCCGACACGGGCTTCGAGACCGAAGCAAGCCGGACGGCCCGGGTCGCGTCGCCACGAGTGGCCAGCACGCCGGCCGCATCCCAGATACCCGCAGCAGCAAAAGGGACGTCCCAAGCGTCGAGCTGGAAAAGTGCCTGCACGAACGGCGATACTAGGTACATGCAAGTCAGGCGCATCGCGGGCACGTCTCCCTACGAGCCGATCGTGGGTTTCTGTCGCGCGGTCGTCGCCGGTGATCGCGTGCACGTCGCCGGAACCGCGCCGATCCCTCCTGACGGTAGCTCGGTACCGGACTCCGTGCTCGAGCAGACCCGCCTCTGCCTGCACATCATCGGCGGCGCGCTCGAGCAGGCCGGATCCGGGTTCGAGCACGTCGTGCGCACCCGCGTCTACCTCACCGACCCTGCGCACTTCCAGGAGTTCGCGATCGCCCACGGCGAGGTGTTCGCCGACATCCGGCCCGCCAACACGACGGTCGTCTCCTCGCTCCTGGATCCGACGTGGAAGGTGGAGATCGAGGTCGAGGCGGTGCTGCCATGACCGAGTCGCTGCTGCAGGCCGTTCCCTCCACCATCACGGGGCTCACGACGGAGCCGACCACGAGCGTCCTCGACCACCGCTTCGGCTCGGGCCCGCCGTACACGCTCGGCGTCGAGGAGGAGTACATGCTTCTCGACGGATCGAGCTTCGATCTCGTGCAGCACGTGGAGACGGTCCTGGCGGCGATGTCCGGACACGAGTTCGAGGCGCGGATCAACACCGAGCTCATGCAATCGGTGCTGGAGATCGCGACGCCGGTTTGTCGTACCGCGGCCGACGCCCAGCGCGAGCTCGTCGCGCTCCGCTCCTTCGTCTGCGGCGTCGCCCGCGACAAGGGTCTGCGGGTCGGCTCCGCAGGCACCCATCCGTTCTCGCTGTTCGAGAAGCAGCGGATCACCGCCAAGGATCGCTACCGCCAACTCGTCGACCAGCTGCAGTACGTCGCACGGAGAGAGCTGATCTTCGGAATGCACGTGCACGTCGCAATCGACGAGCCCGACAAGGCGATCGCCGTCGTCAACGGCTTGCTTCCGCACCTGGCGCCGCTCCTTGCGCTGTCCGCGAGCTCTCCGTTCTGGCGGGGCGAACCGACGGGCCTCGCCTCCAGCCGGCAGATGGTCTTCTCGGCATTCCCGCGCTCCGGGCCGCCGCCCCGCTTCCGCGACTACGAGGACTACGCCGCAGTCGTCGGCGAGCTCGAGCGCACCGGTTGCATCGCCGACTACACCCACATCTGGTGGGACATCAGGCCCCATCCGCGGCTCGGCACGATCGAGATCCGCATCTGCGACGCCGTGACCCGGGTCGAGGACGCAGTCGCCATCGCCGCGTACTGCCAGGCGATCGTGAAGCAGCTGTGCGAGGCCCACGAAGCCGGCCACGAGATCCCCTCGTTTCACCGCATCCTGACGAGCGAGAACAAATGGCTCGCCGCCCGGTACGGTCTCGAGGCGCCCGTCATGGACCTCGGCACAGGTGCCCGCAATCGCATCCCCGTGGCGAGGCTCATCCGGCGCACGCTGCGCGAGCTGGAGCCGCACGCGCGCGAGCTCGGCTCGGAGCGCGAGCTGGAGGGCGTCCGCGAGATCCTCGCGCGCGGCAACAGCGCCGAGCGCCAGCTCCGCGTCTACAACGCGAACCGCGACGCCGCAGAGGTCGCGGAGGAGATCGCGATCGCCACCGAGCGCCTGCCCGCGTAGCTGGCGCGACCGCCGTCGGCCCGCCGGTGCAAGCAGTCGCCGGCCGGCGGCTCCTCCACAACCCTTGCTACGGCTCGGGCTCGGCGGAGGCCGCGATCCGGAGCGTCCTCAGGTCGATTCGCGCCACGATCCCCTGCCCTGGCCGGCGCAGCCGGAGCACGCCTGCTCGCTCGTCGAGCGCGAAGCGCAGGCGCCAGGCCGCCTCGGATTGCAGGCCGTGCCAGGGGAGGTCGATGCAGAACGCTCGAGCGCGAACCGTGTCGAGCGCATGCACGAAGTGATGGCCGTCCGGGCTTGCGTAGAGCGTGAACGCCCAGCCTGCGCGGCTCTCGGCGCGCGTCACCGGCTGTCCCCGCATCACCGCCGTGCCCTCGGAACGATCCACGATCGCGCCCGGCAGCAGCCGTCCCGTGCGGAGGTCGACCCTGCGTACGCGATACCGCAGTCCATCCTCGCCGAGGTACTCGGTGACGTACATTATTCTCCCGTCGGGTGCGATCGCGTCGAAGGCGAAGCGCCCGCGCAGCACGATCCGCCGCTCGAGGCGAAGCCGCCGGGTCTCGAAGACGGCGAACTGGGTGGAGCTTGCCGATCGCGTGACCCAGGTCCCGAGCACAAGCGTCCGGAGGTCCGCGGAGAGCCCGCCCGTCGTGCCGTCGTAGGCGACTAGGGGGATCCCGAACCCCCCGGCAAGCTGCGTGTAGCGAACGACGCGCCCGTCACGTACCCGGATCACCTGGAGCGTCGTCCAGCGCCCCGCCGAGGCCGTGACGTACCGGATCGGCGCTCCCTGCGCCCTCACGCCGTCCCAGCCCGAGACGACGCCGGGAGAAGGCCCACCGTCCGCCGCTGCGATCCCGGTCGCGCCGGCGGCCGCGAGGGCGGCGCACACGATGAGGAGGCAGAGTCTGTTCATCGTTCGTCCTTTCTCGTCAGGGGGTGACGACGAGCGCCGCGTCGTGGGCCGCCTTCGCGATACGGTGGACGCGGAGCACGCGACGCTCGTCCACCACCGTGAGCGTGCCCCGCTCCAGCGAAGGCGTCATCACGCCGCGCGTTGTCTCGACGACGTTGAAGGAACCCCCCGGCACCTCGATCTCGCCGCGTTGACCGGCGGCTGTGTCGAAGACGCGCACGACACCGTCGTCACCGCTCGCCACGTACACCCTACGCGACCGGCGGTCGAAGTCGCCACGGAAGGCAACGTGCTGCGGGGCTGCTCCGGCGCCGACCACTGCGAGCGGGCGGAGCGCATCCTGCTCGTACACGGCGAGCTGCGCCGCGTCGCCACTCGTCACCCACACCCGGCTCCCGTGCGGATCGCACACAACGTCGTGCGCGAGGAAGGGAGGTGTGAACGTCGATCGCAGCCGCGGCCGTCGCGGGTGCTCCAGATCGAGCACGGCGACCCGCGCGGCCTTTGTGCCGAGCGCCGTCCACAACATGAGACCATCGGGACTGAGGCTGACGTGGCGGGCGGGACCGGGGACCGGAGTCCTGGTCAGCACCCGTCCGGCCAGCACGTCGATCGTGATGACCGCGCCGCGGTCGGAGTCGGTGACGTAGGCGAGCGGGCGATGCCCAGCCCGGATCGCCGTGTAACGCGGCGCACCCAGCCCGCGGATCACGTGGACGACCTCGAGCCTCACGCCGTCGATGATCGAAACGGCCCCGTAGGCGGTATGGGCCACGACCGCCCAGGTCATGCCCGTGGACTCGATGCTGCGCGGCCCTGGCAGCGTGCGGATACGACGCAGCATGCGGCCGGTCGAGAGGTCGAGCGCGGCGACGTGCGACTGGAGATCGGCTGTGACGAGCGCAGTCGGAGTGCCGCCTGTGCGGGCGGCCCGCGCCTCGCCCGCGAGCAACGCCGAGAGGGGTACGGCGGCGGCTCCGAGCAACAGCTCGCGGCGATCCATACGAGGGGTACGCGCCGGGGCGCCTGAGAGGTCCGCGGGACCTCCCGGCGCGCCTCGCACGTATCTCCGGCATGGACCTCGTCGGGGTCAGGGGCCGTATGGTCCGATGGTGGCGCCAACCGAGCGGGAGGAACGCGCGTGGGTCCGGGGTGCGCAAGCCGGATCGGCCTCGGGCCTGGAGGCGCTCTTCCGCCTGCACTGGCCGCCGGCTCTCCGAGCCGCGTACCTCGTCGTGCACGACCGAGCGCTGGCCGAGGACATCGCGCAGGAGGCTTTCCTGGCCGCCGTCCGCCATCTCGACCGCTTCGACCGCCGCCGTCCGTTCGGGCCGTGGCTCCATCGCATCGTCGTCAACCGGGCGATCGATGCCTCTCGCGCGCGTACGGCGCGGCGTGAGGTCGAGCTGGACGAGCGGCTCCCGGCTCGCGAGCCGTCTCCGCCCGACGATGCCGTGCTGTCACGGCTGGCCACGCTTCCTCCCGACCAGCGGGCTGTCGTGGTCCTGCGCCACCTGCTCGAGTACACGCCGGGTGAGATCGCGGCCATGCTCGAACTGCCGCGCGGCACGGTCAACTCGAGGCTGCGGCGGGGCCTCGACGCGATGAGGGACCTCGGATGAGCAGCCTGCGCGAGCAGCTCGAGAACGTGGAGATCGCGGGCGGCGGTGAAGGCGCCGAGCGCGCCTGGACGGCGGTGGCAGCGTCGTTCGCGAGTCGCGAGCGCGTGGCTCCTCCCCGTCCGCGGCGCTACGCCGCCCTCGCGCTGGCCGTCGGTGCTGCCGCCGTGGCCGGTGCCGTGGCCAGCCCCGCCGGCAGGGCCGTGATCGATCGCGTCCGCGAGGCCGTCGGCGTGGAGAAGGCGCAGCCGGCTCTCTTCTCGCTGCCCGCCCGCGGGCGGCTGCTCGTCGCGTCAGAACGGGGCGTCTGGGTGGTGGCTGCGGACGGCTCGAAGCGGTTGCTCGGGCCGTATCGCGACGCGAGCTGGTCGCCCTTCAGCCGCTTCCTCGTCGCCACACGCCGCAACGAGCTGGCAGCCCTCGAGCCGAACGGCGGCGTGCGCTGGACGCTTGCGCGCCGCGGCGCGCGAGGGGCACGCTGGACCGGCACACGCACCGACACCCGGATCGCCTACGTCGCCGCCGACGGGATCCGCGTCGTGGCCGGGGACGGCACCGGCGACCGGCTCCTCGTGCCAGGTGCTCGCGGCCCTCTCGCCTGGTGGCCCGGACCCGGTTTCGTTCTTGCCTACGCCGGACCACGCAACGTTCACCTCCTCGACGTGTCGACGGGCCGGGTTGAGTGGAGCGTCCCGCGACCCGGCGGCCCGGTCACGACGATCGCGTGGTCGAGCGACGGACGACGGCTGCTCATCCTCACACCCCACCACCTGCGGGTGATCGATCGCTCGGGCCGTGTGGTCGGTCAGGAGGATCCTTCCGACGACACACGAGACGTCGCAGCCGCCTTCCGACCGGGCTCTGGCACGCCAGCGGTGACCCGTGTCCACGGATCTCAGAGCTCGACGTACTACCTCGCGGGTGCCACGCTGTTCCGGCGCGCCGGTCGCTTCCGCGAGCTCGTCTGGTCGCCGGACGGAAGCTGGCTGGTGATCGGGTGGCCGGCGGCGGACCAGTGGGTGTTCGTCCGGGCGGACGGGCGGCGGGTACGCGCGGTCGCCAATCTCTCCGGGGCGTTCCGGTCGGGCCGGGCTCCGCGCGTGCTCGAGTGGTGCTGCCCCGCGCCGGGGTAGACTCGGCCGGTGCTCGGCCCTGGTGACTCCCTCCCGGCAGCCCGCGTGTGGGCGGAAGGCGAGCAGACGACGCTCACCCGGGTCGCCGCCTCCACAGGCACACCGCTCGCGCTTCTCTGCTTCTACCCGTTCGACTGGTCGGGTGGCTGAACGACAGAGCTGCAGCTCCTGCGTGACAGGAGCAGCGACCTGAAGGCGGCCGGCATCAGCGCACTCGGCATCTCGGTCGACTCGCCCTTCAGCCACGCGGCCTGGGCCGAGAAGCTCTCACTCGGCGGCACGCCCGTACTCGTCTCCGACTGGGAGCGCGAGGCCGCCACGGCCTGTGGTGTGCTGGGCGAGTACAACGGCCTGACGCGAGCCAACCGGACGATCTTCCTGGTGCGGGGCGATACGGTGCTCGCTTCGTGGAAGCTTTCGAGCCCCGAGCCGGACTTCGACGCGATCATCGCCGCAGCCGGCGCCGCTTCCTAGCGGCCGCGCTGGCTCTCTTCACGGCCGCCGCGATCTGGGCGACCTGGCCCGCGGTCCGTCACCTGGACGGGGGGCATTACCTCGCACGGCCGGCCGCCGGGTACGGCGAGGCCGCCGCCGGCGATCATCTCCAGCTCGGCTGGGCGCTCTGGTTGACCGGGCATCAACTCGAACGTGGTGATGTGCCCTGGCGCGATCCCTACACGTTCCAGCCGATCGCCGGCGCGCCGGCCAGCCTGCAGGGCTGGTTGCTCGGTCTGCCGTTCTGGCCGCTGGAGCGGATCGCGGGGCCCGTGTGGGCGTACAACCTGGTGCTGCTCGTGACGTTCCTGCTCGCAGGGGGGCTCGCCACCTGGTGGCTGCGGACGCTCGGTCTCGGACGCGCACCGGCGCTGGCGGGCGGGCTCGTCTTCGCGCTCGCCCCATATCGCGTCGGGCAGTCGACCGGGCACCTGCTCGGGCTGGCCTCGTTTCTCCTGCCGGGGATCCTGCTTGCGCTGGAACGACGGCGCTGGCTGCTCGCCGCCGCCGCGCTGCTTGCGATCCCCTGCTCAGGCCAGTTCCACCTCGCGCTCGGGGCGATCCCGCTCGCCGTCGGCTACGCGCTGACGCGGCACCGGCGCCACGAATGGTGGCGGGCCGGGGTGATCGCCGGCGCGGCGGTAATCGCAGGCTGGCGGCTGGAGCGCTGGACGGTCGAAGGCTCGGTGGTGGACGAGGGGACGCGGAGCTTCGGTCAGGTCGAGCGGTACTCCGCCGACGTTGCCGACTTCGTCACGCGGTCTGCCGGCGACGGGATCGAGCGCTTCGTCTTCGTCGGCTGGCTGACGCCGCTGCTCGCGCTCGCCGGCCTGGTAGTGGCGCGGCGCCTAGGCGTACGCATGCTCGCGTTCCTGCTGGCGGCCGCAGCTGTCCCGGTGCTGCTGGCGCTGGGCGCCAACCTGCCCGGTTATCGCAGGCTGTGGGACACCTTCCCGCCGCTCTCCTTCACGCGCGTGCCGGAGCGCCTGTTGCCGATCGCGGCGCTGGCGCTCGCCGCGCTCGTTGGGCTCGCCATGGACGCGCTCTGCCGGCGCACCGCCTCGCGATCCGCCGTCGCAGCGCTGGCCGCGGCCGCTGCCGCCGCGATTGCCGTCGATCTGCACGTCCCGGTCTTCGGGGCGGTCGCGGCCGACACGCCGAACGCCGCGTACGCCCAGCTCGACGGGCCGGGCACCGTGCTGGAGCTGCCGGTGATCCGTCCCGACCTGCACTTCGGCTCGACCGCCATGGCGTACGCGCGCCAGTCGCCGAGGCCGCGACCGCAGGGCTACTCGACGATCGCGCCTCCCGAGGCTGACCGCTTCGCACGGCGGCATCGCGGGCTGTCGTGCGGGCGGGGGGCTTTCCCGGAGGAGATCGGGCTGCGGTACGTCGTTCTGCACGAGGGTCTGTACAGGCAGACCGGTTTCTTCGGGGAGGGTTGCGCGGCGGCGGCAGAGGCCCGGCTACGGGGTGACGGCTGGACGTTGCTGGCCCGGGACCGGGGGATCTCGTCGTGGGAGCGCCCCTGACACATCCAGCCTGATGAACTCGTCGAGGCTGTTCGTCGCGGGATCGCGTCGCAACCACGCGGGGAGTTTCGACGACCAGGACTGAGGAGTTTCGGACGATCGCCCTCAGTGCCCGCACCGTTCTTGTTGATCAGCGTCCTCGTCAGCCCATTGTCGAAATAGGTGCGCGTCGCCGACTGCTCGCTCACCCACGCCCCTGTTCCGCCCTTCTGCAAGGTCTGCACGTCCAGCTGGCCCCTGGCCGTGTAGGTGTAGGTGA
>JBJXGY010000079.1:0-18735 GCA_046160185.1 Gaiella sp. | reverse complement strand
CGATATACTTAGCCAGGATAATGATTGTCCAGGCTCATGAACAGACCGTGGCGCTGGCGAACGAGTTGCGTCCAGTACTGCTGCGCATCGCCCGGGGGCTGCGCCGAGAGACCGAGCAGCTCGGCGTGACCTCGCGGCAGGTCACCCTGCTCGTGCTCGTCGAGCGCCGGCCTGGCGTGACGGCGGGCGAGCTCGCGCTCGAGGAGGGCGTGAGCGCACCGGCGATGACGCGGCATGTCGACCGGCTCGAACGTGAGGGCTTGTTGCGGCGCGTGCGCTCGCAGCACGACCGGCGCCGGATCGGCCTGGCGCTGACGCCAGCGGCGGCCCGTCTCCTGCGCCGCGTTCGTGAGCGCCGCACCACGTGGCTCGCCGAGCGCCTGGCGACGCTCTCCGCCGCCGAGGCCGAGACGCTCGAGGCCGCGCTGCCGGTGCTGGAGCGGCTGGCCGAGATGCCGCGGTGACCGCGCTCCAGCACGCCCTGCGCTTACGGACGTTCCGTAGTCTGCGGCGTCACCACAACTACCGCCTGTTCTTCGCCGGCCAGGTGGTGTCACTGGCGGGAAGCTGGATGCAGAACGTGGCCCTCGCGTGGCTCGTGCTCTCCGTCTCCGGCTCGCCGGTCGCCGTCGGGATGCTCGTCTTGTTGCGTTTCGGCCCCTACGCGGTGCTCGGTCTCTTCGCCGGGTCCGTCGTCGACCGCATCGACACCCGGCGGCTCGTGATCTGGACGCAGGCGGCGGCGATGGCGACCTCGGTTGGTCTGTTCGCGGTGGCCGCGTACGGGTCGTCGGCGCTCTGGCCCGTCTACCTGCTCGCCGCGCTCGGCGGTGTGCTCCTCGTGCTCGATGCTCCTGCGCGCCAGGCGCTCACCTTCGAGCTCGTCGGACCGCGCGAGCTACCAAACGCCGTCGCGCTCAACTCAACCTTGCTCAACGGCGCCCGGGTGCTGGGGCCGGCGCTAGCTGGACTGGTGATCGCGTGGGCGGGCGTGGCCGCGTGCTTTGCGGTGAATGCCGTGAGCTTCCTCGCCGTTCTCGTCGCCCTCGCCATGATGCGCTCCGACGAGCTCCACCCGGTCGAGAAGGACGCCGGCGTGGGGCTCGTGGCCGGCACGGTTGACGCGCTCCGCCACGTCGCGGGCGACCCCGTGCTTCGCGGCCTGCTCCTCGTGGTGAGCGCGGTGGGGCTGACCGGCTTCAATCCGAACATCGTGGTGCCCCTGCTCGCGTCCGATGCGCTGACGCTCGGCCCGCGGTCGTTCGGAGTGCTCTCCGCGATGCTCGGGCTCGGCGCACTCGCGGGCGCCCTGCTCGCCGCCACGGCGCGGCGGGCCAGGCTCCGGGCGGTCGTCTTCGGGGCTCTGGTGCTGGTGGCGGCGCAGGTCGCCCTAGGGCTGGTCGGGAGCCCGTCGACCGCAGGCGCGGCGCTTCTCGTGGCCGGTTTCGGCTTCACCGTGCTCGCTGCCAACACGAACGCGCTGTTGCAACTCGCGGCCCCGCCGGCGATGCGCGGCCGGGTCGTCTCGTTCTACCTCTTCGCCGCGATCGGCCTCGCGGCGGGAGGCTCATTCCTCGCCGGCTGGCTCGTCGAGGTCGGAGGAGTGCGTCTTGCCTTCTGGGTGGGAGCCGCTGCCGTCCTGGGCTCGCTTGCCCCGCTTTGGCGAGCGGCGGGTAACCGCGCTTCGGCTATCCCGGTCTGACAGTCAGCGTCGCCCTCATGCCCTTCGCGCGGTGTCCGGGCAGTGAGCACCAGAGGGCATAGGAACCAGGAGCGAGCACCAGCCTCCGCTCCGCGCGGCCGCGGCGTTGGATCACGGGGAACACCACCCGTCGCGCGTTCGCGGCCTTGCGTTGCAGGACGAGGTTGTGCCCGTCCATGCCGAAGTTGACGACCTCCATCACCACGGTGCTCGCGCGCATAGTTCTCGTTCGGCGCGGCTCGCTCGCTGTCGAGGCCGCTCAGATACAGCAGCATCGCCGGGTCGATTGTCACTCTCGTCGTCAGATCCGGAAACGACCGCAGCCCGCTCGAGCGAAAGAGTTGGTTCTGACGCAGGAGCAGGCGTTGCGAGCCCACCAGCTCGTTGGAGGTGGCGAACCAGTCATGCCAGACAAGCGCCATCCGCTCGACGAGCGGCTTGCTCGTGCGCACCATGCGGTCGAGCCACCACAGATGGTCGTGCCCCAGCTTGTCGAAGGGAACGAGCCCGTGCTTGTCGATCAGCGGCGGCCGGCCGACCAGCGTGTCCTTGGCCGGGGGTCTGACGAGACTCTCGACCGCAGCATCGAGGCCGAGCCGCGCCAGCGCAACGTCCTCGCCGCGGCGCGGACCGAAGCCGGCGCGCCAGAGCAGGCGTTGGGCCTGGCGCCTACCGAACTCTCCGCGATACACCGGTAACGACGTCTTCGGCATCTCGCTCGACACCGTAGGACGCGTTGGGCCACGCGGCTATGGGGGATCGTCCCGGGGTGGCGGCGGGGATTACCCCAAGCACACTCGGGGGCGGGTCGGCTCGCACTCAGGGTTCCCGCGCCGAGCGGGCCAGTCTAGGCTGACTGGCATCTCCCAATCGAAAGGGTGGAGCATGCTTCCCGACTCAGTCCAGGCATTCATCGACGCCGAGATCGCCGCCAACACCGTCGACTACACCGATCTGCGAGCGGTCTACCTCAACGGCACGCTCAAGCGGTCGCCCAAGACCAGCCATACCGACGGCCTGATCTCCGTCAGCCGGCATGTCCTCGAGGGGGTCGGCGTTCAGGTCGATACCGTCCGGCTGGTCGACCACGTGATTCCGCCAGGGGTCTCCCCGGACATGCGTGAGCTCGGCTGGGAGACCGACGACTTCCCGGACATCTACCGACGGCTGATCGAGCCCGCTGACATCGTGGTCATCGCGACGCCGATCTGGCTGGGCGACCAGTCATCGGTGACCCGTCTGACGATCGAGCGGCTGTACGGCTGGTCGGGCGACCTGAACAACGCGGGGCAATGGTCGTACTACGGCAAGGTCGGCGGGGTGATCATCACCGGCAACGAGGACGGCGGCAAGCATTGCGCCGCGCAGATCATGTACGCCCTCTCTCACATCGGCTTCACCATTCCGCCGCAGGTCGATGCCTACTGGACCGGTGAGGCCGGGCCCGGACCGTCCTATCTCGACGACAACCGCGGCGCGCAGAACCACTGGACGACGCGTAACGCCGTGTTCGCCGCATGGAACATGCTGCACACAGCGCGCCGGATCAAGGACGCCGGCGGCATCCCGGCTCACGGCAACGTGACCACGAACTGGGATCTGAGCAAGGCCGACCACCCGAACCCGGAGTACCGTTAGTCCAACGCGATCGGCGTCGCATAGACGCCGTCCTCGAGCTCCGCCGGGTCGGGGGCTGGCGCAGCCAGGGCCTCGTCGAGTGCAGCTGCAATCTCCGCATCGACCTCGGAGCGGAGCGCTGTGAGCCTGGTCTCGCCGGCACCGTCCAGCAGCAGGCGGGCCTCCAGCCGCGTCACCGGATCGAGCTCGGTCTCGTACCGCGAGCGTAGATCGGGATCGACGTAGGCCGCCGCGTCATGTGCGGCATGACCGTGGATGCGGAGGCTGATCGCCTCGATCGCCTGCGGGCCGCCGCCACCCCGAGCACGCTCCACGGCGGCCGACACGGCCTCGAGCACGGCCAGGCCGTCTGTGCCGTCCACCCGCTCCGCGGGGATCGACCAGCCGCCGAGCAGGCGCTCCGCGACGTTCGTGTTCAACGCCTGCCTGGACGCGGGTGTCGAGTACGAGTACTGGTTGCTCTGCACCACGACCACCACAGGCACCTGCCAGACGCCGGCGAGGTTGAGCCCCTCGTGGACGTCGCCCGTCGAGAACGCGCCCTCGCCGAGGAAGGTCAGGGCGACCCGCCGCTCGCCGCGCTGCTTGAACGCAAGCGCCGCCCCGACCGCGACCGGCAGCAGATCGCCGAGCATGGAGACGAGCGGAAACACATTCCGTGACTTCATGCCGAAATGCATGTTCCCGTCCCGGCCGCGGGTTGGCCCGGTACCGCGGCCGAGGAACTGCCGGAACGCGTCGGCCGGGGTCACCCCACGGGCGAAGTGGCACGCGAGCTCCCGGTTGAGCGGAGCGACCACGTCGTCCGCGCCCAACGCGAGCCCCGCGCCGGCGGCGACCGCCTCCTGGCCCCGCCCGGTGTAGACGCTTCCCGCGATCCGGCCCTGGCGGTACAGCGCGAGCACGCGCTCCTCGAACACCCGCTGCAGCAAGATCAGGCGCAGCAGCTCGAAGCGCTTCGCGGGCGTCACCCCGGCGGCCTGGATCGTTGGGACCGCGCGCTCAGTAGGCAAGCAGAGCCTCCAGAGCCGAGGCGGTGGACTCGACCCCCGGCAGGTAGCCGTCCTCCAACTCCGGGGCGAAGGGCACGGGCGTGTCGACCGGCGCATGCAAGGCGGGCGGCGCGTCGAGCAGCTCGAACGCCTCGCGGGCGACCAGCGACAGGACAAGGCCTGCCACGCCGATCGAGCGCGACGCCTCCTGGACCACGAGCACCCGCGAGGTCCGTGCCACCGAGTCGATGATCGAGCCCCGGTCGAGCGGCCACAACGTGCGGAGATCGACCACCTCGACGTCCGCGCCGAGCGCCTCAACGGCTCCCAGCGCCCAACCTACACCGGCGCCGTAGGTGACGACGGTGGCGTCCTCACCCGGCCGCACGACCCGCGCGCGGCCAAGCGGCGACCGGTACGTCGGCGCGGGCAGCTGCCCACGTACACGGCGGTACAGCGCCTTGTGCTCGAAGTAGAGGACGGGATCATCGTCCTCGATCGCCGCCCGCAGCAGCCCGTAGGCATCCTCGACGCTCGAGGGGCAGACGACCTTGAGCCCGGCCGTGCCCACGAACCACCCCTCGGGGCACGAGGCATGGAACGGCCCGCCGCGGATGCCGCCGCCGAACGGCGCGCGAATCACCACCGGCAGCGCGATCCCCGAGCGCCAGTGCGTCTTGGCGCCGACGGTGACGATGGTGTCGAATGGGCACGACGCGAAGTCGGCGAACTGCAGCTCGACGACCGGCCGCTGCCCCATCCAGGCGGCGCCGAATGCCGCCCCCACGAATCCCTCCTCCGCGATCGGCGTGTCCATCACCCGCGCCTCGCCGAACGTGTCGGCCAGACCGGCGGTGACGCCGAAAGCGCCGCCGAAGTGGCCGATGTCCTCCCCCAGCAGGAAGACACCCGGATCGTCGGCAAGGCTGTCCGAGAGCGCCGCCCGGATTGCCTCGAGGAACGTCGTGCCTCCCTCGCTCGTCACGCGAGGAGTATCTCGCGCCGCGAACGCCTCTGTCAGGCGGCCTGACGGGCCGGAGCGCCGGGGTCGTAGGCGAGATTGGGGAGCAGCCACCGCTCCGCCTCGGCAACGGTCACCCCGCGCCTGGCGGCGTAATCCTCCACCTGGTCGGCAAGGATCCGGCCCAGCCCGAAGTAGCGCGCCTGGGGGTGCGCCAGGTAGAGCCCGGACACCGTCGACGCCGGTGTCATGGCCAGGCTCTCGGTGAGGCGCACGCCGATCGTGCGCTCGACCTCGAGGAGCTCGAAGATCACCCGCTTCCCGATGTGGTCGGGGCAGGCCGGATACCCCGGCGCGGGGCGGATACCGCGATACGCCTCGGCGATCAGGTCCTCGTTGGAGAGCGCCTCGCCCGGCGCATAGCCCCAGAACTCGGTGCGGACGCGTTCGTGCAGCCGCTCGGCGAACGCCTCGGCGAGTCGATCTCCCAGCGCCTGTACGAGTATGGCCGAGTAGTCGTCGTGGGTGGCGCGGAACGACGCGGCGCGCGCCTCGACGTCAGGACCGATGGTGACCGTGAAGGCACCGGCGTAGTCTCGGATACCGGTGTCTCCGGGCGCAACGAAGTCCGCGAGTGCGAGGTTGGGCCTGGCGTCGCGCCGCTCGAGCTGCTGCCGCAGGGTGTGGACGATGGCGCGGACACGGACACGGCTCTCGTCGGCGTAGATCTCGATGTCGTCGCCGGCCGCTGCAGCCGGGAAGAGCCCGAAGACGGCACTCGGCCGGAACCAGCTCTCGGCGGCGATCCGCTCGAGCATGGCCAGCGCGTCTCCGTACACGTCGCGTGCCGCCTGGCCCACCACCGGGTCGTCGAGGATGGCAGGGAAGCTTCCGGCGAGCTCCCAGACGGAGAAGAACGGCCGCCAGTCGATGCGCTCCACGAGCTGGGAGAGGGGGTAGTCCTCGAGCACGGTCACGCCGAGCTGCGCCGGCACCGTCGGAGCCGTCGCGCCCCAGTCGACGGCAAGCCGGTTGGCGCGAGCCTGCTCCAGCGGGACGAGACGCCTGGCAGTCGTGCCTTTCTCGTGCTCGCCGGCGATCGCGTCGTACTCCTCCCGCAGCGCAGCCGCCAGCCGGGGACGCTGGTCCGCGGTCGAGAGCTGCCTGGCGACGCCGACAGCCCTCGAGGCGTCTGCGACGTGCACCACGGTGCCGCTGTAGGCCGGCGCGATCTTGACCGCGGTGTGCACCTTGCTCGTGGTGGCGCCGCCGATGAGCAGGGGAAGATCGAGTTCGAGGCGCTCCATCTCCGAGGCGACGTACCGCATCTCCTCGAGGCTCGGCGTGATCAGCCCGGAGAGACCGATCAGGTCGGCGTTCTCCGCCTTCGCGGTCTCCAGGATCCGGGCACACGGCGCCATCACGCCGAGGTCGACGACGTCGAAGCCGTTGCACTGCAGCACGACGCCGACGATGTTCTTGCCGATGTCGTGCACGTCTCCCTTGACCGTGGCCATCACGATCTTGCCTCGGCGAGCTTCGCCGCTGCTCTCCGCCTCGATGTACGGCAGGAGCCGGGCCACGGCCTTCTTCATCACCCGCGCGCTCTTCACGACCTGCGGCAGGAACATCTTCCCGGCCCCGAAGAGGTCGCCGACGACGTCCATGCCGGCCATCAGGGGCCCCTCGATCACGTCGAGCGGGCGGACGGCGGCGAGACGCGCCTCGTCAGTGTCGGCTTCGACGAAGTCCGCGATGCCGTGGACGAGCGCATGCTCGAGCCGCTTGGCGACAGGCTCGCTCCGCCAGGCCGGGTCGATGTTGACGGTTGCCGCATGGGGATCGTCGCGGTAGCGCTCTGCGAGCTCGAGCAACCGGTCGGTGCAACCCGTCTCCGTGTTGAGGATCACGGCTTCGACCGCGTCGCGCAGCTCGAGCGGGATGTCCTCGTAGACCGTCAGCTGCCCTGCGTTGACGATGCCCATGTCGAGACCGGCTCTGATGGCGTGGTAGAGGAAGACGGAGTGCATCGCCTCGCGAACGACGTTGTTGCCGCGAAAGGAGAACGAGAGGTTCGAGATGCCGCCGGACACGCGGGCGTGCGGGAGGCACTCCTTGATCAACCTGGTCGCCTCGATGAAGGCCGCGCCGTAGTCGTCGTGCTCCGCGATACCGGTGGCGACCGCGAACACGTTGGGGTCGAAGATGATGTCCTCGGGCGGGAATGCGGCCTGCTCGGTGAGCAGCCGGTACGCACGCTCGCAGATCGCGAGCTTCCGCTCGGCCGTCTCCGCCTGGCCCTTCTCGTCGAAGGCCATCACGACCACAGCCGCGCCGTAGCGGCGAATCAGCCGTGCCTGGCGCAGAAACTCGTCCTCACCCTCCTTGAGGCTGATCGAGTTGACGATCGGCTTGCCCTGTACGCAACGGAGCCCAGCTTCGAGCACCGACCAACGTGACGAATCGATCATCACAGGCACGCGGCCGATCGCGGGCTCCCCGGCGAGCAGGTCGAGGAAGCGAGTCATCGCCGCCTCCGCGTCGAGCATCGCGTCGTCCATGTTGATGTCGATCACCTGGGCGCCGTTCTCCACCTGGTCGCGCGCAACCTGGAGCGCCGCGTCGAAGTCGCCGTCGACGATCAGCCGCTTGAAGAGGGCCGACCCGGCGACGTTCGTTCGCTCGCCGACGAGGACGAAGCGAGCCTGTCTTGTTCCGTTGCTCATGAGACGAGCGCGAACGGCTCGAGCCCGGAAAGGCGAAGTGCGGGCGCCGCGTCCGGCACCGGGCGCGGGGAGACTCCCGCCACGGCGTCCGCGATCGCGGCGATGTGCTCCGGCGTGGTGCCGCAACATCCGCCGACAACGTTCAGCAGACCGTCCCGCGCGGCGGCGCCGAGCTGGCCGGCCATCGACTCCGGCGATTCGTCGTAGCCGCCGAAGGCATTCGGAAGGCCCGCGTTGGGGTGAGCACACACCCGTGTCGGTGCGACGCGCGCGAGCTCGGCGACATGGCTGCGGAGGTCGGCGAAGCCGAGCGCGCAGTTGAGACCGATAGCCCAGGGCCGGAGATGGCTGACCGAGATCCAGAAGGCCTCCGGGGTCTGACCGGACAGTGTGCGGCCGGCGAGGTCGGTGATCGTGCCCGAGACGATCACGGGCAACCGGACACCCCGTCGCTCGAGCACCTCGTCGATCGCGAACAGCGCTGCCTTGGCGTTGAGGGTGTCGAAGACCGTCTCCAGCAGGAGGAGATCGACTCCGCCGTCGAGCAGCCCCTCAATCGCTCGGTGATAGGCGACGCGCAGGTCCTCGTAGCGGATGTTGCGGGCCGCGGCGTCCGCGACGTCGGGCGAGATGGACGCCGTCCGCGACGTCGGGCCAAGCACACCCGCCACGAACCGCGGCCTCGTGGGATCGTCTCGCCCGACCTCGTCGGCGGCATGGCGCGCGATCGACGCCGCCGCGAGGTTCAGCTCGTAGTCGAGCTCCGCCAGCCCGTACTCGGCCTGGCTGATGCAGGTCGAGTTGAAGGTGTTGGTCTCGACGATGTCAGCGCCTGCCTCGAGATAGGCGCGATGGATCGAGCCGACGAGCTCGGGCGCGGTGAGATTAAGAAGGTCCATGTTCCCGCGGAGCTCCGTCGGGTGCTCGCGGAAGCGGTCGGCCCGGTAGTCGGCCTCCTCGAGATCCGCTGCCTGGATCATCGTTCCCATCGCGCCGTCGAGCACGAGGATCCGCTCGGCGGCCATGGCGTCGAGCAGGCTCACGTCGGCCCTTGGCAGTGCGTCCCAGGGTAGCGGCCGGCCGCGCCGGCGGCCGCTTCAGGGGCTCTCCCGAGCCGGGATCCGCGAGGGCGGATTCCGGCTCTCGGGGCAAGCACAGCCCGGCTCACGCAGCCAGCTCCAGTTCGGGCACGAGCCCGAGACCCCGGCCGACGCCGAGTGCGAGATCGGCGCGGTTGAGGGTGTACAGGTGGATGTGCTCGACGCCGCTCGTGATCAGCTGGAGGCAGAGCTCCGTGGCGGTCTCGATCGCGGTCTGGGCCTGCTGTTGTCGATCGAGACCGGTGAAGCGCTCGACCAGCCACGCCGGCACGGTTGCGCCACAGCGCTCGCTGAACGCGACGACACGCGCGAGATCGAAGACGGGCAGCACTCCGGGGACGAGGTCGTGTTCGATGCCGGCCCGCGCCGCTCGCTCCCGGAAGCGCAGGAAGGTCTCCAGGTCGAAGAAGTACTGGGTGATGGCCCGGCTCGCCCCCGCGTCGAGCTTGCGGCGGAGATGGGCGAGATCGGCGGCAGCTGAAGACGACTCGGGGTGGCCCTCGGGATAGCAGCCGACGGAGATGTCGAAATCGGCGATCGCACGAAGCCCGGCGATCAGCTCGGGGACGCTGGTGTAGCCGTTGGCGTGGGGAGCAAAGGGGGCGCCGACGTCGGGCATGTCGCCGCGCAGGGCGACGATGCGGCGTACGCCCGCCCCCGCCCAACCGCGTGCGACTCGATCGGTCTCGTCGCGGCTCTCCCCGACGCACGTGAGGTGCCCCGCCGGCTCGAACGGTCCGTCGCTCGAGAGCGAGCGCACGATCCTGTCGGTGCGGTGCGCATCCGATCCGCCGGCCCCGTAGGTGACGGAGCAGAAGGCGGCCGGAAGAGGAGACAGCTCGGCGAGCGTCTCGCGAAAGGCATCCGTGGAGGCTCTGTCCTTCGGCGGGAAGACCTCGAGTGAAAGGGTGCACTTCATGACCGATGCGCCGTCCCAAGTGAGGCCGCCCGACGCGCGGGAGTACCGGCCGCCCGACCGAGCCAGACGACCACCGTGATGGCGCCGCCCTCGAGGCGCTGCGACGGGACGGGCAGCACGCCGGCGTCCTGCATCGCACCCTCGACCCGCGCGTCGGGGAAGCCGAGCCAGCGGTGCGCGTGCTCGATGCGAAGCTCGCTGCGGTCGTGTGGCGCGAAGTCCACCACCACCATGCGGCCCCCGGGACGGAGGACACGTGCCGCCTCGGCGATCACGGCTTCGGGTCGCTCGGCATAGTGGAGAACGAGGCGGAGCGTGACGGTGTCGAAGCTCGCGGCCGGGAAGGGCAGCTGAGTCATGTCCGCCTGGCGGACGTGGCAGTGCTGGAGGCCCGAGCGGAAGAGGTTGGCGCGGGCCACGTTGAGCATGTCGCGGGAGGTGTCGATGCCGACACCCGAGCTGATTTCGTCCCGCAGTACCTCGAGCATGTGCCCGTTTCCCGTCCCGATGTCCAGCAGGTCGCCGATCGGCGCGTCCCGGAGCATCCGCCGGACGGCGTCGTCGACCCGGGCGTCGTCGACGTGCAGCGACCCGATCTGCGACCAGTTCGCGGCGTTCGCACGGAAGTACGCGGCCGCGCGGGCGGCGGTGACGGCTTTCACCGCCTGCAACCGCTCCAGGTCGAGCGCGTGCTTCGGGTCGTCGGGCGGCATCAGGTCGACGATCAGCCGAGCCAGCTCCGCGCCGGCGCGCTCCCCGGCCAGCCGGAAGTAGGCGCGGTTTCCCTCCTGGTGCCGTTCGAGCAGCCCTGCCTCCTGCAGGAGCTTCAGGTGCCTGGAGATGCGCGGCTGGCTCTGCCCGAGGATCTCGGTGAGCTCGGAGACGCTGAGGTCGCCGTGCGCGCACAGGCCGAGGATGCGCAACCGCGTCGCCTCCGCCACCGCCCGCAAGCCCTGCAACAAGCGCTCCATCAAACCGGCTTCTCCATAACTACATAAGGATATCTTGATGTAGAGTAGGAGATCGGCGAGTTCGAGTCAAGCTCGAAAGTCGGAGGTCCGACCCCCGGGGTCAGATCCCGCCGGAGCCCAGCGGAACGACGCGGAGGCGCCCGTTTACTAGAGAGCCGCTGCGACGGCGAGCTCGACGCACACAGCTGTGTCTGCGAGCGCCCGCTCCTCGCCGAAGAGCTCGACGAGCGAGCACGCCGGAAGGCGGCCGGCGACGTCGGGGTCGACGCGGCCGGCGACAGCGATCGCCCGGACGCCCCGAGCGGACGCGCGCTCGCAGACGCCGCCCACGACCTTCCCCTGGAAGGAGGTGGCGTCGAGGTGGCCTTCACCGGTAAGTACCACGTCGACCTGCGACAGCGCGTCGTCGAGTCCGACCAGGTCGGCGACGAGCGCGAACCCGGGCATCAGGCGCGCACCCGCCGCGGCGAGCCCTCCCGCCAGGCCACCGGCGGCGCCGCTGCCGGCGATCGTCTTCACGTCCACACCGAAGCGCTCCAGGTACTCCTGCGCGTGGCGAGCGAGGCGGGCCGTGAGCTCGGCGATTTGCCCCGCGTCGGCGCCCTTCTGCGGGCCGAACACCCGGGCTGCGTCCAGGAACCCCGTCTGCACGTCGCAGGCCACGCTGACGGCTGCACCGGTGAAGGGCACCAGGCCGTCAAGCGCGGCCAGTGCCCCCGCACCGCCGTCCGTCGTGGCCGACCCGCCCACGCACACGATGACGCGTGAGGCGCCTTCGCGGAGGGCTGCGGCGATCAACTCACCGGTGCCGTAGGTGCTCGCCTCGAGCGGATCGTTCACCTCCCTGCCACCTGCCACCGCGAGGCCGGAGGCGCGCGCCATCTCGATCACCGCCAGCTTGCCGTCCAGCCGCCATCCGGCCTCGACCGCCTCCCCGAGAGGCCCGGTCACCGCCGTTTGACGGTTCGCACCGCCGAGCGCGTCCAGCGTCCCCTCGCCGCCGTCGGCAAGCGGCAGCTCCGTGCACTCCCAGCCGGCGCGGCGCGCTCCCTGGGCCATGGCCTCAGCTGCCTCCGCAGCGGTCAGCGTGCCACGGAACTTGTCCGGCGCCGCGAGCGCCCTCACGCCACGTAGGGGATCGTCTGCGGGCCCTCGGGGAGCACGCACACGCGCGCGGCCGCTCCGGCGGCGTGGAGCAACTCGGCCACGGCTTGCCCCACGTCCGGCACCTGGTCGAGACCGGCACGCTGGAGGTCGGCGTCGGCGAGGGCCGCGGTGTACAGCAGCAGGCGTGAGCGGCGCCTGATACCCGCCAGGATCTGGATCTGCCACTGGTCGGGAACCGTCCGCTCGCGCGCCATCACCGCCGCGAAAGCTTCCTCCGGGTCCGGCCTCGCCTCCAGCTCGGCCCGGAACGAGCCGTGCGCCGGGAAGCCGTCGCGGCACTCTGCCGCACAGACGATCGCCCCACCCGGCCGCACCACCTGCGCCGCCGCAGAGATGCCCTTCACCGCCTGGTACAGATTCTGGTCGAGGGGAAAGCCGGAGTTCGTGGTGACCACCACGTCGAACGGCTCGGCCACCGGTCGCATGGCGACCCGCCGCGCGACCGCGCACGCGGCTTCGTGCATCGCGAACAGCTCACCGCCGAAGGCCTGCACGATCCGCTTCTCGGCGTCGAGGACGACATCGAGCGCGAAGTGCGTGCCGGTCGCCCGTGCGATGGCGCGCACGTCGTCGTGGACGGGGTTGCCCTCGATCACGCCCCAGCGTGCGTCAGGATGGCCGATCCGCGTCGCATCGTGCAGGGTGAGCACCGTCTCGAGACCGGCGAGGCCGGGTGCCACGAGCTTGGGCCCACCGGAGAAGCCCGCGAAGAAATGCGGCTCCACGAAGCCGGTGGTGATGCGGACGTCCGCGTCGAGCCAGCGGGTGTTGAGCCAGACGGGCACGCCCTTCCCGAGCACGCCCACATGCCGCACGGCACCGGCGTCACGCGCATCGTGGTTCACGACCTCGACGCTCGAGCGCACCTCGTCGCCGAGCATCGCGCGCAGCTCCTCGTCCGTGTTCGCACGGTGGGTGCCGGTCGCGACGAGCACGACGACGTTCTCGAGCCCGACCACGTCGCCGATCTCCTCGAGCAGCGCCGGCACGACGACCCGGCGCGGCTGGGGTCGTGTGCCGTCGCAGATGCTGATGGCCACGGTCTGACCCGGCCGCACCAGCTCTCGGAGGGGCCGCGAGCCGATCGGCGAGCGGAGAGCGGCGACCACCGCGGCCCTGCCGTCCGGCGCCGGGGGCGGATGTCGGGGTGTGATCACGGTCGTTCGACCGTCAGGGAGATCCACCTCGAGCCCTGTCTCGCCGAATGCGAGCGACACCCTCATGGTCGAGTCCTAGCAGAGCAGCCGTCCATAGACTCGCCGCGTGGACTTCCTGACGTTCAAGCAGCTCTTCCGGCAGCGCGACTTCGCTCTGCTCTTCTCGGGGCAAGCGGTCTCGCTGGTCGGCGACGGCATGTTCTTTATCGCGGTCGCCTTCGCCGTGCTCGAGATCACCGGCGACTCTCCGCTCGCGCTTGGCATCGTGTACGCCGCCGGCGCGGTGCCGATGGTCGCGTTCGTCCTCGTCGGTGGTGTCTGGGCCGATCGGCTGCAGCGCCGTCTCGTGATGCTGAGCGCCGACGCCGCCAGGGTCGCGATCCAGTTGGCGATGGCGGCGCTTCTGCTCACCGACACCGCAGAGCTCTGGCACCTGATCGTGCTGCAGGCGCTGTACGGGGTCGCGCAGGCGTTCTTCGGGCCGGCTTCGACGGGCATGCTGCCGCTGATCCTGGAGCCGCACCAGCTGGTGCACGCAAACGGGTTGATGGGCGCGACGCGAAGTGCGATGACCCTTCTCGGCGCCGCCGTCGGCGGTGTTCTCGTCGAATGGCTCGGTCCCGGGACGGCGATCGGCCTCGACGCGGTCACGTTCGCCGTGTCGGCCCTGTTCTTGCTTTTCATGCGCCCGAGACCAGCCGCCGCCGCACCAGGCGAGCCGTTTCTGCAGCAGCTCGCGGAGGGCTTCCACGAAGTGCGTCAACGGCGCTGGCTGTGGATGGCCGTGCTGAACGCATCGCTGTTCCTCATGCTGTACGTGGCGCCGCTCCAGGTCGCAGGCCCGCTGATCGCAAAGAACGAGCTTGGCGGCGCCGACGTGTGGGGCCTGATCGAGGCGGCGTTCTCGCTCGGCGCAGTGGTCGGCGCCATCGGCATCGCCGCGATCCGGATCGGCAAGCCGGTCGTCCTGTCGGGCGCCCTCTTCCTCGTCACCGGCATCACGCCGCTGCTGCTCGCCTTCGCGGTTCCCTGGCCGCTGATTGCAGTGACGATCGCCGGTGAGGGTCTCGCCGTCGGGATCTTCCTCGCGGTCTGGGAGGCGCAGATGCAGCGCGAGATCCCGAACGAAAGGCTGTCACGCGTCAGCGCCTGGGACTGGCTCGGCTCGCTGGCAGGGATGCCCCTCGGGTTTGCACTCGGTGGCGTGATCGCCGAGTTTACGAGCGCCGACGTCCTCCTCTACGCGATGGCGGCCGCCGGGTTCCTGCTTGCGGTGTGGATGCTCGTCAGCCGCGACGTGCGGAACATCGGTTCGGTCGCATCGCCGGCGTAGCCGCCGGCTCCTTCCTGGCTCGCAGCGGGCCGCTGGCGCGCTGCCAGCGACGGACACCGGTGTCTGACTGCTCAGTCAGACACCGGCGCCCAGCCGGCTCGTGTTCTAGTAGCGGTAGTGATCCGCCTTGTAGGGGCCGTCGACCGGGACGTCGATGTACGCCGCCTGGTCGGGCGTGAGCTCGGTGAGCTTGGCCCCGAGCGCCTCGACATGCAGGCGCGCGACCTTCTCGTCGAGATGCTTGGGCAGAATGTGCACGCCGATCTCGTAGTCGTCGGCGTGGGTGAAGAGCTCGATCTGCGCGATCGTCTGGTTCGAGAACGAGTTCGACATCACGAAGCTCGGGTGCCCCGTGGCGTTGCCGAGGTTGAGCAGCCGGCCCTCGGAGAGCACGATGATCGCGTGACCGTCGGGGAAGACCCACTGGTCGACCTGCGGCTTGATGGTGATCCGCTCGACGCCGTCGAGCTTCGCGAGCCCAGCGATGTCGATCTCGTTGTCGAAGTGGCCGATGTTCCCGATCACCGCGTTGTGCTTCATCCGCTTCATGTGCTCGACCGTGATGATGTCCTTGTTGCCGGTGGCCGTGATGATCACGTCGGCCCGGTCGACGACATCGTCGAGGGTGACCACGTCGTAGCCCTCCATCAGCGCCTGTAGGGCGCAGATGGGATCGATCTC
The DNA here is from genome assembly GCA_046160185.1 of Gaiella sp. GTDB lineage: Bacteria > Actinomycetota > Thermoleophilia > Gaiellales > Gaiellaceae > Gaiella. Next base: position 3,388 of record JBJXGY010000079.1, on the reverse strand, counting down.
CGTCACCGCGACGCGAGCACCCTGCACCCGCAGCGACTCGGCCGAGCCCTTCCCGACGTCGCCGTAGCCGCAGACCACGCACAGCTTTCCGGCCAGCATGAGATCGACCGCACGGTTGATCCCGTCCACCAGCGAATGTCGGCAGCCGTACAGGTTGTCGAACTTGCTCTTCGTCACCGAGTCGTTGACGTTGATCGCCGGGAAGAGCAACTGGCCGGCAGCGGCCATCTGGTACAGCCGGTGCACGCCGGTGGTCGTCTCCTCCGTGACGCCGCGTATGCCCGCCGCGATGTTCGTCCACTTGGTGGCATCGGCCTCGAGCGAACGCTGCAGCAACTCGAGGATGATCCGGAACTCCTCGTTGTCGGCACCGGCCGGATCGGGCACCGCGCCCGCCTGCTCGAACTCGCGGCCCTTGTGGACGAGCAGCGTGATGTCGCCACCGTCGTCGAGCAGCATGTTCGGGCCGCCGTCGGGCCACGTCAGCGCCTGCTCGGAGCACCACCAGTACTCCTCCAGCGTCTCGCCCTTCCAGGCGAAGACCGGGATGCCGTTCGGGCTGTCGACGGTGCCGTCCGGCCCGACCACCACCGCCGCGGCGGCGTGGTCCTGCGTCGAGAAGATGTTGCAGGACGCCCAGCGCACCTCGGCGCCGAGCGCAACCAGCGTCTCGATCAGCACGGCCGTCTGGATCGTCATGTGCAGCGAGCCCGTGATGCGGGCACCGCGCAGCGGCTGCGCCGCACCATATTCGCGACGCAGCGACATGAGGCCGGGCATCTCGTGCTCGGCCAGGGAGATCTCCTTGCGGCCGAAGTCGGCCAGTGACAGGTCCGCCACCCTGTAGTCGGTGGCACCCAGCCTGCGGAACGCCATCTCGGTCATCGTCTCTCCTCGGTTCAGGAACTGCAAGTCGGATATCTCGGTCTCGACAGTGTGGCGGAAGCGGGCCTTGTCGCGTCTCACGCAGCGCCTGCGACGAGGCCTGCGGCCGCGCGGAGCGTGTCCGCCTTGTCGATGCGCTCCCAGGTGAAGCCGTGCTCGTCGCGCCCGAAGTGGCCGTAGGCGGCTGTCTTGGCGTAGATCGGCCTGCGCAGGTCGAGATCGCGGATGATCGCGCCCGGCCGCAGGTCGAAGTGCTCGCCGATCAGCGACTCCAGCTGGGCCATCGGGACCCGTTCGGTGCCGAAGCAGTCCACGAGCACGCTCATGGGATGCGCAACGCCGATCGCGTAGGCCACCTGGATCTGGCAACGATCGGCGAGACCCGCCGCGACCACGTTCTTGGCGACGTACCGCGCGGCATAGGCGGCCGAGCGGTCGACCTTGGTCGGATCCTTGCCCGAGAACGCGCCGCCGCCGTGCGGGGCCGCTCCACCGTAGGTGTCGACGATGATCTTGCGGCCGGTGAGCCCGGTGTCGCCCATCGGGCCGCCGATCACGAACTTGCCGGTCGGGTTCACGTAGAAGAAGTTCTTCGCACCGAGACGGGCCTTGTCGAAGAGATCGCCGTAGTCGACGTGCAGGATCGGCTCGACCACGTGCTCGACGAGATCGGGTTTGATCATCGTCTCGGCGTCGAGCCCGTCACGGTGCTGGGTCGAGATCACGACGCGCTCGATCTCCACCGGGTGTTGACGGCCATGCTCGTCGACCTCGTAGCGGATCGTCACCTGCGTCTTGCCGTCCGGCCGCAGGTACGGCAGTACGCCGGCCTTTCGCACCTCCGAGAGCCGCTTCGCCAGACGGTGCGCAAGCTGGATCGGCAGCGGCATCAGCTCCGCCGTCTCGTTGGAGGCATACCCGAACATCATGCCCTGGTCGCCGGCGCCGATCTGGTCGATCGGGTCGGTGTCGCCGTGCTGCACCTCGAACGACTCGTCCACGCCCCTGGCGATGTCGGGCGACTGCCGGTCGAGCGTCGCCATCACGCCGCAGGTCTCGGCGTCGAAGCCGTACTTGGCGCGCGTGTAGCCGATGTCGGCGATCCGCTCACGCACGAGCGAGGGGATGTTGAGCCGCGCCCCGGTCGTGATCTCGCCGGCCACGACCACGAGACCGGTCGTGATCAGCGTCTCGCAGGCGACACGGCCCATCGGGTCCTCCGCCAGCACCGCGTCCAGCACGCTGTCGGAGATCTGGTCGGCAATCTTGTCCGGGTGCCCCTCCGTCACCGACTCGGACGTGAACTGAAAAGAACGCGGTGCGCTCGACATGCGGAGCTTCTCCTCGGTCGTGGGTCACGTGCACCCGGCAGGCGCCGTTACTTTCGTAAAGGTAGCGTCCCTCCGAACGGGTCGCGACGACCTCGAATATGCTTCGATACCAGCCGATGGACACGCCACTCGACCGAATCGACAGCGGGATCGTCGCTCTTCTGCAGAAGAATGCGCGGAGATCCAACAAGGAACTCGCAGAATCGCTCGGTATCGCTCCGTCGACGTGCCTGGAGCGTCTGCGGCGACTGCTCTCCCGCGGCGTGATCCGCGGCTTCCACGCGGACGTCGATCCGGCAGCGCTCGGACGCATGGTGCAGGCGATGATCGGCGTGCGCCTCTCCGTGCACGACCGGGAGCTGATCGACCGGTTTCGCGAGCATGCGCTCGCGCTGCCGGAGACGCTCGCCTTCTACCACGTTGCCGGCGCCGACGACTACCTCGTCCACGTCTCCACACTCGACACCGACCACCTTCGCGATCTCGTCGTGAGCGGCTTCACGACCCGGCCCGAGGTCGCGCACGTGGAGACACGGCTGATCTTCGAGTACCGCCGGCAGCCGGCTCCCACCCCGCTCCTCGCAAAGGAGACGACGTGAACATCCGTTACCTCGGTCACTCGGCGTTCGAGCTTCGGCACGACGGCACCACCGTGCTCGTCGATCCCTGGCTGACCGGAAATCCCAAGGCCACGGTCACCGCGGACGAGCTCGAGGCCGACGCGATCGCCGTCACGCACGGTCATTTCGACCATGTCGGCGACGCCGTCGCCATCTCGAAGCGCACCGGTGCACCGGTGGTCGCGATCGTCGAGCTCGCCGGCGAGCTGGACGCAGCCGGCGCGACCACGATCGGCCCGAACATCGGTGGCTCGGCGACCTTCGGATGGGGCAGCGTCCGCCTGACGCCGGCCTGGCACACCTCGACCACGTCCAAGGGGCTTGTCTCGACGCCGGCCGGCGTGGTGATCCGGAGCGGCGACGTCGCCGTCTACCACCTGGGCGACACCGCGCTCTTCTCCGACCTCGCCCTTCCCCGGCGCCGTGAGCAGATCGACATCGCGATCGTGCCGATCGGAGGGCACTACACGATGGATCGATTCGACGCCGTCGTCGCGGCCGAGCTCGTCGGCGCCGGCGTGGTCATTCCGTGCCACTACAACACGTTTCCGC
>JBJXGY010000078.1:0-9257 GCA_046160185.1 Gaiella sp. | reverse complement strand
TTGGCGGCGCAGTTCGGTTTCGACGCCTCGAGCTCGGCGATCGGCGACCGCATCGCGCTCGGGCGGCTGCCGGCACGCTACCTCAGCGCCTTCGGCTGGGTGTTCCTCATCGATGCGTGCTTGGCGCCCGCCGGGCTGGCCTTCGCGATCGCCTCGGCGCAGGCGCACTACTCGTTCCTCGTCGCGCTGCCGGTCGTGGCCCTCCTCAGCGTCTTCGCCCGTGAGCGCCGCTCTCGCATCGATCACGCGCTCGAGCTGACGGGCGCCTATCGCGGTACGGCTCTGCTCCTGGGAGACGTGATCGAGGCCGACGACGCGTACACCGGCTCGCACAGCCGGGACGTCGTCCAGCTGTCACTCGCCGTCGCCGACGATCTCGGCCTCGATGCCGCGACGCGACGGCAGGTCGAGTTCACCGCGCTCCTCCACGACGTCGGCAAGATCCGCATCCCAGCCGAGGTCATCAACAAGCGCGGCCCGCTTGACCCAGAGGAGCTGGCGCTGATGCGAACGCACACCGTGCAGGGGGAAGCGATGCTGACGGGTGTCGGTGGCGTACTTGCCGAGATCGGCAGACTCGTCCGCTCCTGTCACGAGCGCTGGGACGGCAAGGGGTACCCGGACGGTCTCCTCACCGACGAGACCCCGCTCGTCTCCCGCATCGTCTGCGCGTGCGACGCGTACAACGCGATGACCACCGACAGGAGCTATCGGCGTGCGCTCGACGACGCCGAAGCGGTGCAAGAGCTGCGTGCCGGCGCGGGGACGCAGTTCGACCCCCTCGTCGTCTCCGCGCTCCTCAGGGTCATCGCCACCGAGCAGGCCACGGGAGCGAACGTCGTACGTCTCGTGGCCTAGCTAACGCAAGCCCGTAGCGACTTGCCTGGACCAAGTGAACGGCCGGGATGCGGCCCGGCCGTTCGATATCGGTCTCTCCACCGCGCGAGTTCCGGAAAGAACTGCGTTGGACTCAAGGTAGGCCGCGCCGTCCGGTTTGGGAATCGCCCTCGGCCGACGAATCGCGATCCCCCGCCGCGGGGGATGCTCGGCGACGCGTGTGAGCCGCCGCACCGATGTTTGTCGCAGAGGCCGGCTGCTGGCACAGCCGGCCTCTGATCCTGAAGGGCGCGCGTCCGCGCGCCTGCCGCACAGTAGGCGTTTCGAGCGAAACGTTCTGAGACGGCGTTCTAGCCGCGTGCGACGGACAGACGTTCGAGCGCCTCGCGGCGCGACGAGACGTTGAGCTTGCGGAGCAGGCTCTTCACGTGCGAGCGCACGGTGTGCTCGGAGATGTAGAGCCGGCTGGCGATCTCGTCTGTCGTCAGATGGTCGTCGAGGAGCAGAAGCACCTCGACCTCGCGCGCAGAGAGGCGATCGGCGATCATCTCCGGTACACCGCCCCCGAGCCGGCCGCCGTCCCGTACCCGGTCGAGCAGGCTGCGAGCCACGCTTCCCGACAGCGCCGCCTCGCCGACGACGACTCCTCGCAAGAACGACGCGATCCGCTCGGGAGGCTCGCTCTTGAGAAGATAGCCGGCCGCACCCGCACGGATCGCGGCGAGCAGGTTCTCCTCCGTACCGGACGCGGTCAGGATCACGACCTCGCTGTCGGGGGACGCCTCGCGGATCAGGGGTAGCGCAGTCAGGCCGTCCATGCCGTCCATCGTCAGGTCGAGGAGGATCAGATCCGGCTCCAGCTCGCGGGCCAGCTCGATCGCCTCCTCACCGTCCGAAGCCTGTCCGACCACCTGGAACGCGTGCTGCTGCAGTAGCGCCGCCAGGGCGTCGCGAGTCAACGGATGATCGTCCACGATCAGAATGCGTTCCTGCATCACCCCTCTCATCGGCAGCAGCGGCCCTGACCGTTAGGGCCTTTGCGCCTACGTGGGTTGCGGCGAAGCGGTCAGGAAACACCCCCCGGCTGCCGAAGAAGAAAGGGTGATCCCCGTGCGTCGTGAGGCGTACCGATCGTGGCTTGCCAGCGAGCTCCTGCTCGTCGCCATCCTCGGTCTCGGTACGGTCGTGCTGGCCCAGTACGACCGCCTGGGCGGCTATGCCCTGCCGCAGGCCCGGCTCTCGCTCGACACCGCTGTCGCGGTGATCGCCTGTGTCGTGGCGATCCTCGCCGCCGTTCGCTTCCTGGTCGAGGGCCGGCTGCTCGACCTCCTGCTCTCGAGTGCGTTCCTCGTCTCCGGAATCGGCACGTTCGCGTTCAGCGTCGTGGGGAAGCTCGACGGCGATCCCCTCTCGCGAATCGACGCCTGGGCGGCGATCGGCGCGACCGTCGTCGCCACGCTCACGTTTGCCGTCGCGCCGTTCGTACACCACGCGGTCAGGTGGCGGCGCACCGGGCTCGCCGTGGGCACGGCGCTCTCCCTGGCGGCACTCGCGGGGCTCGGCGTGCTCGTGCGGGTCGCCGACGTGTCGCAGCCGCTCGTGCGGGTGGACGGGTCGCGTACGGTGACCGCCGTTCTCGTCTACGCGACGCTGGCCACCGCCGCCCTGGTCTCGGCCGCCGGCTTCGCCTATCGATTCGGCCGTACCGGCCGCGATCTCGACAGCTGGTTGGCGATCGCCCTCACACTGGTGCTCTTCGCCGATCTGCACTACATCCTGACACCCGCGCCGCCTGGGGCATACGTCCTGCCCGGAGACTTCCTGCGTTTCTGCTCCTACGTCGTCCTCGTGGTCGGGGTCTGGCGGGCGATCAGTCATGCCGAGTTCGGACGCGCCGTGGCCGACGAGCGGGCGCGCGTCGCGCGCGACATCCACGACGGTCTCGCCCAGTACCTGTTCGCCATGTCCACAACGGTGAGCATGCTCGAAGCCGGCGCCCCGCTCGACGAGATGCTGCCGCGCCTCAAGCAGGCCGCGACGATGGCGCAGGAGGAGGCGCGGTTCGCGGTTCTCGCGCTGTCGTCGGCCGGCGGTACTGCTCCGTTCGACGCCGCGCTTCGCCGCTACGTCGACTTCCTGGCCGCGGACGGTGCGCTCGACGTGGACATGGACATCGATCCCGATGTCGCGCTGGCGCCGGACGAACAGATCGAGATCTTCCGGATCGTGCAGGAAGGCCTTGCCAACGCGCGGAGGCACGCGGACGCGCGCCGGGCCTGGGTCGAGATCATCCAGCGCGGCCCACGCCGCGTCCTCATCGTGCGCGACGACGGCATCGGTTTCGCCGGCGACGGCCGGTCGGCCGGTCAGGGGCTGAAGAACATGCGAAAGCGAGCCGCCTCGATCGGAGGTGGCTTCTCGCTGCGCTCGTCACCGGGGCGAGGCACCGCGATCGAGGTCGTGCTGCGCGCCCCCTGACGCGTCGCCCTACGTTCCGGCGACCGAGGAGACGTACGCCGCGACGTTGGTGATCTCGTCGGCGGAGAGCTTGTCCGCGAACGCGGGCATGGAGCCGCCGCCGTTCGTCACCTGCGTCTGCACCGTCTCGAAGCCGGGCGCTGAATCGTCGAGGTTCGGCCCGACCGCGCCCGAGGTCTCGGCGTCCGCAAGCGTGTGACAGCCTCCGCAGTTGGACGTGAAGACGGCCTTGCCGGCTACGGCGTCGCCCTGCACCGCGGTTTCCGTGCCGTCGCCGGAGCCGGAAGACGAATCATCGCCGCCGCAGGCGGCCGTGCCCAGGGCGAGCACCGCGGCAAGCACGAGGAGGACGAGGATCTTCCGCATCAGGTGCTCCTTCCGTCGGGGGCTTTCGCGCGACTATACGGCAGCTCGCGCAGTTCGGATTGCGGCCTGAGCAGCTGGGCGGCGAAGATACGGTGCAACGGCGTGCGACGAGACTGCCGTGGCCGTTTCGGTCAGATAAAGCCCAGCCCTCCAAGCATGGAAAGCTCCCCGAGCACCGACATCGTGGCGGCGACGGTACCCCCGACGCGCATTCGCGGCGGCGGCGCCTCTGGAGCCGGCGAGCCGTCGAGCTGGATGGATTCGACCCGCGCGCCGTGCAGTCCCGGTACCGACCATCCGTCCGGCGTGAGCACGGCCTCCGCCCGTTCTCTTTGTGCCCACCACTCCGCGACGGCGTAGGGCAGTGCGTGCCACGTGTCCTGCCGCTCGGCCATCCCGGCGAGGAAGCGTTCGTAGATCACGAAGTGCGCCGGGTCGAGCATGTAGTCGGGGTGCACGTTGACGAGTGCGAGCCCGTTGTTGCGCGCGAGATAGTCGACCTTCTCGAACCAGATCCGCGGCGTCTCCTCACCAAGCGTCGCCATCAGCGTGTGGTCCTGCGCGAGCGTGTACGGCAACTCCACGAACCGGCCGATGCGGAACGGCCAGATGCTCATCGTGCCGCCCGCGACCGGCTCATACGGGTCGGTGTCGAAGAACGACAAGTCGTACGAGATCTCGAGCTCCTGCAGCCACTCGGGGTGGCGGTGCATGAACGGAGCGCGGAAGCCCTTGGCCCCCCAACGTTCGATGTAGCGATTGATCTCCGGGGCCTGCCGGCGAAAGTGCCGCTCGCTCAGGAAGAGAGTGCCGTCGTGCCGCAGGCCGTGCACCCCGATCTCGAAGCCTCGCGCGCGCAACTCGGCGAGCAGCGAGTCAGGCACGTCGTAGTCGTGCGGCACGAAGTTGAAGGACGACCGGAACCCGTACTTCGTCTCGAGGTCGGCGAGCGCGAGTACGAAGTCGAGGCCGGCCGCGCCTTCCACGTCGTGCGTGATCGCGAAGCCGAGAGCGCGACCGTCTGGCCAGAACCCGATGTGCCGCGCCGACCGCTCGCCTCGCGCCGAGAGGAGGTGGTGCAGCGCCGCACGCTGGTGGTTGACATAGCGATCCTCGATCGGCCAGCGCAGAAGCGCCTGCTGCTCCTGGCGGCGGCGGGCAACCCTGTGCAGGAGCGGCCGGATCCGGGCGGGGAGGGTGCGGCGGACGCGGAGGTAGTAGAGCCGCCTGATACCCGAGAGGTTCCAATGATCGAGGCCGAACTGCTCCTCACCCAGAACAAGAGACGGGATGTCGGTCGGGTCGTTGACCATCTGCGCCGCGGGGAGCTCTCCCAGGCAGTCGAGGGCCGCTCGGGACGACTCGTCCCACTCGTCGGCGGACACCTCCGATCCGACGAGCCGCCACAGGCTGGCGGCGGTGTTCGCCTCGAAGAGGTGACGTCTGATCATGACCTATCCCACGTGCCGGTAGAGGAGTTCCCCGAGGACACGACCGACAGTCTTCGGTGACCTGCGGATGACGTGCCCGAGCAAGGCCTCGCCCCGTTGCGGGCCTCCTGGCTGCCGTGGGACCGGCGAGACGACGCTGTAGCGCACGGGGTGCTCCGTGGCCCCGAAACCGGATTTGAAGCGCCGTAGCCCTTCGTCATCGATCCCCGTGCGTCCCCAGTCGAATGTTTCATAGCCGTTCTCGCATGCCCATGTGATGGCCGATGTGAAGAGTAGGTTGTTTGGCCGCAACTCCCAGTAATCGGCGTTTGACGCACCGTACTTGTAAACGACCTGGTTTTTCCAGGTGAGAAAGAACGCACCGGCCACCGGTCGCTGGCCTTTCTCGGCAAAGAGCAGGAATCCGTGATCGTTCGGCAGCATGCGGTGGGCCAGCAGTCGGAAGAAACGGCGGGGCTGAACGGGGACGCCGAGCCGTCGGCGAGTCTCCAGATGAAGCTCGTAGAACCGGTCGATCTCGTCGGGTGAACGGCTCAGACGGACGGAAAGGCCGGAAGCCTCGGCCTGGCGGGTGAGGCGTCTCGTGCTCGACCTGAACGTCGAGATGACGCCTGCGGGATCGGTCGCCAGCGGCGTCTCGTGCCGCAGAGACTCCCTGCCGGGCTGCACTCCCGGCCGGGGCGGAAGCGGACCCTGGACGTCGACCCGCTGCCATCCTCGTTCCGCGCGAAGCGCCTCGAGTCCTGCCGTGAGCGCCTCGAGGCTCGCTCGATCCGTCGCAAGCGGCGGGCAGATGTCGCTGAACGGCAGGCTCGAACCTCGATTGCCGGTGAGCCTGCTGCGGATCTCCAGCACCGGCGCGCCCGCGCATACCTTGCCTGCGTCGTCCGTGACGACGACCGCGAGCGCCCGATAGGCATACGCTTCGCGGAGGACGGAGATCCACGACGGCTGATGGAAAGCCGTAGCCTCCGCGTGATGTGCCCCGAACTCCACCCACGCCGGGTCGTCGACCTCGGTTGTCGCATGAATCATCATCGGTGGCCCAGGGTAGCGCCGGCGTGAGGCGGAGACCACCTGGTGCCGGCCCGGACGATGATGCTGTCCGGCTTCACGCGGCTCCCGTCTACCTCAGCCGGGCGAGCCTGCGCGCAAGTGTCCTCCGCGCCCCGTCGGCCAGGGCAGGCAGTTCGTCCCCGACCCGGGGACGCGGAACACGTCGATGCCGTGATCGAAGGTGGTGACGACGATCTCGAGCCTGCCGTCCGCATCGACATCGGCGATCGACGGTGCGGCGGCGATGCCGATGCCATTGCCGTTCGTCCCCTGTCGCGGCAATCGCACGTCGTGTAGCAGCTTCCCGGAGCCGGACAGCACGAGCAGGCGGCCTGCGTCCGGTGTCAGGGCATACGTCCCGAACACGAGCTCCGGCCGTCCGTCCCGGTTGAGATCGGCGGCGACCACCTCCGAGGCGAACGTCTTGGCGGCTCCCCGCGCGTAGTCGTACGACCAGAGCTTCTTCCCTGTCGGCGAGATCGCATAGATGCGCCCGTCGGGGATCGCAGCGACGATCTCCGGCCGCCTGTCGGACGAGATGTCGACGATGGTCGGGGCAGGGATCCCGCTGGGTGGGTACCAGTCACCGTCCGGACGGACTGCCGGCTTCGCGCTCAGGGGCGGTCGCACGAACCCGTTGTGCCGCATCGCTGATCGTCGACCGCTGCCGTAGGCGCCGTCGAGCACGACGAAGGCGTACGCCTGGGTCTCGTACGGCTCATTCTGCTCGACGTTCGGTATCCCGATCACTTCGTTCCGGCCGTCGCGGTCGAGGTCGGCCACGGACGGGGGCGACGCCGTCCACTGCAGCCACGGCGTCTTGTTGATGTCCGGCCACTCCCCGGTGTGGCGATGGTAGTGCGCCTCCTCGACCTTCGGATCCAGCCAGCGGATGAATTGGCCCCAGCCCAGCCGCTTCCCCGTATGGGCGCTGTGGCGGTTCCGGTACCAGGGCGATGCCAGCAGCGAGGTGCCGTCGTGGTTGAAGACGTTGATCTGGTGGTTGTCGAACGTGACGACGATCTCGAGTTGCGGGTCGTCGTCGAGGTTGCCGATGCCCACGTTTTCGCCGTACGCTCCGTACCCGCGGTTGCCGGTGCCGTTGAAGTCGGCGTCGTTGCCGGGGCCCGGCAGGCGGTTGTACCGCGGCCAGGCCGACGCGGGTGCGCCCTGCGGCCGGTACAGCCCCCCGGCGGCGTCGAAGACGTAGACCTGCGAGCCGCTGTCCGAGGTGTTGGTCGTGGTGACCACGATCTCGATCCGGCCGTCGCCGTCGAGATCGGCAGCCGCCATCCCCCGTGCTTCCGGGCACTGTCCGCCGCTGCACGTCGAGGCCGGCCAGCCCGGCTCCAACTTCAGGGTGCCGCCTCGTAGTTCGTACGACGCAACGGTGCCCTCGTTGCCGCCGACGACGATCTCCTGCCGGCGGTCACGGTCGAGATCGGCGACGACACCGGGTGCGTACACACGACCCCTGGTGGCAGTTCCCTTGCCCAGCAGCTTCCCGCCGGCGGTGTACACGAGGGTCGAGTAGAACGGCGCGACGATCTCGAGGCGCCGATCTCCGTCGAGATCCACGAGTGAAGGCGATGCGAACCACCCGGTCTCCCCGGTGCCGATCGTCCGTAGGTGACGAGGCGCGGCGACGTTCCTCGCGGCCGTTGTCCGTTTGCAGGCCGAAGCGCTTGCAGATACGGGTTCCGCCACGCTCGCCACGCCTCCTGACGAGCTGATGCCGGTCGCCCCGAGCAGAAGCGCGAGGAACACGGCGAGCCGGTGCACAGCCGGGGCGCTCATCGCACGACGGTAGCGGACGTGGAGACGCTCGAGGGTGACGGTCACTCGTTCGAGTGACGCCGTTCGTGGCCCGCTGTCGGCGGGGGGTGTTCCGCCCCTGCGGGGAGTATGTACCGGGCGGCGCTGTCTGATAGGACTAGCCTTCAACCCCGACGATGCGGAGCCTGCTCACATTGATCTGGAGCTCGAGCGGCGGGAGGCGGAGGCCTCTGGCTGTGATTCTCGCATGCACGCTCGTCGCAACCGCTCTCGTCGGTGATCTAGAGCAGGACGTCGCGGCTGCTCCCTCGAATGCGATCGTCCGGTTCGTCGGATGCGTGGCGCTCACCGACGGGACGCTGAGGCTGCAGACGCCGCAGAGTCCGTGCAACACGGCCGAGCGCAAGGTTCAGTGGACGCAACTGAGCGCTCTCGCACCGACGTTCATCCAGCGGGCGTGCGTCGTGAGCCCGCGAACAGGTCGGCTGCGCTTCATCGCCCCCAAGAAGGGGTCGTGCCGCGCGGGCGAGCGGACCGTCCGCTGGTCGCAGCTCATCGACCTGGGCGATCCCGACGACATTCACGTCTGCGTCAACGGAAAGGGCCGCGGCCGCGTCGTGCGCTGGAACCGGCGCTGCGCCGGTGGCGAGCATCGCCGCGTGTGGGATGTCGGAACGGCCGCCGGTGGCCCGGGTGCGGTGGACTCCGGCCCGACGGGCGCCACCGGCGCCGTCGGTGCCACAGGCGCGCAGGGCCCGGCGGGGCCGCAGGGGTCACCTGGGCCTGCCGGTGCTCCTGGGTCGGGCGCTACCGGGGCGACCGGAGCCGCGGGGGCCACGGGGGCGGCGGGCTCGACCGGTGCGAACGGAGCGACTGGAGTTACCGGGGCCGCGGGCGTGACTGGCGCGACGGGGCCTGCCGGGCCGCAAGGCCCGATCGGTGTGACAGGTGCCACCGGCTCGACGGGTGCCACCGGAGCGCAGGGGCCGGCAGGGCCACAAGGCCCCATCGGGGCGACGGGTGCGCAGGGTGCGACGGGTGCGCAGGGTGCGACGGGCCCCACCGGGGCGCGGGGCGCGACCGGGGCGACGGGTGCCCGGGGAGCAACGGGTGCCGCCGGGCCGCGGGGCGCGACCGGGGCGACTGGTGCCCGGGGCGCGACGGGCGGAACCGGCGCGCAGGGTGTCACGGGTGCGACGGGTGCGCAAGGGGTCACGGGTGCGACAGGCCCAGCAGGCCCGCAAGGACCCATCGGTGCTACGGGTGCAACAGGCGCCGCAGGTGCGACGGGTG
>JBJXGY010000077.1:0-16614 GCA_046160185.1 Gaiella sp. | reverse complement strand
CCACATCGCCCGTGAACCACCTCAGCGAGAACCCCTGCCACGTCGTGCGAGAGCGGCCGTCGTTGAAGGCGAAGAGGATCGCAATCGCCACAGGAAGGATCGACCAGGCGACGTAGAGACCCGTTATGAGCACCAGGCCGCGTGGACGGCCCCACGGATTGCGGAGCCAGTTCATGCGCGCCCCTCGTCGGCGACGGCTCCCGCCCGGCGAAGCCGGGCTCCGCCGCCGCCTGACGACGCTCGCGGCACCGTGCTCTCCGGGCCCGTACGTCCGTACTGTGCCCTCCGGCACGGCACGGCGAGCGCCGTCCGAGGAACGCGCATGATTCTGGGGGTTGACACAGGGCGGCTCATTGGCCAGCCACAGTGCGCAGCACGTCGGGGCGGTCGCTGAAGATCGCGTCGACCCCGGCCGCGTGGAGCTCCTGCATCCGGTGCTCGTCGTTGACCGTATAGACGGACGTCGCCAGCCCCAGAGCCCGGGCCCGGGCGAGCCCGCGAAGCGTGACGCGGGCGTCCTGAAAGCCGGCAGCCCAGGCGTAGCGCGCGGCCGTCCGGATCGAGACCCCGTATCCGACGTGCTGCAGCGCACGCAGCTCGGGTCGCAGCCGGCGTGCCGCGAGGAGCGCCCACGGCTCGAAGGACACGACGACGTCGCCTGGTGCGAGCAGCTCGACAGTGCGGCGCACCACGTCGTGCCCTCGGTAGCGCCAGGCGCTCTTGAGCTCCGCCATCATCCCGATCCGGCCGCGGGTCACCTCGAGCACCTGGTCGAGGGTGGGGATGCCGTGCTCGGCGAGCTCTGCCGCCGTCCGGCTGCGCAGAGGCCCGGAAAGGGCGGTGAGGCGGTCGAGGTCGAGGTCGTGAAAGACGACGAGGTGCCCATCGGCGGAGACCTGCACGTCGAGCTCGATGTAGTCCGCGCCCACCGCGATCGCGCGCTCGAAGGCGGCGAGGGTGTTCTCGCGCTCGTCGAACGAGGCGCCGCGGTGGGCGATCACCAACATCTCCCTCAGCCGACCTCGGCGATGAGCGTGCGCACGATCTCGACGTCGATCCAGTCGACGATCGCCTCCGCGGCAGCCAGACGTTCCGCGGGTGCGGTACCGGCGACGGCGAGACAGCGGACGCCCGCTGCGGTGGCTGCGGTGACGCCCGCGACGCTGTCCTCGAACGCCACCACGTCGCCCGCCGGAAGACCGAGTCGCTCGATCGCCCGGAGGTACGGTTCCGGCGCCGGCTTGTGCTCCCCCACGTCCTCTGATGCGATGACGAACCGGAACAGCCCGTCGAGACCCGCGCCGGAGACGACGGGCTCGATCTCGCGCCGCGAGGCCGACGAGACGATCCCGAGCGGCACCCGCTCCGCGGCGAAGCGCACCGCCTCGCAGGTCTCTTCGGACACGGTCGCCCCGTCGGCGACCCGGATGTAGCGGTCGAGGCGCTCCCCGATCAAGGCCTCGAGATGGTCAACCGAGCCGAGCCAGCCGAGAATGATCCCTTCCTCCGAAAGCCCGGCCAGCTTCCCGAAGTAGTCCTCCCGCGTCAGCGGCTTCCCGAGCTCCGCGAACAGCTCCTGATAGAGCTCACACAGCAGCTCCTCGTCCTGCGACAGGGTGCCGTTGAAGTCGAACAGCAGCGCCTGCGCGTGCCCTGTCACGTCACGATCGCGCGTGCGTCGAGTGCAAGGGCGCCCTGGGGCAGCACGAGCAGCGGATTGACGTCGAGCTCGTGGAGTGCCGGGCAGGCGGCGGCGAGGCGTGACACGTCCGCGACCACGGCCGCCGCGGAGTCGAGGTCGAGAGCCGGCCGCCCCCGAGAGCCGGTGAGGAGCGCTGCCCCGCGGAGCGCGAGCAACATCTCGCGTGCGGTCGACTCGTCTACGGGAGCCAGCGCGACCTGGACGTCCTGCAGCACCTCCGCGAGCACGCCGCCGATCCCGACGAGCACGGTGGCTCCGAAGCGGAGGTCGCGCTTGGCGCCGACGATCAGCTCCACACCCTCTCGCAGCGGGGCCATGCGCTCGACGGAGAGCTCGCGCGTGCCGAGCCGGGTCATGAGCTCCACGGCCGCTTCCGCCACGGCGCCGGCGCTCGCGAGCCCGAGCACGACGCCGCCGGCATCCGACTTGTGGAGGAGGTCGATCGCTTTCAGCGCGACCGGGAAGCCGAGCTCTTCCGCCGCAGCCTGAGCCTCCTCGGGCGACGTTGCCGGCCGCGCGTCGACGAGCGGCACGCCTCCTCCCGCGAGAAACGCGCGGGCCCCGAAGTAGCCGGGCGCGGGCGGGCCGATCGGCTGGGCGTCGGACGTGGCGATCGGCACCCGGATAGCCATCTCGGCGTGCCGGGCCAGCAACGCCAGCGCGGCTGCGGCCGACTCGACATCGCCGTAGGTGGGGACGCCGGCGGAGCGAAGCGTTGCCGCGGTGGGAGAGAGCGGATACGACGTGTGCACGGCCAGCGGCGTTCCCGTGTCGGCGGCCGCAGCGCCGAGCGCACGCGCCACTGCCGTCTCTTCGTCGGCGAGCTCCGGCGTGTCCACGCCGTACCCGCCGAAATACCCCGTGAGCAGGACGGCGTCGACGTCCCCCGACGACAGCAGCACGCGACCCACGTCCACATACGGTTGGAGGCCCTGCTCGCCTCCGGTGGCGAAATCCACCGGGTTGGCGAGGCTCGCCGTCCCGGCCAGATGACGGCGGAGCGACGCCGTGGTCGGCTCGGACAGAGGCGGCACGTCGAGGCCCTGCGCGGCCAGTACGTCCGTGGCGACCACGCCGTGACCGCCCCCATCCCCGTAGACCCCGACGCGGCGGCCGCGAGGGAAGCGGCCGGCGAGGAGCGCCTGTGCCGCGTCCACGAGCTGCTTGGGTGTGGCAACGGCCACGATGCCGGCGGCGCGACACGCCGCCTCCACCGATCGGGCGTCCGACACGAGCGCCCCGGTGTGCGACAGGGCGGCGCGCGCGCTCGCGCGGCTGAGCCCGCCCGTGAGCAGCACGACCGGCTTGCCGGTCTCCCGTGCCCGTGCAGCGGTCGCGACGAACGCGCGCCCGTCTCGGAAGTCCTCCAGGTACAGGGTGATGATTCTCGTCTCGGGGTGCGCCGTGAAGTCCGCGACGAGGTCGGCTGCCACGAGATCTGCCTGATTGCCGAGCGAGGCGAAGCGCGAGAAGCCGAGCCCGGCCGCCTCTGCGAGCTGGGCGATCTCGAGTGCGAGGTTGCCGCTCTGGGAGACGAAGCCGATCGGGCCAGGCGGGAGCGCGCTCCAACCGAGGTCGAGCCCAGCCGAGGCGTCCATCACGCCGAGGCAGTTCGGCCCGAGCAGCACGGCGCCGGCGGCCCGCACCTCTTCCACGACGCCGTACTCGACGAGCCGCCCCTCTTCGCCGAGCTCGCCGAGCCCGGCGGTGATACCGACGATCGCCTTCGCCCCCACGGCGAGCGCCTCGGTCACCGTCTCCGCGAAGACCGGGGCCGGCACGGCCACGACGACCAGCTCCACCCGCTCCCCGATCGAGGCCAGCGAGGTGTGGGTCGGCACGCCGAGCACCTCGCCTCCTGCCCGGTTGACGAGGTACGCGGGCCGCCGGTCCACTCCCCGCAGCGCACCGCGCGAGAGGATGTTGCCCCACTTCGCGGGATCGGCGGAGGCGCCGACGACCGCCACCGAGGCCGGCGCGAACAACGGCCGCAGGTCGCGGGGAGGGAGAGGGGTCACGCCAGCAGCCGGCGTGAGATGACGAGACGCTGGATGTCCGAGGTGCCCTCTTCGATCTCCTCGAGCTTCGCGTCGCGCATCCACTTCTCCACGGGGTACTCGCGTGAGTAGCCCCAGCCGCCGAGCGTCTGCACTGCCGCCCAGGTACACCACATTGCCGCCTCCGAGGCGTGCAGCTTGGCGATGGCCGCTTCGAGCGAGACGTCCTCGCCGGCGTCCGCCTTGCGAGCGGCCCGCCACACGAGCAGGCGCGAGGCATCGACCTTGACGGCCATGTCGGCGAGGCGGAAGGCCACTGCCTGATGCTCGGCGATGGGCTTCCCGAACTGTTCGCGGGTCTTGGCGTACTCGACCGCGTACTCGAGAGCGGCGCGCGCCAGGCCCGTGGCGGCGGCGCCGAGTGTGACGCGCGAGTGGTCGAAGGTCTTCATCAGCCCGCGGAAGCCCTGTCCTTCCTCGCCCAGCCGCCTGTCGTCCGGGACGAAGCAGTCCTCGAGGAAGAGCTCGGCGTTGACGAGCGCACGCTGCCCCATCTTTCGCATCGGCGGACCGATTGTGAAGCCTGCGTCTCCTTTCTCCAGCACGAAGGCGGTGATGCCCTTCGAGCGCGTGCCCGGTGCCACCGTCGCGAAGACGGCGTAGTACTCGGCAGGCCCGGCGAGCGAGATCCAGCTCTTCTGGCCGTTGAGCACGTACCCGCCGTCGACCTTGACGGCGGTCGTGGTCATCGCCGCTGCATCGGAGCCCACCCCCGGCTCGGTGCTGGCCAGGCACGTCATGGGCGGGTGCTCGCCGCAGAGCGGGGCGACCCATCTCTGCTGCTGCTCCTCGGTCCCGAGCACGAGCACCGGCTTGGCGAAGAAGCCGTTGGCGGTGATCAGGTTGCCGATGCCGGCGCAGCCGAAGCAGAGCTCCTCCTGCACGAGGCACTGCGTCAGCAGATCGCCGAGACCGCCGCCGCCGTAGCGCTCGGGGAGCATGAACGACGTCAGCCCGAGCGCCGCCGCCTTGTGCCAGATCTCCCACGGTGTCTCGATGTCGGCCTCGTCGACCGCGGCGGACACCGGCCGGATCTCGCGCGCGGCGAAGTCGCGGCAGAGAGCCTGGATCTCCCGCTGCTCTGCGCTCAGCTCGACCAACGCTCCGGACATCGGCCGTGGATTGTGTCAAAGGCAGGAGTGAGGCGAGCGAGTGGTGTTTCCCGGCGAGCTCGGTTTCCGCCGCGCTACTGCGGGTCGCTGCCGCCCGGCGGTCGGTACGCCCCGTGCCCCCATGCATCGAGACCGCCGTCGACCACGACCGTCGTCCCCGTGACGTAGGCCGCGCCGGGCGAGGCGAGGAACGCGGCCACGGAGGCGATCTCCTCCGGCGCCGCGAGACGGCCGAGGGGAACCGGCGCGGCCCAGCTCGCGACCTCGTCCGCCCCGTAGGCGGCGACGGCACCGTCCGTCTCCACATTCCCCAGGGCTAGGCACACGCTGCGGATACCGTAGGCGCTCCACTCGAGGGCGAGCCCCGAGGCCAGGTTCTCGACCACTGCCCTTGCGGCCGCTCCGTGCGCGATCCCCGGGATGCCCCGTCGCGGAGACATGCCGATGAAGAGCACCACGCCCGACCGGCGCGGGATCATCGTGGCGCGAGCCACGGTGCGGGTCACCTCCCACACCGCGTCCACATTGAGTCGCTGCACCGCCCGCCAGCCGTTCGGGGTGATCTCCTCCGCTGCGGCCACGAACTGGCCGCCGGCGTTGTTCACCAGCACGTCGATGCGTTCGAAGCGCGCCAGGGCGGCGGTGACGAGCGCCTGCACCTGGTCGGGCTCCCGAACGTCGGTGGGAATCGCGAGCGCTCCGCGGCCGAGCGCCTCGACCTCGGCGGCGACCGCCTCGAGCGGCTCCGGCCTTCGACCGCAGAGGACGACATCGGCACCGGTGCGCGCGAGCTCCAGGACGATCGCACGGCCGATCCCGGTGCCGCCCCCCGTGACGAGCGCGACCGATCCAGCGTTGGCGTCGGGCGCAAGCACGGGTCGGAAGGGGGTGGTCAAGCGTCTCCTCTTGTTGCGTACGACACTGCGCACCTCCCGCTCGGTTCGCTCGCGCGCGACCGTAACAATTGGGACGTGAGCGCGCCCATCGATCCCCGCGTGGACATCGGCCACGTGCATCTGAAGGTGGCCGACCTCGACCGGGCGCTCGGCTTCTACTGCGGGGTTCTCGGCTTCGAGCTCGTGGCCCGCATGGGTGCGCAAGCGGCGTTCATCTCGGCCGGCGGGTACCACCATCACATCGGGCTCAACACGTGGGAATCGCGCGGCGGCTCCTCGCCGGCGCGCGGCACGACGGGGCTCTACCACACCGCGATCCGCTATCCCGACCGGGCCGCACTGGCCGACGCGCTCGAGCGGCTCGTGGAGGCAGGAATCCCACTCGAAGGGGCTGCCGACCACGGCGTGAGCGAGGCAATCTATCTCCGCGACCCTGACGACAACGGCGTCGAGCTCTACCGCGACCGGCCGCGCGAGGAGTGGCCGCGCGACGCCGGCGGCGAGCTCGTGATGTTCACGGCGCCGCTCGACCTGCAGGTGCTGCTCGCCGAGGCCCGGTAGCGCGCGGCGCCGCGGGCTCAGCCGAGGCCGATCGCGCGACCGGCCCCGTCAGGGACGGGCAGCCCGGAATGCGCCGCCGCTGCACTCGTCACCGCTCCGGCGACCGGCTCGAGCATCGGCACCGCTCTCGAGGCGGTGGTGTTCACGTGCAGCAGCATGTGCTCGCCGGTGGCGAGCGCGTGGCCATCCCCCGCGTGGCGCATCGTGTGGAAGAGGTGCAGTCGCTTGGCGTCGGCGCCGAGCACCTGCGTCGCGACCGTGAGCGGCGTGCCGCCCGCCGCCTCGCGGAGGTGGCGGATATGGGTCTCGACCGTGTACAGGCTGTGCCCGCCTGCCAGGTACGACGCGTCCATCCCTACGTGACGCAGGAACGCGTCGGTCGCGAACGCGAACACATCGAGGTAGCGCGCCTCGGTCATGTGGCCGTTGTAGTCCACCCACGAGGCGTCGACGGAGGTTTCGTAGAGGCTGAGGGGTCCGGACGGGTCGGGAGCAGGGAGCAGCGGCGCTCGCCCGAACAGCTTCCGCTCGTGCTCGGCGAGCACGGCCCCGGCGCCCCACTCGCGGACTCGCAGCGCCTGCAGGATGCCCACGAGGTTGTCGTCGCGGATGCGCTCCAGCTCGCGAATCGACCGCCCCTCGGCCTGGTCGTCGGATTGCGCCGCGATGCGCTCGATGAGCTCGTCGCCCAGCTCCGGCACGTCGGTCAGACGCGACCATGGCCAGGCCAGGGCCGGCCCGAACTGCGCGAGAAAGTGTCCCATCCCTGCCTCGCCCCCCGCGATGCGGTAGGTGAGGAATGTGCCCATCTGCGCCCAGCGCAGCCCGGCGCCGTAGATGACGGCGTCGTCGATCTCCGCGGTTGTGGCGATCCCGTCCTCGACCAGCCACAGCGCTTCGCGCCACAACGCTTCGAGCAGACGGTCGGCGACGAAGCCGTCGATCTCGCGGCGCACTTCGAGCGGCTTCATCCCGACGTCGCCGTAGAGGGCGGCGGCGTGCTCGACGGCCTCCGGTGCCGTCCGTTCGCCGGCCACGAGCTCGACGAGCGGCAGCAGATAGACGGGGTTGAACGGGTGTGCCACGAGGAAGCGCTCCGGATGCTCGAGTGCCGCCTGCAGACGTGTCGGCAGCAGGCCGGACGTGGACGAGCAGATCAGCGCGTCGGTCGGGCAGTGTCGTTCGATTTCGGCCAGGATCGCGCGTTTCACCTCCTCGTCCTCGGGGACGCTCTCCTGCACGACGGTGGCGCCGGCCACGGCCTCCGCTACCGAGGCGGAGAGGCTGACCGCCCCCCGCTCGCGGGGGGCCATCGTCAGCGCCGTCCAGGCCAGTCTCGCGTTGACGAGCATCTCGCGCAGGCGCCGCTCGGCGTCCGGGTGGGGGTCGAACACCGTGACGTCGACGCCGTTCTCGACGAAGCGGCCCGCCCAGCCGCCGCCGATCACACCACCGCCGACGAGTGCGACCTTCACGGGCGTCGCAGCTGGAGGCGCTCGCGCACCTCGGCGGGGCCGAGCACTCGGACGTTCATGGCACCCAGGATCGTCACCGCGCGGTCCACGAGAGCCTCGTTCGTCGCCTTGACGTCGCGCTCGAGCCAGAGGTTGTCCTCGAGCCCCACCCGCACGTTGCCGCCGGCCAGCGCCGCCATCGCCACGTACGGCAGCTGCATGCGGCCGATCGCGAACGCGGAGAAGATCGCGCCCGGTGGCAGTTGATTGACCAGCGCCAGCAGCGTGCCGAGGTCGTCGGGCGCGCCGTAGGGGATGCCGAGGCAGAGCTGCAGCAGCAGGGGCTCGTCGATCAGTCCCTCCGCGTGCAGCTGCTTCGCGAACACGAGATGGCCGGTGTCGAAGATCTCGATCTCGGGTCGTACGCCGAGCGCCTGGATCTGGCGCGCCATCTCTCGCAGCATCGAGGGCGTGTTGGTCATCACGTAGTCGCCTTCGGCGAAGTTCATGGTGCCGCAGTCGAGCGTGCAGATCTCCGGGAGCAGCTCAGCCACGTGGGCGAGGCGTTCGGTCGCCCCGGCCATGTCCGTGCCCTCGAGGGAGGGTGGCAAGGGTTGCTCCACTCCGCCCAGGACGAGGTCGCCGCCCATGCCCGCCGTGAGGTTGAGCACGACGTCCACCCCTGAATCGCGGATGCGCCCGACGACCTCCCGGTAGAGCGCAAGGGCACGCGAAGGGCCACCTGTCTCCGGGTCGCGGACGTGGAGGTGGACGATTGCAGCTCCGGCGCGCGCCGCGTCCACCGCGGAGACCGCGATCTGCTCCGGTGTCACCGGCACCAGCTCCGAGCGTTCGGTGGTGGCGCCGGCACCCGTGACGGCACAGGTGACGAAGACCTCGGTGTTCACGGCTGGGACTGTACGTGGCACGTCTTTCTGGCATCCGCTTTCTGGCGTCCGCCCGTACGCTACGGCGGTGCGGCAGACGCGGCTTGTCCTCTACGGCCTGATGTTCCTGACCGAGATCGTGTGGATGGCAATCGTCCCGCTGGCGCCCGTGTATGCCCGAGAGTTCTCGCTGTCCGGTTTCGAGTCGGGCACCGTGCTGGCGACCGGGGGCGTCACGACGCTGCTCGTGGCCCTGCCGGCCGGAATGCTTGCCGACCGGCTCGGGGCACGGAGGGTGACGACGGCGGCGGCTTTCGTCGTCCTTCTGGGGACGATCGGACAGGGACTCGCCACCGACTACTGGACGCTGCTGGCGAGCCGGGGTGCGTTTGGTCTGGCGATGGGCACGATCTGGTCGGCCGGCGTGGCCTGGCTTGCATCACTCGACGACGGGGGCGGCTCATCGCTAGGCGGAACGATGGTGGTCGCGGGCGCAGGCATCATGGTCGGCCCGCTCTACGCGGGGACCATGACCGACCACTTCGGACTGGTCACACCCTTCCTCATCCTGGGTGCCGGCTGTGCCCTCGTGTGTGCTCTGCTCGTTCGCGCAAAGGGTGGAACGCGAGCCGCAGTCCTCGCAGGGGGAACGCTTCGCGACCTTGCGCGTGGCCTTCGCGAGCCGTTCCTGATCGGTGGGCTCGCCGCCTGGACGCTCATCGGTTTCGTCAACGGCGGCCTCAACCTCCTGATCCCGCTCGGTCTCGAGCGGCAAGGGCTCTCGGCGGGCGAGATCGGCGCGGCGTTCACCGTCTCCTCCACGATCTTCGTGATCGTCTCGATCGTGCTGACACGGATGGGTGCCCGTAGCGTGAGGCTCGAGATTGCCGGGTTCGCGGCGGTCGCTTATGCGGCGCTGATCGTGTTCGGCGTCGCCAGCACGGCGATGATCGCGCTGCTCGTCCTGGTCGTTGCCCGCGCTCCCGCGTGGGCGGCGCTCGCCACGCTTGCGTACCCATTCGGTGCCGCAGGCGCCTCGGCCGCGGGTATCGGGCAGGGGTCGGTGATGGGCGCGCTCAATCTCGTGTGGGGGCTCTCGAATGCGTTGGGTCCGCTCGTGGCGGGTGGGGTCGCCGACGCAGCTGGGCTGCAGCTGGGATTCGTGCCGGCGCTGCTCGTCGCCGGATTGGCCGGGGGGCTCCTGCTCACCGCCGGCAGAGCCAGGCCGCGTGGGGCGCTGGCCCGCGAACGCCAGCCTGCCGGGTAGCGACCGGCGCCGCGCGGGTGCCTGACCGGGCTGCTGTCAGACCAGCAGCAGCTCAGCCGTCAGGAAGTACGCGAGTAGGCTCAGCACGTCCTGGATCACGGTCGCCACCGGGCCGCTGCCGAAGGCCGGGTCGAAGCCGAGCCGTTGCAGAACGGCGGGGAGCAGCAGCCCGACCGAGGTGGCAATCGTGCCGGCGGCGATGATCGCGACGCCGACCGCAAGCCCGAGACGGACGTCGCCGAAGACGACGACTATGCCGCCCAGCGCGATCGCCCCCAGTGTGAGGCCAATGAGCGCCCCGGTCGCCATCTCCGGTCCGAGCAGCTGACGAAGCCGCAACGGCCCGAGCGAGAGCGAGCGGACCGCGATCGCCTCGGTCTGCGTCCCGATCGCGTCGGCCAGGTAGACGATGCCGGGCACGAAGAACGCAATCGCCACCTTCTCCTCCAGCGCCCCCTCGAAGCCTGCCACCACCGCGGTGGCGACGATGCTGCCCAGCAGGCCGACGAGCAGCCAGGGCAGCCTGTGGCGCATGCGGCGATACGGCGGTTCGGTGAGCGCCCTTCTCGCCTGCTCGCTGCTGCCGGTGAACCCCGCGAGACGGTGGATGTCCTCCTCGTGTTCCCGCCGGAGAACCTCCACGAGCGCTCGGGCCGGGACGACGCCGAGCAGGACGCCCTCGCCGTCCGTCACGGGCACCGCGGTGAGCCCGTGGTCGACCGCCACCGTGGCGACGAGCTCCTGGTCGGCGCCTGCAGGAACGCTGGGAGTCTCGGCTTCCATCAGCTCGCGGAGCGGACGGTCCTCGCGCGCGACCAGGAGCGTCGTGAGCGGCACGAGACCGTCCAGCCGGCCGGCTGCATCGACGACGTACACCGCTTCGAGGTCGGCGAACGCCTCGCCGCGGAGCCTCGCCAGGGTTGCGGCCACGAGCTCGTCCGCGGAGGCGCGAGGCACGTTGGTGACGAGGTGGGCGGCGGCCGACTCAGCGAGCGGCTCGTGTTCGTCAACCACCATCCCCGGCGGGCTCGCGTCGTGGCGACCATCGGTAGGAAGCCGCCGGGACATCGACATCAGCCTGCCGGGAAACGGGAGCGGCGGTCGCGCGCGGCGACGTCCTCGTTGTTCCGCGTGTACTGCTCGGAGGCCTTGCGGAGCGGCTGGTAGTCCCAGGGGAAGCGTGCGCCGCACTGGAGCGCCTTGAACACCGCGAGCCTTGCCTGCTGGCTCGCGAGAACCTCGGCGGTAAGGGTCTCGAGGTCGATGCCCGCCGTCGCGATCTCCGCCAGCTCGGCGACCGTCGCGGCGTGCTCCGGATCGGTGGCGAGGTTGGCAAGCTCGAGAGGATCCCGCTGGAGGTCGAACAGCTGATCGGGGTCGCCCGGGCAGCGGATCAGCTTGTGCGGTCCACGCCGGGCCATCGACATCGGCGCCACGACACCCTCCGCGAGGTAGAGACCGCGCGCAACGCGTCCGCCGGCATCTTCGACCGCGCCGTCGAGCAGAGGCAGAAGCGACTGCCCGTCCACGGGCCACGCGAGCTCAACTGCCTGCCCGCCGCCGAGCTCGACCAGGGTCGGACAGAGATCGAGCAGCGTTGCCGGCCCCTCTGCCCGCCGGCCCGCGAACCGGCCCGGGGCGTGCACGACCAGAGGCACCCGAGCCGCGTGCTCGCGGAACGACATCTTGTAGAAGAGGCCGTGCTCGCCCAGGAAGTCGCCGTGATCGGACGTGAACACGGTGACCGTGTCGTCGGCGAGACCCAGCGCATCGAGCGCGTCGAGCAGCTCGCCGATCTTCTCGTCGACGTAGGAAAGGCTCGCGTAGTAGCCGTGGCGGGCTGCCAGGACGGCGTCCGGCCCGAGCTCGAGCGAGCCCATGTCGGACATCTCGTAGAGCCGCCGGCTGTGGGGGTCATCGCAGAGCCCAGGCGCCGCCGGTGGGTCGATCTCCCCGTCCGCGTACAGATCCCAGAACCGGGGCCGGGCAACGTACGGGTCATGCGGATGCGTGAAGGAGACGCAGAGCGCGAGCGGCGTCTCCGGCTCGTAGCGCGCATGGTCGTAGAGCCTGCGCACGGCGTGAAACGCCACCTCGTCGTCGAACTCGAGCTGGTTCGTGATCTCCGCCGTGCCGGCCTGCTTGACCGACGCCATGTTGTGGTACCACCAGTCGATCCGCTCCGAGCCGAGGCTCCAATCGGGCGTCCACCCGTAGTCCGCCGGGTAGACGTCGGTCGTCAGACGCTCCTCGAAGCCGTGGAGCTGGTCGGGGCCGACGAAGTGCATCTTCCCGCTGAGACACGTGCGGTAGCCCTGCAGGCGCAGGTAGTGGGCGAAGGTGGGGAGCGAGGAACGGAACTCGGCTGCGTTGTCGTAGACGCCGGTGCGGTGCGGGAGTAGCCCGGTCATCAACGCCGCCCGCCCCGGGGCGCACAGCGGGCTGGGCGTGTATGCGTTCGCGAAGAGCACACCCTCCGCCGCGAGCCGATCGATCGCCGGCGTTCGCGTCACCGGGTGCCCGTACGACCGGAGGTAGAGCGCGGACAGCTGGTCGACCACGATCAGGAGCAGATGCGGGCGACCGCCGGGCACAGGATCAGGTTGCCGGCCGTGCCGTCGGCGTGTTGACGGCCCCGGGTGGCGTCTCGCCGAGCAGCGCCGCTCGGACCGACTCGGCGGCGCGCCGGTAGACCGCCTCCTCGGCCGCCGGGCTGTACCAGCCCGCGTGGGGGTTCACCACGAGCCGCGGGCGAGCAGGCGCCGGCGCCTCCGCGGTCGGCGGCTCCACGTCGAGCACGTCCATCGCCACCCCGCCCAGATGCCCCGAGTCGAGCAGCTCCAGCAACGCCGCCGTGTCGACGAGGCCCGCGCGCGAGACGTTGACAACGTACCCACCACTAGGCAGCAGCTCGAGCTGCTCCCGGCCGAGCAAACCTGCCGTCGCCGGGGAGAGCGGCAGGTGCAGCGAGATCGCCGTGCTCGTGCCGAGCAGGTCGTCGAGCGAGGCGGGCTCGACCCCGGCGGCGGCGATCACCGCAGGTTCGAGGAACGGGTCGTGAGCCGAAACGCGTATGCCGAGCGCGAGCGCGCGGCGGGCCAGGGCGCTGCCGATGCGACCGAACCCGATCACGCCGAGGCGCTGGTCGGAAATCCGCGTCAGCATCCCCGCCGCCTCCGAGTCCCAGGCGCCCGACCGCACGGAGCGGTCGAGCTCGACCACGCCGCGCACGAGCGACAGGAGCAGCGCGAGCGCATGGTCGGCCATCTCCTCCACGCAGTAGTCGGGAACGCTCGTCACCCAGATCCCGCGTTTCGCCGCCTCGGCCACGTCGATGTGGTCGAAGCCGACGCTGTAGGTGGCGGCCACCCGGAGCGCGGGCAAGCGGTCGAAGTCGACGGCACCGAGCGGGTACCAGGTGATCGCGCCGACCACGTCCTCGCCGTCCCAGGGCCGCGCCGGTGCCTCCACCGTGACCCCGAGCCCCTCGAGTACTCCTGCCGCGACCGCAACGGGGTACTCGCCTGGATCGACCAGGACCCTCACTCCAACCCCCAGAGCCGGAATCCGCTCTCGCGGATGCCGGCTCGGGAAGACCCCTGTGCTTGCCCCCAGAGCCGGTATCCGCTCTCGCGGATCCCGACCCGGGAAAACCCCTGAAGCGGCCGCTGGCGCGGCCGGGCGGTGATGGAGGACGTGCCGCGCACGGTCGAAGCATGGCGGCTCATGACAGCCCTCCCCGCACGTCGAGCAGTTCGCGCGCGACCCGTTCCATCAGCGGTACCGGGCCGACGGTGATGCGCACGTGCCGAGGCATCCCGAACTCGCTTCCCGCCCTGATCAGCAGGCCACGCCGCACAAGCCCTTCGGTCAGCGCCTCGTCGTCGACCCCGACCTCGAAGAGGACGAAGTTCGCCGCCGACGGCGTCGCCACGACGCCCCCTGCCTGCAGCAGCGTGACGAGCAGCTCACGGGCCTCGCGCACCTCTGCCCGCCGCTCCTCGGCAAGCCGCGGGTCGGCCAGGCAGGCGGTGCCGGCGGCGAGTGCGGCGCGGTTGACGTTGAACGGCTCCTGGAGGACGTCGACGTATGCCGCCAGCTCAGGGTCGGCGATCGCGAACCCAAGCCGGAGCCCCGCCAGCCCGAAGAGCTTGGAGAAGCTGCGGATGACCACGACGGGGCGGCCGGCCTCCACGTCACGCTCGCGCCCCGGGCGCTCCGCCGGCGGCACGTAGTCCATGTACGCCTCGTCCGCAATTACCGCGCAGCGATCCGGCAGCGCGTCGAGGAAGTCCTCCCACTCGCGGCGCCCGACGAGCGAGCCGGTCGGGTTGTTCGGGTCGCACACCCACACCACGCGCGCCTCGTACGCGGTCGCGGTGGCGGCCAGCGCGGGAAGGTCGAGCCGATTGGCCGCGAGCGGGACGGTGTGGATCTCGGCGCCGTGGGCTGCGCACACCTGCGCGTACAGCCCGTACGACGGAGCAGGGACGACCACCCGGTCGCCGTGCTCGACGAAGACCGCTGCCAGCGCCCCGATCATCGCCTGCGCCCCGTGTCCCGGCACGATCCGCTCCGGCGTGGTGCCCACGAGAGTCGCGATCACGTCCTTCAGGTCGGCGTACGCCTGCTCGGGGTAACGCCAGGTGTTGATCGTCTCCTGTTCGAGCGCCTCCGCGATGCCGGGCAGTGGGTCGAAGAGGCTTTCGTTCCAGTTGAGCTTGACGATGCCGCTCACGCCGTAGCGCCGCTCGAGCTCGCGCACCGCCGCCCCTGGCCGGTAGGGCTCGAGCGAGTGCAGGGCCGGCCGTACGATGGAGCTCCAGTCCGTCACGGCGCTCTACGCTACCGTCCCTCCGTGCTCGGGCTCCGTGCGGCTGACCGGATCGGTGGCGACGTCGTCGCCGAGAGCCTCGTCGCCCTTGGCGCCGACACCGTCTTCGGCCTGCCCGGTGTGCACGCGCTGCCGATCTGGGAAGGCATGCGCAGCACGCCGCTGCGCGTGCTCGGGTTCAGGCAGGAGCTGAACGCGGCGTTCGCGGCGGACGGGTTCGCGAGGGTCACCGGCCGCCCGACGCCCCTTGTTGTCTCGACCGGGCCGGGTGCCCTGATGACGCTGGGCGCGCTGATGGAATCGGCAACCGCCTTCGTGCCCGTTGTCGTCCTCTCCAGTCAGATCGACTCAGCCGCCATCGGGAAGGGGAGGGGGGAGCTGCACGAAACGCCCGATCAGCCGTCTTCCTTCCGGCACCTCGTGAAATGGACGGGTCGCGCAGGATCGGTCGACGAGATCCCTGAGGTCCTGGCCGAGGCCTGGCGCCGCGCAGGCACCGCGCCCTCCGGCCCCGTGTACGTGGAGATTCCCTTCGACGTGCTGCAGGCGCCGGCGCCCGGCGCACTGCCCGGTCTCGACGGCTCCCCGCAGCGGCTCCCGCTGCCACCGGGCGAGGAGATCGAAGCCGTGGCAGCGCTGCTCGCCGCCGCCGAGCGGCCTCTCATCGTCGCCGGGGGCGGCGCCGTCCGTTCCGGCGCGGGCGATCTGGTCCTCGAGCTGGCCGAGCGACTGGGCGCACCCGTGGCCACGACCTACACCGGGAAGGGCGCCGTGCCGGAACGTCACCCGCTCGCGCTCGGCAGCACCTGGGACGACCGCCCTTTCCTCGACCTCGTCGAGGACGCCGACCTCGTGCTCGTCGTCGGCTCGTGGCTCGGCTACGAGCTCACCGGGAGCGGGACGCTGAAGCCGCGCGGCACCGTGGTGCAGATCGACGCGGCACCCGAGCGGCTTGGGCTCAACCTCCCGGCGACCTCCCTTGCCGGCGACGCCCGAGCGGTGGCGGCGGCGCTGCTGGAGGCGTTGCCGGCCGGCCGGCCGCGGGGCGGGGCGGCACAGGTTGCCGCCGTGCGCGAGCGGATCGCCGGGGGCCTGGCGACCCAGGGTCGGGAGCTCGAGCTCGGCTTGCTCGAGACCATCTCGTCGACTCTCGCCCCGGGCATGCCCGCGGCCTGGGACTCCACCATCCTCGCCTACACCGCCGGCTGGTACCTCCGCGCCGAGGATCCGGCGCAGTTTCTCTACCCGGCGGGGTCGAGCACCCTCGGCTACGGCTTCCCGGCGGCGCTCGGCGCTGCGGCCGCGCTCGGGAAGGCGCTCACCGTAGCCGGCGACGGCGGCTTCCAGTACTCGGTGTCCGAGCTCGCCACCGCGCGGCAGTACGACCTCGACGTGGCGCTCCTGCTCGTCGACGATGGCGGCTACGGCATCCTTCGCGAGTACCAGGACGGGGCAGGCTTCCCGCATGCCGGCGTCGACCTGCGACACCCCGACTTCGTGGCTCTGGCGGAGGCGTACGGGGTCCCTGCACGCCGCACGACCCGCGCCGCGGTCACTGCTGACCTGGCCTGGGCCCTTGGGGTGGAGGGTCCTGCGGTGGTCGTGCTCTCCGAGAAGCTCGTCACGCCGGCGCCGGCGAGCTGAGCGCCTTTCGCGCCCGCCCGCTTGTGGCCCATCCCGGAAGGACAACCGGCCGGCGATCCTGGCGCGATAGGCCCTTAGAAGTCGCACCGAAATGAAGGGACCGGTTCGTTGACGGCGAAGGCCGTCGGTACCTGTCGTCAAGCTTGGAGGGGTACTGATGGCTTCTGCACCGTGGATCGTGTCGGACGAGTTGTGGTCGC
>JBJXGY010000076.1:0-10466 GCA_046160185.1 Gaiella sp. | reverse complement strand
GCTGCGGCTGCCTACCCCGCGATCACCATCGCGTGGAGGGCCGGGAGCGTGTAGTACGGCACGAAGATGAAGTTCTTCACCCTGGCCGACACGAACATGCGTGAGTTCGGGATCATGAACGGCACCCACGGAGCGTGGTCGCGCATGATTTCGAGATCGAGTTTCGAGTACGCGTTCGCGCGGGCGTCACCGAACTGGGCCGCAGCCGCGTCCATCTTCCGGTTGAGGGCCGCGTTGTTGTAGTACGCGTAGTTGGTGTTGTTCTCGGCCTGGATCGTGCGCCCGTCGAGCAGGACGTTGATGAAGTCGAACGGGTCGTTGTAGTCCGCACACCAGCCGGCATACCCGATGTCGAAGTCGTTGCCCCTGGTCCCGAGCGTCTTGTAGTAGACGCTCGCCGACGTCGGCCGCGTCCTCACGTCGAAACCGAGCTGCTCCATGTTGAACTTCACGACCTGCGCACGGGAGGTTTGCAGCGAGCTCGTCCCGTGGTAGAGCACGATCTCGCGACCACCGACGCTGCCGGCGAGCTGCTTCGCCTTCGCGAGGTCGGCGCCCTTGAGCGCGTAGAGCTTGTAGTCCTTGAAGCCCGGCACTCCCGGCACCAGGATCTGGTCGGTGCGCTTGCCGGCGAACTTGCCGGACACGCGGATCAACGCCGGCCGGTCGATCGCCCATTCGGCCGCCTTGCGCATCTGGAGTGAGTTGAACGGTGCGCGTGAGGTGTTCATCGCGTAGTAGAGGACGCATCCGTTCGGGCCGACGAAGTAGCGGCCCTTGTTGACGCCGAACTGCGCCGCGAGCGGTTCGTTCTCCGCCGGCGGGTGACCGCCGAGATCGAAGTCGGCGTCGCCGCTCTTGACCTGGAGCAGCGACTGCGCCTGGTCGGTGTTCACCGTGAACACGATCTGGTCGGGGTTCGCGGGGCGCGAGCCCTTGTAGTTCGGGTTGCGAGCGAGGACGAGGGAGCGGCCGACCTCGCGCGACTTGATGTAGTACGGGCCTGCCGACGGATAGACGTCGAGACCCCTGTCGGTGTACGGCATGTCCGCCTTGACCGCGCCGTACCACTGCATGGCAAGGATCGCGAGGAACGTGGGGGTCGGCTTCGTCAGCCTGATCGTCAGCTTCTGACCCTGGGCGGACACACCGGACAGCGTCTTGGCCTTGCCGTCGACGAACGCCTTCCCTCCCTGGATGATCTGGTCGACCTGATCGTTGACGCCGAGCGGCGAACCCATCTCGGGGCTCAGGTTCCGTTCGAGCGCACGCCGGAAGGAGGCCGCCGTGACGGGCGATCCGTCGCTGAAGCGCAGGCCCTTGCGGATGGTGAAGGTGTAGGTCTTCCCGTCCTTGGAGATCACCGGGAACGCCTCGGCCGCCTCGGGGTACAGCTTGGAGGACGCGATACCTGGCTTCTCGGGGTAGTTCACGAGCAGCGACTGCGTCGCGTACAGCATCGTCCAGCTGGTTGTGTCGTAGGCCAGGCCCGGATCGACGAACTCGAAGTCGCCGTTCGAGATGTTGAGCCGGAGCGTTCCGCCCTTCTGCGTAGCCGCGCTCGTACCGGACGAGCCGGCGAACGCGGATGCCGTGAGCAGGAAGGCCCCGATGCCCGCAAGCGCGAGCGGGAGCAGTAGCTTCCTCCGCATCGTTGTCTATCCCTCCTTCTCCGCCTCTGCCTGCCGCAGGGCGGGTGAGCATGAATACGCGTTGAGTCAGACGCACCGGGCGGGATGGCGGTGGCTTCAAGCGATGCGTCCTCGCGGTCGCGGGATGCGGACTAGCGAATACGTGCCGTGACCGCCAGACCGCAGTGTGGCCCGCCGTTCCCGGGGTGCGGGGACGCCGGGACCGAAGGCGGCGCAACCGCACCGTCGGTGTCAGACTGTCAGTCCGACACCGGTTTCCCCGGTACGGCAGAACCGGTGCCTGACTGAGAAGTCAAACACCCAGACACGGCTTCAACCGTCGGCGAGCGCCAAGCGGCTGACCTCCACCGCGAACTCGACGAAATCGGCAGCGGCCTGCGGAAGGGTGCGCTCCTTGCGCCAGGCGATCGCGATCGACCGCTCCGGATACCCGTGCTCGAGCGCGACCACCGGCAGGCCCAGCGACTCTGCAGCCAGGGCGGGCAGCAGCGCCAGACCGGAACCGGCGGCGACGAGCGCCCTGATCGCCTGCAGGTCCTCGAGCCGGACGGGAGCCGGTCCGGCGCCGGCATCGCGAAGCAGGGACTCGACCTGGGCCTGAGTCGCACACGCCGGCAGCGCGAAGAGCTCGCGGGCGCCGCTCAGCGCCTGCTCCGCGGTGTGGCCGTTCGCGGAGGCCACGACCAGCACGAAAGGATCCGGCATCAGCTCCACGCAGGTCAGCGAGCGATGCACGATGGGAGAGACGGTGAACGTGCAATCGAGCTCTCCGGCGTCCGTCAGTTGCTGCAGACGCCGGTCGGGCCCGCCCTGGACGAACTCGATGCCGACTGCGGGGTGCCTGCGGCGAAACCTCTGCAGCACCTGTGGCAACAGCGCCGACCCGATGGGCGGGAACAGCCCGACCGCGATGCTCGCACGGCCGACCGCTTCACCGCGCACGAGGTCGGCCTGGGCCTCGTGCAGCGTGGCCAGGATCGACTCCGCGTGGACCAGCAGCGTCTCACCGGCCGACGTGAGCCCGACCCGGCGCGAGCCGCGAATCCGCTCGAGCAGGCGCTCGCCGACGAGACGTTCGAGCGTGGCGATCTGACCCGAGATCGCTGACTGCGAATACCCGAGCCGGCGCCCGGCACCCCCGAACGTGCCTTCCTCGGCGACGCCACGGAGCGCCGCGAGATGCCGCATCTCGACACCGAGCCAGTTGTGGGCGCGTAGCGCGCCAGGCTCGCCTTCTCCCGCCAAGGCAACCTCCGTTCGTTCCGCCCGGATGGTTAGACGTCGAAATACCTCGAAGGTCTGCTCGGCCGGCGGGCCGAGTCATCGGCATCAGCCCGTAGACGTATGGGGAAGCTCGATTACTCCAGGGCGGCGCCGGCACGATCGCCCGCACGGCGGGGAGAGGCGACGATCCGCGCAAGGGCCTCGGCGAGGTCGGCTGTCGCGCACTCCTGCACCAGGCGCTCGAGCGCGTCCAGCTCGGATTCGAGCCACTGCCGGTCGATCGGGTCGACGGCGAGACCGAGGATCTTGGGGTGGGCTGTCGGCTCCCACGTCTCACCGGGCGCGAACAACTCCTCGTGCATCTTCTCGCCGGGCCTGGTGCCGATGAACTCGATCGCGATGTCTCGATCCGGCTCGCGCCCGGACAGCCTGATCATGTTGTGCGCAAGATCGAGGATGCGGATGGGCTCGCCCATGTCGAGCACGAAGATCCGCCCATGCCCACCGATGGCGCCCGCCTGGATCACGAGCGCGGCGGCCTCGGGGATCGTCATGAAGAAACGTGTCATCTCGGGGTCGGTGACGGTGACCGGCCCTCCCCGCTCGATCTGCCGGCGAAAGATGGGAATCACACTGCCTGCCGAGTTGAGCACGTTCCCGAACCGCACCGCAACGAACCCCGTCCCGGCATCTTCACTGTGGGAGGTCACGACCCATTCGCACAGCGTCTTCGACTGGCCGTACACCGAGTACGGATTGAGGGCCTTGTCGGTGGAGACGAGCACGAACCTTTCGACGCCCGCGTCGACCGCGGCGTCGGCCACGATCCGCGTCCCGATCACGTTGTTGCGCACCGACTCGAGCGGGTTGGCCTCCATCAAGGGGACGTGCTTGTACGCCGCCGCATGGAACACGACGTGAGGACGCGTTTCCGCCATCACCTGCCGAACACGCGCCCGATTGACGACATCGGCGATCGTGGGCACGGTGGCCGCGAAGCCCCGCTCCTGTCTGAGCTCACGGTCGATCTCGAAGAGCGGGCTCTCTGACTGATCGACGAGCACGAGCGAGGCCGGTGCGGCACGGGCGATCTGCCGGCAGAGCTCGGAGCCGATCGAACCGCCGGCCCCCGTGACGAGCACGGTTCGACCCTGCAGATAGGAGGAGATCGCCGAGATGTCGACCTGCACGGGGTCGCGGCCGAGGACGTCCTCGACCTCCACCGGCCGCAACTGGCGCGCAAGGTCGGAGTCGAGCGAGACGAGCTCCGAGATCCCTGGCAGGGTCTTCACCGGGACGCGCTGCTGACGGCACATCTCCACCACTCGCCCGCGCAGTCCGCCGGGCGCGGACGGGATCGCTATCAGCACCTCGTCCGGACGTTGCTCGCGAAGCAGATGCGGGAGGTCCGACGTGGTGCCGAGTACCCGCACCCCGTGCAGGCGCAGGTTCTTCTTGCGGGCATCGTCGTCGACGATGCCGATCGGGGTGTAGCCGAGCGCCGGGTTGCGGAGCATCTCCCTGACCACACGCTGGCCCGCGTCGCCGGCGCCGACCACGATCGCCTCCCGGCCACGCGCGACGACGTTCGCCGCGGCCGGGCGCTCGAGGATCGTGCGGGCAGCGAGGCGCGTCCCGGCAAACAGCGCGAGGCAGAGCAACAGGTCGAGCGCCCACACGCCGACGGGCACCCGCGCGGCACGCAGATCGAGGACGAGCAGCACAAGCCAGACGGTGAGCGTGGCGAAGCCGACACCGCGAAGGATCGACCACATGTCCCGGGTGGAGACGTACCGCCACCAGCGGTTGTAGAAGCCCGCGGCGGCGAAGATGGGCAGCTTGAGCGCGACGACGAGAGCCACGATCTCTGCGTCGAAGTAGCGGTCGTAGTACACGGGGTGCGTGTCGACGAAGCGCAGCCGCCAGGCGATGACCCACGCGGCTGCGGCCAGCAGGGCGTCGACGGGGATCTGCCACAGCGAGTGACGGGTGAGCAGCCCGCGGATCACGTCTGGTCTAGACCGCGAGCGCGGTCGCCGCGCGCACCGCGGAGACGACCTGCTCCTGGACAGCGGCCGTGATCCCGCCCCACAGCGGCAGCGCCAAATTCTCGGCGGAAGCCTTCTCCGTGTGGGGCAGCGAGCCCGGCTGCCACCCCAGATAGCGCAGTGCGGGCTGCAGATGCAGCGGAGTCACGTAGTACGCCGCCGACGAGACACCCGCGTCATGCAGGGCCGTCGAGAGGCTGTCGCGTTCCGCCGAGCGGACGACGTACATGTGGTACACGTGCCCGGGGCTGTCCGCCGGCAGCTCGACAAGCTCGCCGAGGCCCAGCTCCTCGTAACGGGCGGCGCCCTCGCGGCGGCTCGCGTTCCAGCCCGCGAGGTGAGGGAGAAAGATGCGAAGCGCGGCGGCCTGGATGGCATCGAGCCGCGAGTTGGTGCCGATCAGCTCGAAGGTCTGCTTGTCCCTGGAGCCGTGGAACCGGAGCATCCGCACCCGCTCTGCGACGCCGTCGTCGGTGCTGGCGACCAGGCCTCCGTCGCCGAGCGCGAACAGGTTCTTGGTGGGGAAGAAGCTGAAGGTCGAGCACACCCCGGTGTCGGCGATGCCGTGGGCGCCAAACGCCTGTGCGGCATCCTCGATCAGCGGCAACCCGAGTGCCGCGAGCTCGGCGAGCGGCGCCGGCCGGCCGAAAAGATGCACGGGCATGATCGCCTTCGTCCGCTCGGTGATCCTGCCTGCCACGTCATCGGGGTCGAGATTGAGCGTGACCGGGTCGATGTCGGCAAACACCGGCGTCGCGCCGACGCGGGCGATTGCCTCGGCCGTCGCGTAGAACGTGAACGAGGGGCAGATGACCTCGTCGCCGCGGCCGATGCCCATCGCCTCGAGCGAGAGCACGAGCGCGTCGGTGCCGTTTGCCACGCCGATCGCGTGCGGCACTCGCAACGCTGCCGCAGCCTCACGCTCGAACGCCTCGACCTCAGGGCCGAAGATGAACCGTCCCGAGTCGATGACCGCGCCGATCCGCTCCTTGAGCTCTGGGATCAGCGGCGCGTACTGCGCCTTCACGTCGATGAGCGGGATCATTCCGGGTCAGTGTAGCCCTGGGCCGCGGCAGCATCGGCGGGCGCACGGCGCCTTCGCACGAGACGCAGGGCGACCCAGCCGATCAGGGCGACAACGACCGCCGCCACCAGGTAGTCGACGTACCGGAAGGCATCGTGGAACGACTCCCAGCTCGCACCGGCCGCCCAGCCGGCACCCGCGAACGCGAGGCACCAGGCGAGCGAGCCGATCGCGGTGAGCACGGTGTACGGTCCGAGAGGCTGACGGAAGACCCCCGCCGGGATCGAGATGAACGAGCGGACCACCGGTGTGATCCGGCCGAGGAACACGGCCCAGTGGCCGAAGCGCTCGAACCACGCCTCGGCGCGGTCGAGCTTCTCCGCGTCGAGGTGGAACCAGCGGCCGTGCCGCTCGAGCAGGGTCCTGCCGCCCCTGACACCGACCGCCCACCCGACGATCGAGCCCAAGAGGTACCCGACACCTCCCGCCACCGACATCGCCAGATAGGCGGAGAGCCCGTTGCCGAACGTGTGGCCGAACAGCACGGTGGACTGGCCGGCGAAGGCACCGGCGGCAACCGCTCCGGCATAGACCATCACGACTTCGCTGGCCGCCGGGAAGACGGCGTCGAGCGCCATCAGCAGAAAGACCGCCAGCAACCCATGGTTGCCGATCGTGTCTGTGACAGCTTCGGTGATCGCGCTGAGGATGGAGGCGACGAGCATCAGTCGATGCTAACGGCCGCGCGCGTGGGGGCGCTGCGCCTGACGCCTGTCAACGCGCTGTCCGGCGCACCGCGAAGCCGAGCGTCTGCTCGACCGTTCCGAGCGGTCCGGCGGCACGGACGCGCAGCACATACCGGCCGGCGGCGACGAGCGCACGCTTGCGGTCGCGGCCGTCCCAGGTGACACGCGCCTCCCCCGCCGGGAAGGCCTTGCCCGCAAGCTTGCGTAGGGTCGTGCCACCGGGCGTTTCCACGGTGGCCGTGACGCGCGCTTCGCGGCTGAGCCGCCAGCCCAGCGCGAAGCTGCCTCCGGCCGGCGGCAAGCGGAACACCGGGCGCTCACTGCGCAGGAAGCCCAGCGTCTTGTCGACGACGAACGTTCGCTTGGCGGTGGTCGGCTGGCCCAGATCGTCGACTGCCGCGACGTCGAGTGTCCAGTTGCCCTCGGCGAGCTCGGCCGGCAACGCCAGCGGGTAGCTACCGGGACCGCGCTCGACAGCCCCGGCCGGCGTCGTGGCGACCGTTCCCCCAGGCCCGGTCACCGTTGCCGTCACCGTTGAGGGTCTGACCACCCTGTACGAGAGCCGCTGCTCGTCTCCGACACCGTCACCGTCCGGGGAGACGACGGGGAGCGGCTCCGGTGCGAAGACGCCTGTGTAGACCAGCAGTAGCGCGGAGGCGATCGCCCGCTCGCCAGCCGACGGCCGGTTGAGCACGCTGCCGTCGAACGCCATCACGGTCGACCCGCCCCCGTCGAGCGCCATCGCGGTGACGGCACCGAGCCTGGCCAGAGCCTGCCCCAACTGGAAGTTGGTGACGCCGACGCTGTAGCCGGCCTGCCGGCCGTCGACGGCGACGAGCAGCACGCGACCGTCGGCGGTCTGACCTACAGCCGATCGCGGTGCCCGTGGCGCGAGCTGAGCGTCGAGGAACGCCTCGTTGGCGCGGAACACGGGAGCGCCGTCCCGCACGATCTGAGGCCCTCCTCCGATGGCGGCGACCAGGTTGGGCCACGCCGGCTCCAGGTCCAGCCGGATGGTTGCGATCGTGGCCGGGACGAGGCCGGAGAGAGCGGCCGCCGCAGCCCCGCGCGCCACGAGCACGCCGCCGCCTGCGGGAATCTCCACGGGGGCAGACGAAGGGAAGACAGCAGCTACGGGGGCCGGCAGGTCGATACCGGGTGCGGCGGGCGGCAAGGGGAAGAACACAACCGCGGTGGCTCCCCCGAGCGGAGGCGTGGCCGTGCCGAAGGCCGACGTGAAGAGAGCGGTGCCGTTGGCCGGCGGCATCACGTTGAGACGGGCGATCGGCGCCTTCGTGATCCCGTCCGGCAGGGTGAGCAACCCTTTGAGCGCGACACGACGGACTTCGAGCGTGCCGTCGGAGGAGATGCCGAGGCTCGACCGGCCAGGGTTCGGCGGGTTGGCAACAGCCCCGTCGCGCAGGAAGATCCCGCTCGGCCGCCCGGTGCCGAGAGCGAAGAGATCGCCGTTGATCCCCGCCGTGGTGGCGGTGCCGGCGAGTCGCCGTTGCATCGAGGTCAGCGGCTCCCGCCCGACGACCGTATCGGTCGAGAGCACCGGCTCGAGCGTCGTGGTGCCGCCGGGTCGCGGCGCGCTGATCACGTGGAGCGCCACCGGCCCGGCCGGCGTGAACTCGACCTCGGTGGAGTGGGTGACGCCCGGCCACAGCTCACGCGTGGCGCCGCTCCCCGTCGCGGAGAGCACGAGCACGCCGAACGCGGCGGCAGCGATGACGACGAGAGCGCGCATCCGGCTGCGTCGAGGGTAGCCGACCCTGTCGCTCGCTCCCGCGGGCCTTACGGAATCCGAACGCTCACCGGCGCCGGAAGCCCGGTGTCGGCGGCGTGGGCCATGGCGTGTAGCAGCGTTGTCCCCGACTTCAGCCAGGCACTGGTGTTGCCTTCTCCAAGCGCTAGAAGACCCTGACGTCGCGATACAGCGTATCGCGCTGCACCGGAGTCTTGCCCAAGGCGCGGATGAGGTGGACGAGCTCGTCGGTGGAGGTGCGATGCGTGGTGCCGGCCGCGGAGACGACGTTCTCCTCCATCATCACGGAGCCCATGTCGTCGGCGCCGAAGCCAAGGGCGACCTGGCCTATCTTCAGGCCCTGCGTGACCCAGCTCGACTGGATATGAGGGACGTTGTCGAGGTAGATCCGCGACACCGCCTGCGTGAGCAGGTAGTCGAACGAGGTCGGCATGTTCTCGTCCGGCACGACATCGTCGAGCCGGTTGCCGTCGCGTTGGAACGTCCAGGAGATGAACGCGCGAAAGCCGGGGGTCTCGTCCTGCAGCTCGCGGACGCGGCGCATGTGCTCGACGCGCTCCTCGAGCGTCTCGACGTGGCCGTACATCATCGTCGCCGTCGTGGACATGCCGAGCCGGTGCGCCTCGCGCATCACACCGAGCCATTCGTTCGACGTCGTCTTCAGCGGCGCGATGATCGCTCGTACCCTGTCGACCAGGATCTCGGCGCCGCCACCGGGCAGCGAGTCGAGGCCGGCGTCACGAAGCCGGGACAGCGTCTCCCACACCGTCAGCTTCGAGCGCCGTGAGATGTGCTGCACCTCCGGCGGCGACAGGCAGTGCAGATGGATGGGGTAGCGGCTCTTGATCGACCGGAAGAGATCCTCGTAGAACTCGATGCCGAGATCGGGGTGATGACCGCCCTGCATGAGCACGCCCGTACCCCCGATCGCGAGCGTCTCCTCGATCTTCTTGAAGATCACCGGTTTGGGGAGCAGATACGCCTCCCGCGTGTCACCGGGAGCCCGGTAGAAGGCGCAGAAGTCGCAGTCGGTGACGCACACATTGGTGTAGTTGATGTTGCGGTCGACGATGAAGGTGACGCGCTGCGGGTCGGTCTTGCGAGCCCGGATCTCGTTGGCCACCCGGCCTACGGTGATCAGCTCACGAGAGCGCAGGAGCGCGAGCGCATCGGCGTCCGTGATGCGCTCGCCGTCGAGTGCCTTGTCGAGCACCTCTCTCACCGGAGCCGTGGTTGCCTCGACGACCGTGGTCACACGCGCACCTCTTCGTTCACGAACCGCAGCTCGGGCACACGTGCGAGCTCGCCGACGTCGCGGGCCATCTCCAGGAACGTGTAGAACCCGGCCCGCTCCCGCGGCCCGAAGCTGTAGCGGAGCTTTTCGAAGTAGCGGGCGAGGAACCCGGCCGGGTAGCCGTAGCGGGCAGCGGCCTCGTGTGCGAGCTGCTCAGGCTCGGACCGGGCGAGGCGCACCGACGCGACGAGCGCATCCTGCAGGTCGCCGAGGCCGCTCACGACGGGCTCCGGCGCCGCCCAGACGGCAAACACCATGGGGAGGCCGGTGCGCTCCAGCCAGAGCCGCCCCAGATCGTAGTGCGGAGTGGGGTCTTCGAAGGCGCTCCGGAGCGCGGCGTCCCCGATCAGCAGCCTCGCGTCGGCCTCGTCGCCGAACGGGCGGATCTCGGCGTGCGGCAGCAAGACGCGGGTGAGGACGACCGAGGTCGCGCTCTCCGGCGTCACGGCGACCGACTCGATCCGCTGGAACGGCAAGCGGCTGACGAGCTGGATCGAGTCGACGGCACCCTCGGAGGAGACGCAGAGCCGCGGCAGCAGCCGCAGCGCCTCCGCGTGGCGTGCGTATTCGATCGAAGAGATCGGTGCGAGATCGAGACCGCCGTCGAGCAGCGCGCGGTTCAGCTCGGTCGGGACGCCGACGACCTCCTCGACCTCCTGCTCGAGCCGGTAGAAGACCGGAGCCATGTTCACGTAGGAGATGCGCCCGAG
>JBJXGY010000075.1:0-56442 GCA_046160185.1 Gaiella sp. | reverse complement strand
TCGCCGACGCAGATCTCCGCATAGAGCTCGGCGAGCCGTCCAGCGCTCGCTGCCTCGTGCGCCCGAATGTGATCGCGCCGTTTCGCCTCCACGGTGTGGAAATGCGCGAGGAACTTCCTCTCGAAGTGAGCGAAGCTACGAATCGGGAAGTGCAGCACCTCGACGGGCGCCCAACCCGTCAAGCGCGGTCGACGGAAGCCCGAGATCGAGGTGTTGCCGGTTCCGACCGTGACGCGGCCGTCGGCCCGATGCAGCAGACGGGTGTTCACGCGAAACGGGCTCGACGGATCGTTGATCGCCGCTCTCGCCGTCAGCCGGAACACCATTCGCTGATGGAACGGCTCCGGACCGTCGTGGGGAAGGAACGGGCGAACGAAGGTCTCGACGACACCAATCCGTTCGGGCATCAGGCTGAGGACCTGCTTCAGCCCTCCCCCGCTCGGCAACCAGAACTCGTCTGCGTCCGAATTGATGACCCAGTCGGCGCCGTGCTCGAGAGCTGCGAGCCGCGCCATCCGTGTCACCCACTCCGACTGACGCAGCG
This sequence comes from Gaiella sp., assembly GCA_046160185.1. Taxonomy (GTDB): domain Bacteria; phylum Actinomycetota; class Thermoleophilia; order Gaiellales; family Gaiellaceae; genus Gaiella. Next base: position 55,898 of record JBJXGY010000075.1, on the reverse strand, counting down.
TCGCCCCGTCTTCCCTGATCACGTGAGCTACGCCCTCGTGGGCGAGGCGCGACAGGATCTCGGTGGTCCCGTCGCAGGAGCCGTGATCGGTGACGATGAAGAAGTCGACACCGGCCGCAAGATGAAACCGGATCTGACCCTCGATGATGTCGGCCTCGTCCCGGGCGAGGAGGGTCATGACGAGTTTCATCTGCCGAAATCACCCCTCATGCGAGCAGGCACACGGCCTCTCCACCGTGCAACGCTTCGTGACGCAGCATGGCGTCGAGCTTCTTGTGGTCGTCACGGTCGAGACCGAGCAGCGAGACTTGCGAGCTGTAGGCGAGGATCGCGCGTCGCTTTGCAACCCGGGCGAACCGGCGGAGCCCCCCTCGTGTCCACGATCCTCTTCCTTGGCGAGGAAGCAGCGGGGTGACGGGCCGGCGATGTTCCCGTCGCACCTGATAGCGGTACGGCTGCTCGGCATAGAGAGCGATTCGTGGGATCGCAGGCCTGCTCTCGAGGACGAGCTTCGAGAGGTATGCGTGGTCAGGGTTCGTGAGCGGGAACCCGGGGAGATAGGTCATCGTTGCAGTCTCGAGGAAAGGAAGGAGCGCTTCAGTGATCGCCTCGTCGTCGAGGGTCGCGTCTCGATAGTCGGCTTCCGAGAACGGCAGCCAGACCGGCCGGGCTCCGATGATGTCGCATGCCCGCTCATCCTCGGCCCGCCTTGCTCTCGCCGCCTCCCCCTCGGTCGCGAACCCTGCCCGTTCATCCCAGCCGCCGCAGGGCTTCGCCGACGACGTGTCTCCCGCGAAGACGGTGACCACGCTGATCGCCAGGCCGTTCCGTGCCAGCCCGGCCACCGTCGCGCCGAGCGAGAGGATCGCGTCATCCAGGTGAGGGGAGACGACGACCGCGTCGGCCGGCCGAGGCTGCGTCACACCTGCTTCACGGCCCGCAAGCCTACGGTGACCGGGAAGGCGGGGTCGTGGTCGTCGAGCTCTGACGGCGAGAGGTCGTACGGTCCGAGCCCGAAGAGGAATCCTGTCGCCGAGAGCACGTTGCCAAAGGTCTCAACCGAAACCTGATCGGTCCCGAAGGCGGTGCCGGCGAGCCGGGCGAGCGACGCGGGGGTGAGATTCCACCAGTGGCCGAACAGCCTGTCCTCTACCGGGGCGATCCGGCAGATCCCCGGGGTCGTGATCAGCGCCACCCCCCCGGGAGCGAGGATGCGATGGAGGGTCGCGAAGACGCCCGGGAGATCGAATACGAACGGCAGCGTCTGGGTGACGAGTACGCATTCGAAGGTCGCATCGGGGAGTGCCGGAGCGTCCGCGATGTCGCCGATGATGGTCGCGCGTGGGTTGTCGGGGAGGATGTCCAGGATGTCGATCTTGCTGATGTTCCGGCCGAACTTCACGGCGTACTCGTCGCCGCAGATCTCGAGCACATGTCCGTGCACGTCGTCCGCGTGAGACGCGAGGTAGCGATCGATGTAGTACCGGTCGATCGGTCCCCCGCGTGACTCACCCCATGTCCCAAAGGGCCGTGTCCGGCGGAGATCACCGAGATCCCTTGGCTTCCGCCACGCTGATCTGCGACGCGTCGCTCGCCACGAGTTGATCGTCGATCTCACCGGGCCGGGGACTGCCCGGTGCCACAGGGTGCGAGCCACGGAGTGCATCGAGGGGCTCACCGTCGAAGTCCACGACCGGTTGCACGCCGGAGATGATCCACCGAGGCCGCCGACATACCGACGATCGTAATGCCCGCGGTCCCCGGCACGGGGTAGGCTGGCACGGGTGAGGGCAACTGAGCGCCTGTGGAGCATGCGCAGACGCCTGCTCGGAGACGAGCTCGTTGTTCTTCGCGAGCAGGTGGAGGCTGTGGCGCGTGCAGGAGCTCTCGAGCCATCAGCCACGCGAAAGCTGTGGGTTCTCCTGTTCCGCGAGTTGCTCTTCGGACCGCCGAAAAGAGCAGAGCTCCGCGTGGGCGGGACCTCGATCGAGCTCGGGAATCACGAAGGGTTCGCGATCGACTGGCTGGCGTTCGTGGAGGTGTTCGGGGACAAGCCGTATGCAACGGACTACCGAGACGCCTTCGTGCTGGACATCGGAGCGCACAAGGGGTATTTCGGCGCGTTCGCATTGAGCAGCGGCGCCGCGTTCGTCACCTCGATCGAGCCCGCTCGGGAGAACTGCCGCGCCTTGGAGCGCAGTGCGGCGGCACGACCTACCGGCTGGATGGCGGTGAACGCCGCGGTTGCAGATTCTGCCGGCCGTCGGACTCTCCATCTCGACAGCACCTCCTGGGCCCACTCCCTCAAGCCCGTCGAGAGACCGGCCGGAGAGGAAGCCGTCGACGTGATCACTCTCCGAGACGCGCTTGCGCTTCTTCCGCAAGCGGCCAACGCTCGCATCGTCGTCAAGATCGACGCCGAAGGCGCGGAGTGCGAGATCCTTCACGACCCCTCGCCACTCTCTCAGGTGCACGAGGTGTTCGTCGAGTGGCATTCGCACTCAGGCTGTTCACGGACGGAGATCGTCGACCTGATGGACTCGGCGGGGTTGAGGACTGTCGATGCTGCGGAGGGCGGCGTTCTCCACTTCGTCCGTGACGGCGGCCCGCGCGAGTAGAGGTCGGTCTCAGCATGGCCGTGCCGCCGTTCCGCGACGCGAGGCATAGAGATAGTGCGCCACCCAGTAGCGCTCGTCGGCACGACGACGAACCTCGAACCCTGCCCCTTCGAGGAACGCGCGAACGGGCTCGAGGGAAAGCATCTCCTCGCCGCGCGCCGCGGCAAAGTCATGGCAGGCGACAACGATGTGGCGTACGCGATGGATGTACTCACCGAGGCCTTGGAGTGCTCTGAGCTCCGCACCCTCGATGTTCATCTTGAGCAGGTCGATCCGCTCGATCCCAAGCTTCGGGAGCAGGTGGTCGAGCCGCTCGGCGGGGACGTCGACACCGGAGCGGCCGTGCACTCCCACGATCGAGTTGGCCTGGTCGTTCGGCAGGTCACTGATGCGGACGACCCCCAGCGTGTCCGTCACGGCCGCATGGACCGGCGACACGTTCCGTAGTCGATTCAAGCGACGGACGAGCTCCAACTTCGCGAACGACGCGGGATGCGCTTCGATCGCCACGACCTGGCCGACCTCTCCGACAACCGATGCGAGCACCAACGCCTCCGTCCCCGAACCAGCGCCACAGTCGACCACGACATCGCCCTCCGCCGGTGTGTAATCCCACAGGAAGAGGTCTCGCGTCTGCGACTCGAGCTCGGCGGGCGTGCCCATGCCGCGCACCGTGTAGATCCCGCCTGGGTAGCGGTAGGTGAGCACACCGTTTCGCACCCACACGGCGTGCACACGGCCCGTGCGCACCGTCGCCCACACCGTCCGGAGGACGGCGCCGCCGCGCCCCGAAAGGCGTGAACCGAGGCGGGCTCGCCACGTCACGCCATCTCTGCGATCGCAGTCGCCACACGAGCAGCCGCGCGCCCATCGACTGTCCCGACAACGAGGGCCTTGGCCGCCGCACGTTCCTTCGTGCGCGCTTCGGGCTCAGCCAGTGACCGGCCGAGTCCCGAGACGAGCTCTTCGAAGGACCGCGCCACCTCGAACGGCTCGGCAGCGAACAGCGGACGGTAGTGGCGTCCCACCACGTTCAGCTCCGCATGCCGTTCGCCCTCCGGGGCACCCTCGTCGAAGAGGACGCACACCCCCGGACGGTCGTTGACGACAGCGTCGAGGAGAACCGTTCCCGCGTTCGCGACGACCGCGTCCACATGGTGCAGAAGAGTGGCAAGGCGATCGAGGTCGGTGTAGCTCGGTTCCTGCACGCGGGCCCCGGGGGCATCGAGCGCGTCGGCGTACCGCTCTCGCCAGGAGCGGTCGCGTGGATGCGGACGAAAGAGCAGCGAGAACGGCGATCCGCTGTCGCGCCACCAGGCCGTCAATCGCCTCACAAGCCGACCCTCGTACGGCGCGTTGGTCGGCGTATTGCCCGCGAACAGCACAACCTTGCGCGTCGGGTCGAGCCCGAGCGATCGCACCAGGTCGTCGTAGCTGCTGCGGGGAGAAGGTTTCGCGAAGACGTCGGTTTGCGGCCAGCCGGTGACGATGACGCGCTCGTGGGGCACGCCGTGGTACTGCGCGACGTCGTCGGCCATCTGCTCGTTCTGCACGAGATAGCGATCGACGAACGGCGCCATCACCCCCTTGCCGACCGTGTGATCCCAGCTCGACACGTACCCGACCGAGGGCAATCCCAGGCGGCGGGCAGCCACGAGGAACGGAACGGCAGCTCGCGTCTGGACGTTGGCGACGGCGATCGCCGGCCGCTCGGAACGGAGGGCCCTGACCAGAGGCCGCGGGACGTAGCGGACGCCCGAGTAGTGCCAGGCGAACATGGCACGTTCGATGAACCGCCACGATGGCGCCGGCCCTCGCCGGTCCGGATCGAGAAACCAGTTGTCGTGGCCGGCACGCATCCGTTCGGGATGAAAGGAGTGCCTGAGGCTGTGGCGGACGGCGAGCGGGTAGAACCCGAAGCGGTCGTCGAGGGCGCGATCAAGGCGCCGGTGCAGGCGCTGGGCCGGCGGGACCCGCGAGGGCAAGAGCGTCCGCCGATCGAGCAGCCGCACGCCGTCGAGTCGCCCGGCGAAAGCCTCCTCTTCGTCGTGAGGGAGCAGCAGCAGAGCGGAGAGCCGGTCGCCGAGCCGCTCGCGGAGACCGTCGACGATGCCGCAATCCACGAAGACTCGGGTCGGGAACGGGTCGGGGAGAACGAGCCAGACCGGGCGCCCGTCCGCCATCACGTGAGTGCGGCGGCGATCCGGCGCGCCAGCGACGCCCCGTCGAGACCGTGCGCCGCGAGAGCCTCCGGCGGCGTCCCGCAGGCCGGCCAGCCCTCGACCCCGAACACGGTGACGGCAGTGCCGGGGAGAGCGCGGCGCACCGCGTCACCGAGTCCACCCACCGGGCTGTGATCCTCGAGCACGAAGAGCCGGCCCCCCGCAGCAAGCTCCTCCGCCCACGTCGCGTCGACGACGTTGAGCCAGGGCATCGCCACGACGCGCAGTCGCGTCCCCGCGGCGCGGAGCGTCTCGGCTGCGAGGAGTGCCTCGTGCAGCATCACCGGGCCGTACGCGAGAAGCGTCCCGTCGCCACCCGCGACGAGCTCGGTCCCGACACCCGGCGACGGTGGCGTGGTACCGAGGCCCTCGATCGGGCGCGGCGAAGGGCCGATCGCGAGTCGCAGGGCGACGTTGCCCGACGCGTCCTCCACGGCCCAGCGCAGCAGCCGCCGCGTTTCTGCGCCGTTCCCCGGCTGCAGGATCGTGAAGCCGGGAAGCGCGCCGAGCAGGGAGATGTCGCGAAGGCTCTGATGGCTCTTTCCCGGCCCGGCCGGGATCAGACCGGCGTAGTGCAATGCGTAGATCACCTTCGAGCGCTCGCTGGCCTGGTTGTAGATCTGCTCGTTCGCGCGCGAGGCGAGGAAGCTGGCGAAGGAGTTGACAACCGGCAGCAGCCCGTGCCGGGCGAGCCCGGCCGCCATCGACACCATGTCCTGCTCGGCGATGCCGTTCTCGACGAAGCGGGCGGCGTACTCGAGCTCGAAGCCCCGGACGCGGCAGTCGGAGGCGAGGTCGGCGTCGAGCACCACCAGCTCGGGGTGTCGCGCTGCCAGCTCGAGGAGCTCCTCCCCGTAGGCGGCGGCCACGAACTCGGCGGTCGCCTTGAGCGGCTGACCGGCCCCGGCTCCGCTCTCGGGCTCTCCCTGCAAAGAGACAGCCGCATTCTCGCGTGCCGGCGGAAGCATCCGAACGAGGTCGATCGAGCCCAGGTCGAGCGCGGCGAAGCCGGCCCCGATGCGCTCGAGGAGCTCGGAACGGCCGGCCGCGTACGCGTCGTCGTCCGGCGCGCCCGAGTGCCAGCGGTAGGTTCCGGCGCCCTCGGCCAGCGCGTGCGGGTGCTCCATGAAGCTGATCCCCTTGCCCTTGATCGTGTCCGCCACGAGCGCCTTCGGCTGGCCGGCATCGCCGTCGCGAAACCGCAGGAAGGCTGCCGACAGGGCGCGGTGGTCGTGCCCGTCGCACCGCTCCACCTGCCAGCCGAAGACCCTGAGCTTCGCCTCCAGGTCGCCGAGCGCCAGGATCTCGTCGGTCGGCTTGTCGGACTGCAGCGCGTTCCGGTCGACGATGACCACGAGGTTCCCCGTGCGCTGGTGGGCGGCGGCCTGGAGTGCCTCGAAGTTCTGCCCCTCCTGGAGCTCCCCGTCACCGACCATCACCACCGCGCGCCCGCCGCGGCCGAGGTGTCGCTTGGCCCAGGCGATCCCGCGGCCCTTCGAGATGCCCATCCCCAGCGACCCGGTGTTGGCCTCGATGCCCGGGACGCCGACGTCGGGGTGCCCGTCGAGCCCGCCCAGCCGCCGGAGGAGCATCAGCCTGTCGCTGCCGAGCACGCCGAGCCCGTGCAGCGCCGCGTAGAGGCCGGGCACGTCGTGGCCCTTGGAGGAGAAGAAGACGTCCCGGTCGGGGCTGTCCCAGCCGATGACCCGTGTGTCGAGCTCGCGCCACAGCAGGTGGGCGACGATGTCGAGCGAGGAGAGCGTCGACCCGAGGTGCCCCGAGCCCGCCCGCTTGACGGCGACGAGGGCGTTGTGCCGGCACATGTCCGCGAGCAGCGCAAGCCGCGTGTCGTCGGGAGAGTCGCCGGCGACGCGCCCGAACGCCTCGCGGGGGATCAGCTCGAGGACTGCGCTCATCCTTGCCCCCAGAGCCGGTATCCGCTCCCGCGGATCCCGGCTCGGGAAAAGCCTTGTTCTTGTCCCCAGAGCCGGTATCCGCTCTCGCGGATCCCGGCTCGGGAGAGTTCCTGAAGCGGCCGCTGGCGCGGCCGGCCGTTCCCTTGGAGCGCAAGGCGCCGATGTGACACGGGGCGCCTCATGACGGCCTCTGTGGCCGCACGAGCTCGGCGAATCGCCCGTCGGACGAGAGCTCGTGCGTCTTCTCGCACAGGAGCAGGACTTCGGAGGAGCCCGGGCGGTAGTCGGTGAAGCGCGTGACGGAGCACCAGCCGGTCCAGGCCAGGAGCAGCCGGGTGGCGGTGAGGGTGGGCACAGCCTTCGCCTTGGCGCTCTCCTCTTGCCAGCGCAGCCGCACCGAGGCGTCGGGACGCGGGTCGACGGTGGTCTCCAGCAGCATCGACCCACCGAGCCGGGTGAGGCGATTGAGCCGGGCGAGGAGCTCGACATGGTGGGCCGAGTGGTAGAGCACGCCGAGAAAGAAGACGAGATCGAAGGGCGCTTCTGAGAGCAGCTCGTCGGCAGACCGCAGGTCGCCGTACACAAAGCGGTGCGGCGACTGCAGACTGCCGACCCACAGCTCGTGCCGGTGGCTGTCGGCCTCGAAGTCGCAGAAGACGAGCTGCGAGGGGCGGAGCTGCTCGTCGATCCACAGCGAGTGCACGCCGTACTTCGGCCCCACCTCGAGCACGCGCCGATCGGTCCAGTCGCGCCCGGCCAGTACGTCTGCGAGGCCTTCGGCGGTGAGCGTGAGATCGGGGATCTCGTCCGAGAAGCGGGTGGAGCTGCGCTTGTCCCGGATCGACCGCGCGTCGTCGGCGAAGGTCGTGAACGATGCGAGGTTGGCCTCGTGCTCTCGTGACGGCTCGTAGGCGTGCAGGCCGGCATGGGGCGCAGCGAGGCGCACCGCGCGGTAGAGGGCGTTCCGCCAGAGGCTCATGTCGTGTGCCGTTGCGTCGCCACCTCCGCCGATCGTAGTCGCGACCGCGGTCCGAGCAGGCACGCCACGCCCACGAGCACGAATGCGGGGGCAACCGGGACGGCGAGCTCGATGATGGCGTACGTGCCGAGGGCACTGGTGACGAGCACGGCAGCCGCACCGAGCGCGGGCACGATGGCCACCATGCTGCGCGCCGGCCGGCGAACGGCGATCGCGATGAGGCCGGCGAGGAGCCACAGCGCCGGGGGTGGGAACAGCTTCGAGGAGCGCGAGAGCCAGCGTGTGCCCTCGACGCTGCCGGCGTACGGTGGAAGCTCGGCGTGCAACTCTGCCATCTCGGCGAGCACCTGCTCGTACCGTTCGCGGTCGCCGGGGCGGTCGAAGACGAGGTCGTGTGCGGTCGCCGAAGTCCATACCTCCCGGACCGTGCGGTCCGGCGTCGTCGTATAGAACCCCTGCCGCGCCGCCGGGATCAGCTCGCCGCCGCTCGGCTCGGGCGTGGGATCGGCGGGGCTCCCGCCGGACCCGGAAGCGGGTACGGACTCCGACGGCACGTCTTCGATCGAGATGTGCAGCGGATGCCAGAGCTCGCGCCAGAGATCGGAGAGCACGCCCGACGCGTAGCGTCCCGGATGTTCCCGCACCGCCTCGAGCCCCGCCTCACGTAGCAGGCTGTAGTCGCTGTCCCATCCGCGGGTCTCGTCGGCGAGATTGAGCGTGTCCTCGAACATGCGGTCTGATGCCTGCCCGAAGAACTTCTCGAGATCGACCTCGTATGAGCGGTAGGGCTCCTCGCCGAGCAGGCGCTCACGCACCGCAGCTGCCAGTTCCCGCGACGCGGGGCCGTTGTCGGGTTGGACGATGTGGTCACGAACGAGCGCACGGAAGAAGGGAACGTAAGCGTTCCCTGCGCGGGCGACGGCATAGTCGTCGTAGCGGACGCCGTTGAGGATCGCCCAGCCCGCGAGCACGGCCACGGCGACGCCCGCGTACGCGGAAGCACGCACCACTCGCCGGCCGAGTGGCGCACGTAGCAGTGCCGGCACGAGCACGAATGCCAGGAGCACCTGGTTGCCCGGGCGCACGAGGGCGCAGAGCGCCACGGCAAGCCCTGCGAGGACGAAGCGCGCCACTCCGGGGCGTTCGATCGCGCGTACGAGCAGCCAGCCCCAGAGTGCGAACGCCGCCGCGAACACCGAGTCGCTCGAGAGCCGATGGAAAAGGATCCCGTATCCGGGGTACAGCGCGAGCACGATCCCAGCGGCCAGTGCGGCCCGGGCGTCGAAGCGCGCTGCGATCTCGCTCCAGGCAAGCACCGCGGCCGCGAAGAGGAGCGCCATCACGGCCTGCGCCAGCCAGCCGCCGCCGAGGTCGAGCGGGAGCCCGGTCACGAGCGGAGCCACGGGTGTCCGGTAGAGCATGGACATCGGCAGCACCGAGTCCCACTCGAACATCTGCACGTAGAAGCGCGTGTAGGTTCCGAAGTCGCGGCCGCTGACGAGCGGCAGCACCGTGCTTTCGGCCGCGTAGACGAGAAGCGCGAAACCGAACACGATCCGCCCGCGGCGGCTGTGAACCGCGAGCCGGTCGAAGCGCGCGAGCGCCTCCCGCATCGGGCGCCTCAAGCCGGCCAGGGGTGCGCGCGCAGCACGTCCTCGACGACGTCGGTGCCGAAGCCGGGACCGTCCGGAACGACGAGATCGCCCGCCTCGATGTTCGGCACGACGGTGACGAGCGCGTCACGCCACGGCACGTCGTCGACGTCGATCTCGAGAATCCGCACGTTGGGGATGGCTGCACACCACTGCGCCGCGATGAACGTCGCGAGGTGGCTGTAGTAGTTGTGCGGGGCGCAGTTGACCTCGAAGGTCTCCGCCGCGTCGGCGATCTTCTTGGACTGGTGGAAGCCGTTCCAGATCACGTCCACCGACGCCACGTCCAGCGCGCCCTGCTCCAGGAAGGGACGGAATTGACGAAGTGTGTAGAGGTTCTCGCCTGAGCACACCGGCATCGGCACCGAGCGCCGCACATGCGCGAGTGCCGAGGGGTCGAAGATGTCGACCTCGAGCCAGAGCAAGTCGAACCGCTCGAGTGCCCGCGCGACTCGAATCACACCCTCCGGCTCGAGGTTGAAGTTGAGGTCGACGACTGGCTGTGCGCGATCCCCCGTGCCTTCGGCGAAGGCCTCCAGAAGACGTACGAGCGCGTCGGCGATCTCTCGAGCACGCATCACCCCGCCGCCCGGGCCGAAGCCCGGCATCAGCACGCGCGGCGTCTCACCGGGCACGACGATGTTCGTCTTGAAGGCGCGATACCCGGCCGCGGCCACCTCCCGTCCGAGCGCTGCCACGTCGGCGTAGCTCGCCAGCTTCGGCGTTCCTGTCACCTCCCAGGCGCGGGCGCGGGTGGTACCGCAATGCGACCAGTAGAGGGGCACACGATCGCGAGTGGGACCGCCGAAGAGCTCGTACACGGGTACGCCGAGTGCCTTGCCCTTGAGGTCGAGCAGCACGTTCTCGATGCCGCCGAGCGCCTTCTGGATCACGGAGCCCGGGCTCTGCCTTGTGTGCCGGTAGAGCTCCCAGTAGATGCGCTCGCTCGCCCGGGGGTCTCGGCCGACGACGAGGGGTGCGAGGTCCTCGACGATCCCTGCAAGCCCCCGCGGCGACCCGTGCGAGTCGGTGATCTCGGCCCAGCCGACGAGGCCGTCGTCTGTCTCTGCGCGCAGGAAGATCCACGGGCGCCAACCGGCGTCGCAGAACAGCGTCTCCAGCTTTGCGACCTTCACGGGAAATGAGAATACGGATCGGCGGGGATCACGCACTCTGGGGGTCGCCCTGTCTGCGCCAGCCGCTCGATGAGATCGACGAGCACGCCGGTCGTGGCGGCGGCGTTCTGGCGGTTCGCGATCAACTCCCGCGCCCGAATCCCGAGGCGCGCCCGAAGATCGGCATCGCGGACGATCCGGCCGAGCAGCCGCGCCAGCGCGTCGACGTCTTGCGGCGGATACAGCAGCTCCGCGCAGGCGTCACCGACGGCCTCGCGGATGCCGGCGACGTCGGCCCCGACGACCGGTAGTCCGACCGACATCGGCTCGGTGGCTCCGCGCCCTAGGCACTCGCTGTGCGAGGCGAAGATCGCGAAATCGGCAGCCTCCAGCAGGCCGCGCACGTCCGGGGTGTCGCCGAGGAACCGCACGGATGCCTCGAGCCCGAGCTGGCGAGTGAGCGCCTTCAGCGTGTCCGCGGTGCCGGCCTCGCGGCCGGCGAAGGCGAGCAGGGTCTCCGGCCCGTTGTCGCGGAGCTCGTCGCGCAAGCGGCGCCAGGCGTGCAACACCGTCGCGTGGTCCTTGCCGGGGTGGAGGGTTGCCAGCATGACGGCGATAACGGCCGTGCCGGGAGCACCCAGCCGCCTCCGCCACCTTTCGCGGTCTGCCTCCGCTCCGGGCAGCTCGACACGGCTGTACACCACATGGACGCGCGAGGGGTCGGTGCCGTACTCGGCACAGAGCCACTCCCTGGCGTGTCGGGCAGTCGTCACGACTGCGGGCGCCGAGCGCAGCGCTCGACGGAAGATGCGAGGGTGGATCCGGGTCGACCCCAGCACGTCGCACTGCGTCCACACGAAGGCCCGCGCGCCTGCGGCGCGCCAGAGCAACCCGCCGACGACGTTCGGCAGGTTGGTGTGACCGACGACGACGTCCGGCCTCAAACGACGCAGCGATCTCATCGCGGGGCCGAGCTCGATGATCCGGGGCACGAGACGTGGTCGCCAAGCAACGGTCTGCGTGTGCCAGGTGAAGCCGGCGTCCTCCGCGTCCTCGCGCGCCCGCCCCGGCCGGCCGTCCAGAGCGACGAAGACCACATCGGTGCCGCAATTGCGGAAAGCCGTGGCGAGCTCGATCGCGTTCCGCTCGGCACCGCCCAGCTGCTCGCCCGTCACGAGCATGACAACCCGACCGAGAGGATGCGCCGGCGCTTCCGTCACGCGGGCGATCGTATCCGGGTGGACGGTTCGGTCTACGATCGGCGGGTGTTCGGCGAGCCGCTCGTGATCCTCGGTGCCACGGAATTCTCTGCAGAGATCGCAGATGTCGTCACGAGCGCCGGGCGCTTCCGGGTGACCGCCCACCTCGAGAACGACGTTCCGGAGCGTGCGGGGCGGGAGCTGGAAGGCGTCCCGGTGCTGTGGATCGACGATGCGCATGATCTCGCAGCGACCCACTTTGCGGTCTGCGGTCTGGGGACGCAGCGTTCACGGTTCACACGGCAGGCGCGAGATCTCGGGTTCGGGTTTGCGACGGTCGTGCATCCGGCGGCACACGTGTCGACGTCGTCCGTCGTCGGTGCCGGCTCCGTAGTGGGTGTCGGCGCCATCGTTGCCGCCCACACGACCATAGGCGAGCACGTGATCGTGAACAGGGGGGCACTTATCGGTCACCACACCCGGATCGGCGATCACGTCACCGTGTCGCCGGGCGCAAACATCGCTGGGTTATGCCGGATCGGTGACGGCGCGTACGTGGGCATGGGCGCCGCCGTCCTCAACACGGTCTCGGTCGGGCCGGGTGCGGTCGTCGCAGCGGGCGCGGTCGTGACACGAGACGTTCCTCCCGGCGTGACGGTGATGGGCGTTCCGGCGCGGGCGACACGATCCGGCGCGGAGCCTCTGACTTGAGCCGGCGCCGTCGTCGACGGTGCCCCTACGCGTAGCCGGGCGTCTCGATCACGGGCAGGGCTGCCGCCCCGGACGAGACAAGTGCCTCGGCCTTCGCCCAGTCGTCTTCGTCGTCGATGTTGAAGCCCTCGTACCCGCTCGTCAGAAACGGCGCGAGCACTCGCCCTTCGCGGGTGCCGTGTTCGGTCACACAGCGCGTCCAGGCGATCTCGAGCGCGCTGTTCTGCACGTACACCGGGGGCAACGCCTGGTATTGGCCTGCATGCCACGTCACGTCGAGGTGCGACTGGTCGAGGAGCGGTGTCATCGTGCGCTCGTCCCCGGCCAGCAGCCACATCTTCCCCGGGTGCTGCTTGACACGCTCGACGGCGCGGATCGAGTCCGCCTCGGGGGTCGCCAGCAGCTGGGCGAGGCCCCGGCGGAGCGTGTCAGGCCCGCGGAAGGGGTTCGTGGCGCGAACGATCGCGAACATGTCGAATTCCTGTCCCAGTCGCGGGAGCAGGTGCGCGATCCATTCGATGTCGGGCGAAGTGGACGTTGCGTACTCCGCCGGCCGCAGGAAGGGCACTTCGGCGCCGTAGTGGCGCGCCACCGCTGCGGTCTCCTCCGCGTCCGTCGAGACGACGATCCGCTCGAAGAGCCCGGACTGACGGGCCGTCTCGATCGCATAGGCGAGCAGAGGATGCCCGGCCAGGGCGCGGATGTTCTTGCCTCGGACGCGCTCCGAGCCCGCGCGGGCGCCGATCAGCGCTACCGCGCGAGGCATGCCGCCCGCTCCTCGGCGTCAGCCACCAGCGAGGCCAGTTGGGGGCACGGCACATCGTTTCGCTCGCCGATGCGCAGCACGCTTCCCGAGATCGCATCGAGCTCGGAGGGCCGACCGGCTGCAACATCGAGCGACGTCGACGTCGAAGAGTCGAATGGCAGCCCGTCGACGAACGCGATCATGGCGGGGACGTCCAGCTCTGCGCCTTCGGAAGCGGCGACAGCCGCCGCCTCCTCGAACGCGGCCAGCAGCCGCGGACGCCACTCCGGCGAGGAGCGCGTGCCGCCGATCGTGAGACCGGAAGCGCTCGTCGCCGCCGCAAGACCTGCCAGGCGAACCAGCTTGTCCCACAGAACCTCGGCCTCGCTCGCGCCGACAACCACGCCGACTTGCGGCGCCCGCAACCGGGCTGCCACGTCCTCCGTCCAGGTCGCCGGCCGCGCATCCGAAGCGAGTGCGATGAGCGCGCCGGCCGAGTGCTGCACGATGCGGCCCGGCTCCTCGATCTGCGCGCTGATCCGCCCCACCGAGCCGGCGAGTACGACGTCGCCGAACCGCTCGCGCAGGATGCCCATGTGCTCGATGCCGTTGAGCAGCGGCACGACCGCACCGGAGGCGACAGCGGCCGGGTCGACGCGGTCGAGCGCGTCCGCGAGGACCTGGGCCTTGGTCGCCACGACGAGCACGTCCACCGGTTCCTCGAGCAGCGCCACCACCTCTGGGCGGAAGGCGAGGGAGCCGTCGGGCGCGAGCACGGTGAGGCCCCTTTCCCGGATCACGGGGCCCGAGCGCGGGCTCGCCAGGCAGAGCACACGGTGCCCAGCTAGGCCGTAGCGGACGGCAAGAACGGCCCCGACGCCGCCGGTGCCGAGCACCGCCACCGTCGTCCTCGTGGTCAAGCGAGCCCCGGATCGGTGACGACGTTGACCGCCTTCCAGTCGGAGTAGACGTCGAGCGCCTCGACGCCGGCCTCTCTCCAGCCCGTTCCCGAAAGACCGAGGCCGCCGAAGCCCATGTGCGGCTCGCTGCCGTGCGTGCCCGCGTTGACCACGACGACGCCGGTGCGGACGCGCTCGGCAAACCGCATGGCGCGGTGCACGCTGCCGGTATGGACGGCAGCCGTGAGCCCGTATGGCGAATCGTTGACGATGGCGATCGCCTCCTCGAACGACCCGGCCCGCTGCAGCGTCGCTACCGGACCGAACAACTCCTCCCGCAGGACAGACGACGCGGCGGGTACCTCCTCGAGCAGCGTCGGCTCGAGATGCCAGCCTGGCCCGTCCATCCGCCGGCCGCCGGCGATGACTTTCGCGCCTGCCTGGGTCGCCTGCCCGACTGCTTCGAGGATTCGCTCCAGCGAGCGCGACGAGATCACCGGCCCCAGCGCGTCCTCGTCGCGCGACCCGACCGTGAGCCCCCTTGCGGCGACGACGAGGCGGTCGCGGAACGTGTCGTACACCTCGTCCATGACCACGACGCGGCTGGCCGCTGCGCAGCGCTGGCCCGCGTTGGAGAAGGCGGACTGGAGCGTCCACTGCACCGCCCGGTCGAGATCGGCGTCGTCGCACACGACGAGCGCGTTCTTGCCTCCCAGCTCGAGGCAGACCTTGGCCAGACGCTCGGCGGCGGCCATGTTCACGAGCCGCCCGGTCTCGGCCGAGCCGGTGAAGCTCACCAGATCGACGTCAGGATGCGCGGCGAGTGGTGCGCCGGCCTCGGGGCCGCGACCATGCACGATGTTGAGAATGCCCGGGGGAAGCCCGACCTCCGTGGCCAGGCGCCCGAAGAACCAGGCTGACGCCGGTGTCTCCTCGGACGGCTTGAGGACGGCCGCGTTGCCGCACAGGAGCGCCGGAAAGACCTTCCAGGCGACATTGGGCAGCGGCGTGTTGAACGAGATCAGCAGGCCGGCCACCCCGAGCGGCTGCCGGTGGGTGGAGACGGCCCGGTGCGCCATGCTCGCCGTCGTCGTGCGCCCGTAGAAGCGCCGGCCCTCGCCGGCGACGAACAGGCCCATCTCCACCGCGGCGTCCGTCTCGCCGCGGGCGAGCGAAGGCGATTTCCCCGTCTCTGCGGCGACGATGGCAGAGGCCTGGTCCCGTCGCTCACGGAGGAGCAGAGCCAGATCGCGGAGGAGATCGCCGCGTGCGACGACGGTTCGCGCCGCCCAGGCCTCCTGCGCCTGCCGGGCCGCGGTCACGGCGGTATCGATGTCGGCCGCGCGGGATCGCGCGACTCGCGCCAGCACGGACTCCTCGATGGGGCTCGTCTTCTCGAACCACTCACCGGCGATCGCGGCTTCCTCGCCGCCGCCGATCAGGTTGGGGATCTCGGCCGGGATCACTGGGCCGTCCATCCGCCGTCGACCACGAGATTCGCCCCCGTCACGTACGAGGACGCGTCGGAGACCAGGAACAGGAACGGCCCCACAGTCTCCGAGACGTCGAGCATCCGGCCGAGTGGCACCCGCTCGCGGTACGCCTCCACGAACGCGGCGTCCTGGCCGTTCCACACGCCTGCGAAGGTGACGGTGTTCACGCGCACCCCCTGCCCCGCCCAGTAGGTGGCCAGGTATCGCGTGAGGTTGAGCACTGCGGACTTGGAGACCGAATACGCGACCGGCTTCACGAACGTCTCGCCGCGCTTGCGACGGAAGTCGTAGAGGTCCTGTTGCGGCGAGACCATCCCGTAGATGGACGAGACGTTGACGATCGAGCCTCGCCCTGCGCGGGCCATGGCGCCGCCGATCACCTGGCAGGCGAGCACCGTGCCCGTGACGTTGACACGCAGGACGCGCTCGAGCGACGCCACGGGAACGTCCTCGAACGGGCCGACCTCGTCTGCCGGAGCGTCGGGAGGGGCATCGATCGCTGCGATGTTGAGCAGCGCGTGTGGCGCACCCCACAGGCTTGTGAGTGCGTCGAGCGCGGCCTCGAGAGACGACCTGTCGGTGATGTCGGCGCGCATGGCTCGCAGCTGCCCCGATTCGAAGTGCGGCGCAAGGTCACGGACGTCCTGCCGTGGACCGTCGGCGATGTCGAGAATGGCCACCCGGGCACCGGCTTCGCAGAGGCCGGCGGACACCTCCGCGCCGATCTGCCCGAACCCGCCGGTGACCGCGACGATCCGGCCGGTGACGTCGAAGCGGGAGGTCACCGGACGGTCGCGGGTGCGGCGACCTCGACGTCCGCGAACGTCACGTTCTCGTCCTGGTCGAGCGCCCGCACGAGCACCGCTCCGAGCAGGGCCTCGAGCTCGTACGGCGGCAGGCCGCCGTCTGCCGGCGACTTCGCCACGATGTCACCGACCTCGAGCGTGTGACCGGCCGGGAGGGGCCTGGCGGCGACGAGCTTCTTGCCCATCTTCTCGAGCGGCTTCTCCTCGACCGCGAGCCGCTGCTTGACACCACTCCCGAGGGCGGCGGGAATGCGGTGGAGATCACGAACGAGCTTGCGCAGGCCCTCCGGCATCAGCGAGAACGAATGGTCGGTGCCCTTCCATGCGTGGTTGAGCGTGAAGTGCTTCTCGATCACGCGCGCCCCCAGCATGTGGGCGACCACCGCCATCGAGATGCCGTTGTAGTGATCCGAGAGGCCGATCACGAGCTCGGGGTAACGGTCACGCAGCGTCGTGATCACCTGCAGGTGGAGATCCTCGACCTCGGCCGGATAGGCCGCCGTGCACTGCAGCACGCAGAGCTGGCTGTTCAGCGGAAGGATGGTGTCGACGGCGCGATCGACGTCCGCGATCGTGCAACCGCCGGTGGAGAGGACGAGCGGCTTGCCGAGCGAGGCGAGATGGCGAAGCAGCGGCGTGTTGTGCACGTCGCCCGACGCGATCTTGAACGCCGGAACGCCCAGCTCGTCGAGGGCGTCGGCGCTCGCCTGGTCGAAGGCGGTGGCGAAGAACGTGATGCCGAGCTCGCGGGAGAACGCGATGAGCTCGGCAAGCTCCTCGCGGCCGAGCTCGAGCGCCTCCCGGTGCTCGCCGTACGTGGCGCCGAAGCTGTTCTCGTGGTCGTATGGCGCGTCGTAGAGCGCGCGGGTGTAGAGCGCGCGGTTGTCGCGCTTCTGCACCTTGACGGCGTCGGCACCGCATTCCTTCGCAGCGCGCACGAGCTCCAGCGCCCGGGCGAGGCTGCCCTGGTGGTTGTGGCCGATCTCGGCGATCACGAAGCTGGTCGTGTCGTCCGCGATCCGCCGGCCGTCGATGACGAGTTCGCGGCTCACATTCGTGCCGGATTCTACGGGCAGGGGCTTGCGAGCAGGTCGGCGTCGTTCCGCGCCGACGCGGCGCGCACGCGTCCGTCTGTGCGCCAGAGCACCAGTCCGGCGCCCTGGCTCTGCGCAAGCACCGCACCCACCAGCTCCACGCCCGGCGGGGCAACCACGTAGACCGCGCGGAACGGTGCACCCGAGCGCCGCTCGAGCGTCCCGTCCGCCGTCACGCGCAGCCGGTCCGGGGCGTCAGCCGCTTCGCCACCGAGGAGGCCGGCGTGGTTCACCGTGCGGTTGAAGTACTCGGTTTCGATCCCAGCGAAGCCGGCGCGCTCGCCGTCGCACGGACGGGCGACGCTGAGCACGACGGCCCGCGCCCGCGTGGGCAGAACATCGTCCACCCAGGACCGCTCACCGCGCGGTGGCAGCCCGTAGAGGTCAGGATCGACGAACGCCGATCGCCAGGCGAGCAGCAGGTTCGCGGCGAGGGTGAGCGCGACCGCGCCTGCCGCCGCGATGCGCAACCGGCGCGGTCCGGCCAGCGTCAGCGCCGCGATCACGACCGTGCAGGCGAGCGCCACGCCGAGCGCGGAGATCCCGGGCAGCCTGGCCGCGGCCGACCCAACCTTGCCCCACAGCTCGGTGCCCACCGCCTGGAACTGCCGGAACCAGTTCTCCTCGGCCAACGAGGCAAAGGGCAACACCGCCACCGGAACGATCGCGCAGACGACTCCCACTGCGGCTGTTCGGCGCGAGCGGGGTGCGCCGCCGAGCGCCCACGCCAGCGCCACCGCGATCCATCCCGGCAGCAGCCAGAAGAGATAGCGGTCGAAAAGCAGTCCCTGGCCGAAGTCGGTGCTCGCGAAGGCGCCGACGACGCCCAGCGCTGCCGCCGTCTGCGCGAGTACGGCGATTGCCACAGCCCTCGCCGGCCCGCCCCGCCCCCGCCACCAGAGCAGCGCGACCGCGGCCGGCGCAGCCGCTGCGAGCGCGAACCCCGAGTACAGGACGAGTGCCCCGAGATGGCGTAGCGACCACCAGACGATCCCTCCGATGTCGTAGCCCTGGGCCAGGGCTCCGTAGGAGCCGAAGGCGCCGGCGAAACCCTCCTCGCCGGTCGCGGCGCGGATGAACACCGCGAGCCCGGCAACGGCCGCAAGCCCGGTCGGCCACAAACGGCGCGGCCTGCTGCGCACCTCGTCGCGGAGACCGGACACGGTCAGCGCGCCGGCGACGAGAGCCATGGCATACCCGACCGCCAGGGACACGAGCTGCGGCCGGGTGGCGACCGCAGCAGCGATGACCGCAAGCGTGGCGAGCTGCCGCACGGCCGTCGGGCGCTCCAGCACGAGCGCGGTGAGCGTGACCGCCGAGGCTGCGAGCAGATAGGCGACGCTCTCGGTCATCGAGACCGACACATACATGGACGAGGGCAGCGCGACCGCCGCGGCTGCCACCACGAGCGCAGGACGGCGCGGCAGCAGCCTTCGCGCAAGAACGAACACAGGAACGGCCGCCAGAGCGAAGCAGAGCGCGTTGAGGATCTTGACGAGGTCGTAGGTCGTCTCCTGGTCACCCGTGATGCGAACGAGAAAGGCGATCAGCGCCGGGTACACGGGGCCGTATCCCCATTCCTCGCCGCGGAAGGCCAGCCCGTCGCCCTGGCCGAGCGAGACGCCGGCCTCCATGTAGAACAGCTCGTCGTTGAAGAAGCGGGGGGTCGAGGCGGCGACACCGAGCAGGGCCAGCACGGCGAAGGCGGCGCCCACCACGGCGGCGATGCGAACCGCGCCCCTGCGTGCGCGGGCATCCGCGGAAGCGGTCATCACGCCGATGCTACGGCAGGAGCCGTGTCTCACCCTCAGAATGGTCGCCTATGGCCCCGGAGCTGACGATTCTGATGCCCGTCTTCGACGAACGGGCCACCGTGCAGGCAGCCATCGAGGATGCGCTCGAGGCTCCGCTCCCCGTGTCCTCTCGCGAGTTGATCGTCGTCGACGACGGCTCCACTGACGGCACGGCCGAGATCCTGCGCTCCCGTGCGTGGCCCGAGAACGTGACCGTGATCCACCACGAGCGGAATCGCGGGAAGGGTGCGGCCGTCGTCACCGGCCTCTCCCAAGCCGCCGGCCGCTTCTCCGCGATTCTCGACGCCGATCTCGAGTACCGGGCCTCGGACCTTCGACCGGTGGTCGAGCCGCTTCTGCGGGGCGATGCGGAGGTCGTGTTCGGCACACGGGCCTGGACCTCACAGTCGGCGTTCAGCTTCTGGTACGTGATGGGGAACCGGGCCGTCACGCTCGCCACGAACGTGCTCTACAACTGCTTCATCTCCGACGTGATGACGTGTCACAAGGCAATGGGGACGGAACTCTTTCGCTCGTTGCCGCTACGCGAGCGCGGGTTCGCGATCGAGCCGGAGATCGCGGCGCGGGTGCTTCGGCGCGGCGTGCGGATCCACGAGGTGCCGATCTCGTATCAGGCCCGGTCGCGCCAGGAGGGGAAGAAGCTGACCGCGGCGGACGGCCTGCGCGTGCTGCGCACGCTGCTGCGCTGCCGGTTCACCTGAGCCCTCGGTAGACGGCGAGCAGCCGCTCGACTGCGACTTCCCAGCGCAGCTCCCGCTCGGCAAGCGCCCGTGCGCCCGCCCCGAGACGGCGCCGCCGCGTCTCGTCGTCGAGGAGCGAGACCAGCGCCGCGCGCAGCTCCTCCGGCCGGCCGGGCCCGACGAGGACGCCGGTCACATCGTCGAGCACCACGTCGGGCAGGCCGCCGGCGCGCGTTGCGACCACCGGACGTCCGTGCGCGAGCGCCTCGCGCGCGCTCATGCCGACCCCCTCGCGCCGCGACGGCACGACCACGACCGCCGCCCGATCCAGATAGCCGCCGACCTCTGCGGGCGGCACGAACCCCAACGCCTGCGGGAAGAGCGAGCGGAGAGGGCCGTCCCCGACCACGACGAGCGGCAGCCCGGCCGCAGCTGCGGCAAGATCCTGCACGCCCTTCTCGGCGGACAGGCGACCGACGTACAGCGCATGCGGGGGCCCGTCGGGCGGCACAACTTCGGCAGGCAGGCTCACCCCGTGCGGGACGAGGTGCACGGTGTCGGCCCCGAGCCGCCGCGCAGCATCCGCGAGGGCCTGGGAGGCGCAGACGACGGCGCGTGCCCGGCCGAGCACGAGCCGGGCCAGAAAGCCCGCGCGCTCCGCCAGCGCCAGGTCCGACCCCCACGGCTGCACCACGAGCGGCTTGCCCGCTGCGAGCGCCGCGAGGCCGCTCGGCAGCCAGTGCGCGTGCACAAGGTCGGCGTCGCGGGCGGCCCGGCGCGCCGCCCGCGCCAGACCGGCGAGAAAGAACGGGAGCGCGAGCGCCTTCCACGGGGCGCGGCGCAGGTTGTTGACGATGCCGTCCCCGTACGCGATGCCGTAGTGGCGGACGGTGGCGGGGGAGACCACCGTGATCTCCACACCTGCAGCTCGCAGCGCCTCGACGCCGTCCCGCACGAATGTCCCTGCCACGTCGCCGGCATGGCGCGGGTAGGAGGTCGTGACGACGACGACTCTCACGTGCGGAGCCGCCGCGAGAAAACGGCGGCGGGCGCGGCGGCGAGGAAGGCGAGCACGAAGAAGTAGTAGAAGCTCATCGTCAGGTAGAAGGCGTTCGCGGCAAGCGTCCCGGCCAGCGCGGCCGTCAGACCCCAGGCGAGCGGCCGGACGCGGGAGGCGGCGGCATCACCGCGCGCGGCCAGCTCGCGCCCGATCGCTCGGGCGCGGCCGAGGCGGCGAAAGAGGTAGACGAGGAACACGGCGAAGAGCGCGGCGCCGGCGAGGCCGGTCTCGACGAACAGGGCCACGTAGAACGAGTGAGGGCCGAAGTTGGTGCGGCCGGTGACGAACTCGTAGTAGACCGAGAAGTTGTTGAGCCCGAGCCCGAGCACCGGGTGCTGCGAGAGCACGTCGGGCACGAACTCGTAGACGGTGAAGTGTGTCGACGCGCCGCTGCCCTCGGTGCTGAGGCGGGCGCGCAGGACGCGCTCGAAGAAATCCGCACGCGCCGCGACGAACGCCGCGACGCCGAGTGCGACGGCGCCGAGCGGCACCAGGAAGCGCGTCGTGAGCAAAAAACGTCGGTACGGCACGACGAGAACGAGCATGCCGACCCCGAGGCCGAGCAGGCCGCTCCGCGAGAGCGTGGCCAGCTCCATGACCAGTGAGAAGGCGAGGACGAGCAGCACGGGGACACGCAGCTTGTGCCCTCGCTCGAGGCGAAGCCAGAGCGGCAGGAGGATGAGCAGGGGGACGATCAGCTCGATGCCGAGGTGGTTGGGGTCGCCTGTGAGCGCGTTCGGACGGTAGACGCTCTGCCCCTCGATCGCACCGAACGTGTTGATCTGGGTGGCGCCGCCCGTCAGGGGGTGGATCACGAGCGCATCGAGGTTGCCCCCGCCGAGCTCCGCGTACGCCAGCTGGACGACCCCGTAACCGGCGTTGGCGACGATACCGGCGCAGAAAACCCCGAGCGTGACCCAGAAGTAGCGTTCGCTCCGCCGCGCGACGAGAGCCACCGCGGTGACGAGAAACAGGAAGTGCAGGAGGAACTTCACGAACCCCTTCATCCACTGCTCGAGCGACTCGGCGGTCTCGAGGTTGAAGAAGCCGAGCAGGTAGACGAGCAGGAACGCTGCGAAGAAGACCGCGAGCCCGAGCGCAGTCCGGCTGAGTCGGGCGTCGAGCCGGTCGAGGCGGTGTAGGGCGAACCCGGCGAGGAAGAGCCCGGTGAGCACGTCGGAGAGGGAGAGCGAGGCTGCGAACTCCCACTGGATCTTGGCAAACGTGACCGTGAAGATGGCGGTGAGGAAGAGCGCATCGAGCAGCGGCGTCCGCGTCGTCCTCACGAGACGCTCCGCATCAGCTCGGCGAGCTCCTCGACCCTCGCTCGGCGAGAGAGACGCTCCCGCCAGCCGTTCTCGAGCTGGGTGTCCGGGAGCCCGTCCGTGCGGAACGAGCGGTCGAGCTCGCACAGCGCCTCGCGGATGCCCTCCTCGTCGTCCGGTGCGACGACCACGCCCGTGCCGGTCTGGCGGATGAGCTCGGCCGCGGCGCCGTCCGGCGGCACCAGCGCCAGGATCGGCCGGCCGACCGCGATGTACTCGAAGACCTTGCCCGAGAGCACGCCCTTGCCGCGCCCGTCCGCCTCGGGGATCAGCAGCAGGAGCACCTCGGAGTCGCGCTGCAATGCGAGCGAGTCCGCCCGCGGGGCGTAGGGGATCAGCTGCAGGCGGTCACCCAGCATGAGCTGCTCCGCCCACTCGCGGTCGCTCGTGCGGAAGTCTCCGAGGAAGCGCGCGGTGGCGTCGATACCACTCGCCGCGAGGGCGCGGAGAAACGGGCGTGGGTCGCGCCGGCCGAAGAAGCTGCCGGCATGGGTGATTCTGAGCCGCGGCGACGGCGTTCGCGTGAATCCGGCCACGTCGTCGAAGTCACAACCGTTGGCGATCGCGGCGACGGGTGCCCGCGGGGCGAGCGAGCGCATCTCGTCGGCGATCGCCTCGGACACGCAGGAGATGGCGTCGGCGCGGGAGGCGACGAGCCGGGCGACCCCGGTCTCCACGCGTGAGCGCGCCTTCGTCGCCAGCGAGTCGGCGCGGCGATGGGGATTGAGCACGATCGAGTCGCGCAGGTCGGCCAGCCAGCGCGCGCGCGTCGCGCGTCGCACCGCCGCTCCGACGAGGTGCACCGAGACCGGGGGGGTCGTGGTGATCACCCAGTCGATCTCGTGCTCCTTGACGAGGCGGATGGCCGCGGGAATCGCCGTCAGGTTCCACGTGACGCTGGCATCCGGGACGAGCACCCGGCGGCCGGCGAGCCGTGCGTGCACGAGCGCACGCTCGAGCCCCGCCGTGCCGTACAGCTCCTCGGCGGGCTTGCGCCCGCCCGGCCCGTGGTAGCGGGCCCGATGCACCCACGCCTGAGTCGGCACCCGCAATGCATCGTCGCGGTGCACCCAGCGCGGGTCGTCAGGCGCGAGCACATGCGTCTCGATGCCGAGCGCCGGCAGGTACTGCGCGAGCTTCAGCGGCCGCTGCACCCCGCCTCCGCCGGCAGGCGGGAAGTAGAAGCTGACGAGCAGCACCTTCACTGGCCCTAGGGTACGGGCTCGGTGCGGCTGCGGTGCCCGCCGTCAGCTGCGCTGCTCGCGCCTCAGCTCAGCCACCCACTTCTCGTGGTGGCGGATGGCCCATTCCTCGTCCACGCGACCGGTCGTCATGCCTCGCAGCGCGTGCCGGGTGGTGGGATGCACGAGGGCGAGGTAGAGGTGTCCGACGAGAATCGCGACGGATGCGTATGTGAGCAGATCGTGAACGGTGCCGGTGCCCTCGAAGAGGAAAGCGTGGTTGCGCTCGCCGAGCCAGAGGAAGAACCCGGAGACGGTGAAGAGCAGGGCGAAGGCGGCCGTGAGGATCACGTTCAGCTTCTGCCCGGCGTTGAACTTCCCCTGGAGGGCGGGTTTCCTCCGGAGCCAGCGACGATCGTCGGCATCGAGCCGTTCGACCTCGCGCCAGTCGGCGGCGAGGCGCTTGCGGTCACCGAGGACGATGACCGCGACGATGGCGACGATCCAGACCACGGCCACGAGCAGGTGGAGGTTCTTGACGAGGTTGCGCCGCGCGATCCACGTCGAGAGCTCCGGCACGAGAAGCACGAGACCCGTCGCGAGCATCGCCAGGAAGGCCGCCGCGTGGATCCAGTGGAGCGCCCTTTCCGAACGCCCGAAGCGCTCGATCGTACGGCTCACGACTTGCCGTTCGAGCGGCCGATCCAGGCGTCGCTGTCGTAGCCGTGCTGTTCCCAGTAGCCGGGCACGAACGTCTCCGTCGCTTCGATGCCGGTCACCCACTTCACGCTCTTGTAGCCGTACATCTGTGGCATCACCAGCCTGATCGGCGCACCGTGGGGCCGGGAGAGTGGCTGCCCGTCCTGCTCGTAAGCGAGCATCACGTCGCCGAGGAACGCCTGGTCGATGGTCAGCGAGTCGTCGTACGGCACCTCGTCGGAGACGAAGCGGAGGTAGGCCGCGGTCGGCTTCGTCCCGGACTCACGGAGCACGTCCTGCAGCCGGACGCCTGCCCAGTGCACGTTCTTCACCGACCAGCCGGTGACGCAGTGGAAGTCGGAGACCTGCTCCGCCCGCGGCAGCGCCCGAAGGTCGGCGAGTGTGTACGTCACGGGCCTGTCGACCGCTCCGGTGATCTTCAGCCGGTAGGCCGCCGGGACGATGTCCGGCATCCGGTCGGCGATCGTGTAGATCCGCCAGCCGCTCGTCGGCAGGATCGAGGCCACGTTCTTCGGCACTGCCCGCCCGAGCAACCCGGTGACGTCCTTGGCCCAGAAGAGCCCGGCCACGCCGGCACCCACCAGGCCTAGGAAGCCGGCCCGGCCGACGGGCAGACCTCCGAGGCGTGCCTCTCGTGGTGTCCTGCTCATGGGCGCATCACGGTCCGTCTCATTCTCGGGAGTGATCGTCATCGCTCGACTCGAGGTATAGACGAGATTCCTTACAGCTCCGTTACGTCGACCGACGCTCCCGCCCTTGCCTATCCTGGCTCGGTGCGCGTCTATCTCTGTCGCCATGCTCACGCGCGCTCCGGCTCGCCGGACGCGGAGCGAGCCCTCTCGCCGGCGGGCGAGGAACAGGCGCGCGCACTTGCAGCGCGGCTCGCAGCTGCCGAACCCCGGCCGACCGTGGTGCTGAGCAGCCCCCTGAAGCGGGCGTGCCAGACCGCACAGGCGATCGCGGAGGCTCTCGGGGTCGACGCGCAGGTCGAGAGCCGCCTCGCACCGGGCGCCACCGCGGCGGCGCTGCTCGCGGTCGTCCGCGAGTCGGGCGCAGCGGCCGTGGTCACGGTCGGCCACCAGCCGGACTGCTCGGACATCGTGCAAGCGGTGACGGGAAGCGACCCGGGGTTCCCCACGGCCGGGATGGCCGTGATCGATCTGGATGGTTGATCGGCAAATGTCGCGAACCGGATGGCGTCCCAGGCACGGCGCAGGATCGGTACGTTCGGCACGGACACGTACCGTCCCGGTACGCGCCCGCACCGCCCGCGCCGCCCTGCTTGGTCTGGAACACCCCCGGACATCACGGCAGTTACCGATCAACCATCGCGACGGCTGAGGTGGCAACGGGCGTCGCGATCGCCGTCAGTGGGCTGCGGAAGTCCTACGGCGGCAAGGAGGCCCTGTGTGGGATCTCCTTCGATGTGCGCAGCGGCGAGGTCTTCGGCCTGCTCGGGCCGAACGGGGCAGGCAAGACCTCTGCCGTGGAGATCATGGAGGGCTACCGCCACAGGGACGCCGGGTCGGTGACGGTCCTCGGGCACGATCCCGCCCGTTCGGAGACGGCGTTCCGTGAGCGGATCGGCGTCGTGCTGCAGCACTCCGAGGTGTGGCCTTCGCTGACGGTGCGCGAGGTGCACGACGTGTTCGCCGGCTACTACCAGCGGCCGCGGGACGTGGGGGAGGTGATCACGCTCGTCGGTCTCGAGGAGAAGAGGGATGCCCGCGTGCGGACGCTCTCGGGCGGCCAGAAGCGGCGGCTCGACCTCGGGCTCGCGCTCGTCGGCGACCCCGAGATCGTGTTTCTCGACGAGCCGACGACCGGCTTCGACCCGGCCGCGCGCCGCGCCGCGTGGGAGACGATCCGCTCGCTGCGCGGGCTCGGCAAGACGATCGTTCTCACCACGCACTACCTCGACGAGGCGCAACAGCTCGCCGACCGGGTCGCGGTGCTGCGTGCCGGGGAGATCGTGCGGCTCGGCACCCCTGCCGAGCTGGTCGCGGAGACCCCCGGAGCCACGGTCACCTACCGCGCCGGGGGCGAGACCGTGACCGTCGAGACTGACGAGCCGACACGGGTCGTCCACGAGCTCACGGGGAAGGCGCTGTCCGAGGGCCGCGAGCTGGAGGGGCTCGAGGTGCGGCGACCGACGCTCGAGGACGTGTACCTCGACCTCGTCGACGGCGAGGCCGGCGAGGAAGCTCAGTCGTGAGGTTGTTCTGGCATCAGGTGCGCACCGAGCAGAAGGTCTTCTGGCGGAACCGCGAGTCGTCGTTCTTCGTCTTCGCCTTTCCGATCGTGCTGTTCCTGCTCCTCGGCTCGGTCTACGACGGCGAGATCGCCGGCTACCGCGCCGCCGACCTCCTGCTCGTCGGCATGCTCGGTTACGGCGCCGCGAACACCGCCTTCGCCGGGCTCGCGATCACGCTCGTCATCCGCCGAGAGAGTGGCCTGCTCAAGCGGATCCGCGCCACGCCGCTCCCTGCGCGGACGTACCTCGCCGCCGTGCTTTCCTCGAGCCTCGTGGTCTTCGTGCTGCAGGCGGTGGTGCTGTTCGCGATCGGGAAGCTGATGTTCGACGCGGACGGCCCGGGCACGTGGGTCAGGCTCGTGGTCGTGCTGCTGCTCGGAACCGCCGTCTTCGCAGCGCTCGGCCTGGCCGCGACCGCGCTCATCCGCTCCGACGACGGCGCCTCGGCGGTCGTCAACCTGGTGCTCCTGCCGATGGCGTTCCTCTCCGGCTCGTTCGTGCCGATCCAGGAGTACCCGGACTGGCTGCAGCATCTCTCCAACGTCCTGCCGCTCAAGCACTTCATCAGGCTCCTGACCGACATCTACCTCGACGGTGACGGGCTCCTGGAAGGCTGGGTGCCGATCGTCGTCCTCCTCGCCTGGGCGGTCGCGGCGACGGTCATCGTCGCACGTCGATTCGGCTGGACGCCTCGCGAGCGCTGAGCGTGCGGCCGGTCGCCACCTGCGCGACCCACTGTTGACCTGTTGCCCACGCTGTCGTCGTACACTGGCAGTTCGCGGCAGCGGCGAGCACCGCCGGCGGGCGCCAGAGTCGAAAGGAGAGAGCACGTGGAGGGTCTTGTCGGTCAGGCAACATCATCCGAGCGGCTGCGCACTCTGGTCGACCTCGCGTTCGATACGCCGGAGGTCGTCATCGACCTCGACACGGTGCGGGAAAACGTGTCCCGAGCGGCCGCCATGGCGAGCGAGTTCGGCGTCGGTCTCAGGCCCCATGCGAAGACACACAAGCTGCCCCAGATCGCCCAGCTGCAGATCGCCGCCGGCGCAGTCGGCGTCCAGGTGGCGAAGCTCGGCGAGGCAGAGGTTCTGGCCGACGCCGGCATCCATGACATCCTTGTCGGCTACCCCATCGTGGGAGAGGGCAAGCTCGCGCGGCTGGCGAGTCTGGCAGAGCGCTGCACGATCTCGGTCACGATCGACTCGGACGAAGTCGCGGCCGGGATCTCTCGGGTAGCCCGCGAGCGAGGTGTCGACATCGCTGCGCTGATCGAGCTCGACACAGGTATGCGCCGGCTCGGCGTGCAGCCGGGCTCCGGAGCCGCCGACCTCGCCGAGCGGGTTGCCGCGCTTCCGGGCATCGAGCTCGCCGGCGTCTTCACCCACGAGGGGCACGTCTACACCCAGGGTCGCGACGATGGGGAACGGGAGCGGCTGACGAGAGAGGCCTGCCAGGCTGCGGTTGACACCGCCGAGGAGATACGCGGTCGAGGGCTCGCCGCGCCGACGGTCTCCGTGGGTTCCGCCGGCACCTTCCGTTTCGCGATCAGGTGCCCGGGCGTCACCGAGGTGCGGCCAGGGACGTACGTCTTCAACGACCGAAGCCAGATCGCACAGGGCGCCGCGGGAGTCGCCGATCTGGCCGCGTTCATCGTCACCACCGTCGTCTCCCGCCCGACACCCGAGCGGATCGTCGTCGACGCCGGGACGAAGGTGCTGACCTCGGACAGGATGATCGTCGCCGATCCCCCCGCCTCCTTCGGCTGGGTTCTCGGGCACGACGACTGGCAGCTTTCGCGGCTCAGCGAGGAGCACGGCATCCTGGAGGTCCCTGCCGCTGCCGATGTTGACATCGGCGATCGCCTGGTGATCGTGCCCAACCACGTCTGCCCGACGATCAACCTCGCGAACGCCGTGACCGTCGCCGAAGGCGGCCGGCGAGCCGGTCGGTGGATCGTCGCGGCACGAGGCCGGGTGCAGTAGCGGGAGCTTCCGTCAGCCCGTGCGGTGGCTGTCTACGCGGGGACGACCCGTGACGCGACCTACCAGGCATTGACGAGCTGGTTCGGGATCAGCATGCCGTCGAGCGCGCGGTTGGCGCGCTCGATGTGCCGCTGCCCCTGCTCCAGGCTGAAAGCGAGGTGCGACGGGAAGAGAGAGTCGACCTCCAGCGGGCGCAGACGCCGCAGGGACTCGATCTGCGCATCGAGGCGGCAATCGGGGAGGTTCTGGAGCAGGATGCTGCCGCCGAAGAAGATCGCATCACCTGAGAACAGGGAACGCCCCTCGCCGGTCTCGACCAACAGCGAGAGGTGGCCGTCGCAGTGCCCCGGTGTCTCGATCACCTCGAGCGTCAGCCGGCCCACCTCGATCCGGTCGCCGGAGACGACCTCCCTGTCGACGGCATGCGGCTCGAGCACGTAGTCCGCCGGGTAGTAGCCGGCGGATTTGGCGATGTCCAGGCCGACGGCGTGCTCGTCGGCGCTTTCGAGGCGCACACGCGTCACGGGCGAGCCCACGACCGTCGAGCGCTCGAGAGCCCCGCAGAGCCGTGCGAGGCCCCCTGCGTGGTCGGCGTGGCCGTGGGTCAGGATCACGGTGCGCACGTTCTTCGGATCGAAGCCGCTCCGCACGATGTTCTCGACGATTCGGTCGACGCCCATCCCGGCCCCGACGTCGATCAGAGCGAGCTCGGTGACCCCGTCGATCAGGAAGACATGACAGTCGTACGGGTCGCTGAGCCCGAATCCCATGGTCCCGGAGCCCACGAGGTGGATGCCTGGCTTCAGCTGCATGCGGTTCTCCCTCCCGTTAGGCGCTGTCGGTCGCACGGCTCCCGCCCGCGGCGGGGCACTGCCGGTCCAGAGGTATCACCTGCGGCGGACCCGAGGCCGCCGGGTCTCTGGCCCGAGCGGTTCCCGCTCAAAGCCGGGAGCCCCCGTTGACACCGAGCACCTGCCCCGTCATGAAGGTGGAGAGGTCACTCAGCAGGAAGATGGCGCCGTAGGCGATTTCCTCAGGCCGTCCGAGACGACCGAGGAGCGTTCGCTGACCCGCGGCGCGTTTCTTCTCGGGCGTGTCGGCACCGAGGGCGGGCGTGTCCGTGGGTCCCGGTGAGAGGGCGTTGACGCGAACGTTGAACTCACCCACCTCCCTGGCCAGTGACTTGGTGAGCCCGATCACCCCGCCCTTGGCGGCCGCGTAGTGCGAGGCGGGCGTGATCGAACCGAACTCACCTGCAGTCGAGGCGACGTTCACCACCGATCCTGCTCGCTGCGCGCTCATCAGCGGAAGCACCGCACGACACCCGTTGAATGCCGTCGTCAGGTTGCGCTCCAGCGACGTCTGGAACATCTTCTGGTCGACCTCGGTGTACGGGGCCGACTGCCAGCTCCCCGCGCAGTTGACGAGACCGTCGATGCGACCCTCATACTCGCGGACCTTCCCGACGAACGCCTGGAACGCCTCCAGGTCGGTCGCATCGAAGGAGCCGGCGATTACCGGCCCGGCGCCGAGAGCAGCGACCGGTGAAGCGAGCGCCGTGACCAGCTCGTCGAGGGCTGCCTCCGCGACGTCGGTGATCGCGAGCCTGGCGCCTGCGCAGATCAGCGCCTCAGCCAGCGCCTGTCCGATCCCGCCTGCAGCCCCGGTGAGCACGATCGTGCGCCCCTCGAGAAGCGGCCGGCCGTCGAGCACCCGAAGTCCCAGGCGCTCGGCTGCCAGGCGACGGTCCGCCGGGCCACCGGACGCGGCAGCTCCGCTCACGGCACGCGCGTCGCGGGGTTGTCGAACATGGACGCCGTCAGCTCGAACTGCGACTGCAGCTTGGCAGCGACGGCCTCGGCATCCCGTGCCCGGAGGGCGCGGGCGAGGTCGGTGTGCGAGTGGACGATGCGCGCGAGGTGGGTCTTCGGGTCCTGATCGCCGAGACGACGGTTCCCGGTCGCGATCACGGTCTGGATCACGGGCTCGAGGGCCGACCACGAGCGAAGCAGGAAGCGGGAGCCCCCGAGGGCGACAAGCGCGCGATGAAACGCCAGGTCGAGGGCCACGAGGTGCTGGTCGCTCGCATCGGCGAGCTCGATCTCTCGCAGCGCCCGCTCGACGTCGTCGAGGTGGGCGCTGCGCGCAAGACCCCAGCGCACCGCGGTGACCTCGACCTCGAAGCGGACGGCGAGGAGATCGCGGACGTCGTCCGCCAACAGGCCGACGACGACCATCCGGCCGTTGGGCAGCGTCTCCGCGAGCCCTTCGCTCTCCAGGACGGAGAGTGCGCTGCGAATCGGACCCCGGCTGACCGCCAGCCGTGCGGCGAGCTGGGTCTCGATGAGCGGCGTCCCTGAAACGAGCGAGCCGTCCACGATCGCCTGGCGGAGTAGCGTGAGCGCCCTTCCGGAGTAGAGGCTGCGTCCGAGCTTCGTAGCGTGCTGCCCGCCCTGAACGGTGGGCGAACCGGTCGGGCCGAGAACAGACGGAAGACTGTTTTCGGTTGACATTTCCGCTCAGAACTTAGAGACTCGCCTGATCGGTGTCAAGAACTGCCGGGACCGCTGAGACCCGGAAAGGAGCAGAACGATGACCGAGCCTCGCGCACTCAAGCAGGAGCGCTGGTACGACTCGCAGCACTCGGGTGGTCTGTCCGCGGAGGAGCTGGAGGACTTCTTGAATGGCCCGAAGAGCGACTGGCTGCTTCGACTGGCCTGCCTCGACGACGAGGGCTGGCCGTTCGTCACGCCCGTATGGTTCGACTGGGACGGAGCCTCGTTCTACCTCGTGGGCCGCAAGAAGTCGGGATGGGTGCGGTACCTCAAGAACGACCCACGCTGCGCAATCGCCGTGGACGAGCCGGCGATGCCGCCTGACGGAGCCCTGAGGAAAGTGCTCGCGCGATGCACTGCCGAGGTGATCGAAGGGCCGGTCGTGGCTGAGGGATCCATGTGGCTTCAGGTGGCAAACCGGATGGCGATGCGCTACGTCGGGCCGGCCGGGGTCGAAGCGCTCAAGCCCTCGCACGGCTGGCCGCGCTACCTGGTCAAGCTCACCCCGGTGAACGGCAAGCTGACGACGTGGCAGGGTGTCGACTGGGCGAAACGCTACAAGGACGACGGACGATGAGGAGCGGGATCGGTCGGGCGAGCCGCTGACCATGTCGGTCGGATCCCTCGAGGAGGCGGGCGCCCGCGTGCTCGCCGCCCTTGACGCTCTCGAGGGCGAGCTGATGGGGTTCACACGAGCGCTCGTGGCCACGCCGAGCCCGAACCCACCTGGCGACGAACGGGCCGTCGCCCGCCTCGTCCAGGAGGAGCTCGACCGCCACGGAGTGACCGCGGTGCGGGCGCTGTGGGATGAGCCTGAGCGTCCGAATCTCATCGTCGATGTCGGGCCCGACTCCGGGCGTACGCTCATTTTGGCGGGTCATCTGGACACGAAGCCGGCCGGCGATCTCGAGGCCTGGGAGCGTGACCCGTGGGATCCGGCGATGGTCGGGGGCGAGCTTTGGGGGCTCGGCTCGGCCGACATGAAATGTGCGGTGGCGGGCATGGTCTTCGCCGGCGTCGCGTTGACCAAGACCGATCCCGACCTCGGTCGACTGCGCATCGTGCTCACCTCCGACGAGGAGGCAGGGTCGACCCACGGCGCGAGATGGCTGGCTGAAAGCGGACAGCTTGCCGGCGATGCCGCGATCCTCGGTGAGCCGTGCGGGATCTCACGTGAATGGGAGTCGATCGACCTTGTCTCGCGCGGAGCCGCCCTCTTCCGCATCGGCCTCAAGGGCACCCAGACCCACTCGAGCGTCTCCGATCTGGTGCCGGTCGTGAACGCCACGGTGAAGATGGCGTGGCTGCTCCAGCGAATGGACGCCGAGCTCCTCGACTGGCTGCACTTCAGCCCGCACCCGCTCGTCCCACGTCCGACGCTGAACGTCGGGGTGATGGCGCAGGCCGGCGTCTTCTACGGCGTCTACCCCGGCAGGGCGGAATTCGCGTGCGACCTGCGGACGCTGCCCGGCATGGACAAGGACACGGTCGTCGCCGACATCGAGGCGTTTCTCGACGATGCGCGGCAGAACGACCCGGACCTCGACTGCGAGCTCCATCTCGATGTCTGGGTGCCGGCGACGGAGATCGCGGGTGACCACCCCGCCGTGGCCGCGCTGCAGGCGGCGAGCCGCGTGGTACTCGGGGAAGCGCCTCCGCTGGCCGCGTTTCCCGGCGGGACGGACGCTCCGCACTTCCAACTGACCGCGGGCATCCCGACCGTGGCCGCCTTCGGCCCGGGCCTTCTCGTGCGCGCCCACTCGCCGAACGAGCGACTGGACGCGCGCGCCGCGTCGATCGCCGCTCGCATCTACGCGCTGGCGGCGATCCACTATCTCAAAGTGCCCACCCCGGCCTGATCCTGCCGCTGCTCAGCCCGCGACCGCGGCGGCAATGCGAGCGATGCCCTCTTCGGCCACCTCGGGCTCAACCGCGAGCGAGATGCGGATCTTTCCCGCACCTCCAGGGCCGTGGACGACGCCCGGTGCGACCGCCACCCGCTGCTCCTCCAGGAGCCTGAGCGCGAACGACATGGAGTCGGTCGCCTGCTCGCCGATGTCGAGCAGCATGTAGAAGGTCCCCTGTGTACGGAATCCACGGAGCCCGTGCCGTTCGAGCGCGCTCCACGCGCGGTCGCGACGGAGGCGGTACGCGGCGATCATCGCGTCGATCTCGTCGCGTGGGCCACTGAGAGCGGCCTCGGCCGCCTTCTGCGAGACGGCGCTGGGACACGAGACCTGCGGCTCCTGCAGCTTCCGGACGGTGTCCGCGAGGAACGAGGGAGCGGTCAGGTAGCCGACCCGCCACCCGGTCATGGCGTAGATCTTGGAGAAGCTGTAGACCGTGACGACGCACTCGCGATCGAGTCGGGCCGGCGAGAAGTGCTCGAGCTCCTCGTCGAGCAGCATCTCGTCGTAGACCTCGTCCGAGATCAGCCAGAAGCCGTGGTGCGAGGCGACCGAGACGAGGGCTTCGATCAGTCCCCGGGGGAAGACCGCCCCGGTCGGATTGGACGGGCTGTTGACGAAGATCGCCTTCGTTCGAGGGGTCACGAGGGCTTCGATCTCCGCCGGATCGGGGAGGTAGCCGTCCTCCGGACGGAGTTCGTAGAACACCGCAACCCCGCCCAGCAACTGCACCATCTCATCCATGTTCGGGTACCCGGGCGTTGGCAGCAGTACCTCGTCCCCCGGCTCGAGAAGCGCCAGGTAGAGGGAGAAGAGCCCGTTCATCGCGCCCGGAGTCACGACGACGTCGTCGGGGTCGACGGCGTAGCGGTCGACACGCTCGATCTTCTCCGCGATCAGCTCGCGCAGCGAGGCGAAGCCCCCGTTCGGTGTGTACCGGGTGAATCCCGCGTCGGCGGCGGCTGCCGCGGCTGCGCGGATATGGGCGGGCGTGAGGAAGCTCGGCTCTCCGATCTCCAGCCGGATCACGTCCTCCATGGCGTTCGCGCGATCGAAGATCTCCCTGATCGCCGATCGCTTTGCCCTCGCCGCGCGCGTCGCCACTGCAAGACGAGGGGACACACCCGCTCCGCCGATCGATCCCCGGGCGACCGCCGGCCGGGCCTTAGATGTGCCCATGGCGGTCGAGGCTCTCGAGGGGTGTCCCGCCCAGGCGCACCTCGTCGCGGACGCGAGCCTCCGCAGCGACGATCGCCTCCGCCTTCAGGAGCACGGACTCAGCGTGTTCGTGCGGGATCACGAGCACGCCGTCGAACTCGCCGAAGACGACGTCACCCGGCTTGACGATGATCCCGCCGATCGCGACCGGCTGCTGGCAGGCGATCATCTCCCAGCGCCCGATGGCGTTCAGCGGGGAGAGATCGCGATAGAAGACCTGGAAGCCGATCTCGCGCATCCCTTCGATGTCGCGGAGATTCCCGTCCAGGAGGCAGCCGACGCAGCCGTGGGCACGGGCCGAATTGGCCGTCAGCTCGCCGAAGTGCCCCACGTGGCTGTTCGGGTTGACGGAGACGAGGACGGAGTCCGGAACCAGCCGTTCGAAGACCTCGAGGTACGACCGGATCCGGACGAGCCCGGCTTCCCAGCCGATCGGTGCGAGGCCGCGACCCTCGACGGTGAAGGCATGACCGACCATGCGCTGCTCCGGAAAGAGGGGCCGCAACGAGGTCGGCAGCACCTGCTCGGGGAGGTTGAGCTCGTACAGCGCGTCGGCCACGGCCGGCAGGTACAGCTGCCGGTATCTCGCGCACAGCTCATGGACATCCATTCGAACCTCCTCTGGATCCCTGGAGGAGGGCATGCCTCACTCCTCGATCCACACGTCGTTGTAGAGCGGGTAGAGATTCGTGGGCGTGGGCAGCCACCCGTGCACCCGCCGGTGATGCGCCCAGACCGCGGCGGGTGAGAAGAGCGGGATGAGCGGCAGGTGCTCCGCCGCCAGGAGCTGGAGCTCTCTGGCCGCAGACGCCTGAGCCGAAACGTCCGGAGCCTCCATCCAGGAGCGGCAGGCGGCGTCGATTGCAGGAATCGAGGCGCGCTGCCAGTTCGGACCGGCGTGTGACCACGACGAGACGAAGAGCACGGTCGCGTCGACCGGATCGGGCCAGAACCATTTCGACAGGAACGCCTCGGGGTGCTCGCCGAGGGCGCTGTAGAAGTCGGCGAACCCGGTCACGGGTCGCAGCTCGATCTCGATGCCGACGCGCCTCAGCATCTCCTGGATGCTCGAGGCGGCGCGGCGCACCGTGGCGTCTTCGAGCACCAGCACGTCAAAGCGCAGACGGACGCCGTCCGGGCCTGGAGCGAGCCCGGCCGCATCGAGGAGGGCAGTCGACTCGCCCGGCGAGTAGCCGCCGAGAGCCTCGACGCCCCGTTCGTACCAGGTCGAGGCCGACGGGATCGGGCCGTACGCCGGCCATCCGTGTCCGGCGAGGTCCGAAGCGACGATCGCGTGCCGGTCGAGCGCATACGAGATCGCGCGCCGAACACGGACGTCGTCGAACCCGAGCCGCGTAGCCTCGTGATCGAGCGCAAGGTACGCGAGGGCGGACTGCTGGAACGTGTGAACGCGGAGGTCAGGGTTCGCGGAGAGGCGGTCGACGTCCAGTAACGACGGATTCTGAACGCAATCCACCAGGCCGTCCTCGAGTGCCGCTGCCCGCTGTCGCTCGTCGGGCAGGGGAACCCACCTGATGCGGTCCAGGTAGGCGGGGCCACGATTTGCGAGCCAGCTCACGCCCGTACCTGGATATGCGTCGAAGCGCTCGACCTCCTGGCTCTCGTCGGGGACGAGGTTCGTGAGCCGGAAGGGGCCGGTGCCGTCTGCAGAGGCCCAGCCGTATGCGTCTCCGGCAGCCTCCCTCGACGCCTGGCAATGGATCGCGGCGTGCCACGAGCGCAACAGGGTCGGGAAGCCCGCGCTCGGGTGCTTGAGGTGGACGACGACCTCGTCGGCTTCGGCTCGAACCGACTCGACGACATGCCAGAAGCCGCTGTTGATGGGCGACGCCACCGGGTCGGCGTGGAGCGCGAACGTCGCCGCCACGGCCGCCGCGTCACAGGGGAGGCCAGAGTGGTAGAGCACGCCCTCCCGTATCCGGAAGCGCCACTCGCACCCGTCCCGGTGCGTGCTCCACGTGTCGGCGACGGAGCCGCCGAGCACGCCGCTCGCATCGGCAACGGTCGCCGTCTCGTACACCGCGCACCAGGCCGGGTCGACGTGGGCCCCCGTCGCTGGATCGCACCGCGAGAACGTGTAGTCGTAGCCCTCTCGGAGAGTCCCGCCTCGCCGGGGCTCGACCAGGCCTGCAGCCATCGGCCGAGTTTCCCAGATCGCTCCCTATCCGTCAACAGAGAACGGATAACAATATATCCCGCTTCCGGTTCGCCCCTCGGCGCGCCCGACACTCACGGGACGCCGGTCAGTCAGGCCGCTCCGCGAGGGCTGCCCCGGCGCGCTCGGCCGCCTCGGCCATGGCCGGCGGTGTGTGCCCGAGCTCCCGGAGCTGCTTCTGCTGCTCCGTGAACGGTGCCTGGGCATGGGGCCAGATCGGATCCTGCGCCCACGGTGCCGGCGGCTCGGCCGGGAGCCGCTCGAGCGGCCTGCCGCCGACGATCGTGAGCGTGTTCGCGAGGAGCTGCCTCCCCTCGCGCATGGCACCGGAGATGTCGTAGAGCGGAAAGCGACCATCGTGTAACCGGAAGAGCGCGACGTCGGCGCGCGAGCCGGGACGGAACGTGCCGACGTCCTGCTCGCAGCCCAGGATCTCCGCGGGCCGCGAGGTGGCCGCCCGCACGACCTCGCGCAACGGCAGCCCAAGGTGCAGGAACTTGCTCATGCAGGTTGGCAGATCGAACGCTGGGCCGTTCACACTCAGCTGATGCAGGTCGGTCGAGATGACATCGGGCACACGCCCAGCAGCCATCAGGGCCTCGGCGGTCGCGAAGGAGAAGGAGCCGGTGCCGTGACCGATGTCCATGATCACCCCGGCATCCCAGGCTCGCGCCGCGAAGTCGTGGAGCCGACCCTCGTCGTCGACGAGCTTCATCGACAGCCCGGTGTAGCAATGGGTGAGGATGTCTCCGGGACGAATCAACGCGAGCACGTCCTCGATCTCCGGCGGACCGAAGGCGACGTGAACCATGAGCGGTAGCTCGCACTCCTCGGCTGCCTGACGCGCGCGGCGTAGCGGCTCGAGACCGTTCTCCCCGACGGTCGGGGTGCCCATGCGAACCTTGACGCCCCGGACGAGATCGCGGTTCCGGTCGGCGATCCTGCGGAAGAGCTCGACGTCGAGATACGCCAGGTTCGCGCACTCGTGATTCTCCCCCACGAGGCCGATGTTGGAGATGTTGAGGAACGCGGTGATTCGCACCCGGGCGGGCTCCACGACGTACTCGCGCAGGCCTTCCAGCGTCAGCGCCCCGGCCGAGCCTGCGTCGTTCCACGTGGTCACACCCGAGACCGAGGCAACAGGATCGGGGTTGATGCCCCAGTAGGTGACCTTGTGGAAGATGTGGGTGTGCAGGTCGACCAGCCCGGGCACGACGAGGAGACCGCGGGCGTCGATCGTCCTGAAGGCCGCGTCGTCGGGGATGCCGTGAGCGACCGTGGCGATCCGGCCTCGCGTGATGGCGACGTCGAGGTTGCCCTCGTGTCCACCGCCGGGGTCGATCACCGTCCCGCCCGAGATCAGCAGATCGAAACGCATGCCCCGCCCCCTCTCACTTCGCTGTCCACCCCGGACGATGATGTTCGGATTTCGAGTTGATGGCTACGCCGTCCACCGCTTCACCCGCCATTCGCTGCAGGAGAAGATGCATGCTCCGGCCAGGAAGCAATGCGTCGAACACAAGCCCGGGTAGACGATCGCGGGGCCGGATGAACGACCCGATCCACGAACTGAGCTCGTAACGCTCCTCCGTAACCTCCGATTCTGCCGGCGCGGTGGTGTTGACTCTTTGGGAATGCCGCTCCGGCTTCCTACAAGCCCAGTCCTCCAGCAGCGTGCAGGTGAAACGCCTTGCGGATCGTTTCGTGGATCGTCCACTGAGTCTTCGTGCCCGCCGGGAAGAACGCGATGTCTCCGACGGCAACCTCGAACTCCTCGCCATCCGACGCAATCGTCGCCCGGCCGGACACGACGACCATTGTCTCGTCGACGTGCTCCCAATCGAACGTTCCCGGCGTGCACTCCCAGATCCCGGCGCAGAGCGTTCCGTCCTCTGACTTCCAGATGATCGTGGCCGCGGCTTCCGGGTTCCCCTCGCGAATCTGATCGGCGGTCAGAGGCCACGGGTCAAGTGACGCTTCCTTGACGGATTGATGCGTGATGCGCATGTGTTCTATTCTCGACATTTCCGCTCCTTTTAGCCGGGCATTTAGTCGTTGCTTCTATGCAAACCAGCATCCACGCATAGATTCACGCCGGTGGTGAGCTCGCGCATGGAGACGCGAAGCACAACACCGCATCCGTCACCTCCTTCGGGTTGCCCAGCGTTGTATCGGCGTCCATGCTGCCACCCGCTCTTTCCGATGCTTCGGTCGCACGCCTTGATTTACGTCGTTGGGAAGAATCTGGGGCTGACGTGCGAGGCCGCCGAAGTGCTCGAGAAACGTTGTACTTGGTGCCCTTCTACCACGTCGGCGATGCACCGTCAAAGCGAGTCACAGCTCTTGTCGTCAAGATCGTCTGCGGATGCGACGATCGGCGATTCCAGGCCACTGGCCGAATCAGATGCTGCCTTCGCAACGGTGGCGAAGTGGCGCTCGCACCGCTGACTCGGCACCGGCGACGCGCAGCGACGCGGAGCGTTATCCTCGCTCGTGCATGGGGCCCGAGCGGGAAGCCGGAAGACGACGTGCAGCGGCCGTCGGGGCGCCTCCGTGGCACTGACCCCTCCCACCGACGTGGCGGCCAGGCTCGCGGAGCGTGGGCTGTCGATCCCGCCCGCTCAGATCGCACCGCCTGGCGTGCGCCTGACCTACAAGCGGCTCACGCGCTGGGGTGACGTCGCCTACATCGCGGGCCACGGGCCCACGTATGGGGAAGGCTGGGGCAGCCCGCTCGGCAAGGTCGGACAGGAAGTCACGGTTGCGGAGGCGGTTGCCGCAGCCCAGCTGACCGCACTCAACGTGCTCGGAACGATCCAGCGGGAGCTGGGCGGGCTGGACGTCGTCGCCTGCTGGCTGAAGACGAACGGTTTCGTGAACGCCGTCGCCGGCTTCACCGAGCACGCCACGGTGATCAACGGGTTCTCTGACCTCCTGGTCGAGCTCTACGGGCCTGAACGCCTGGGCGCGCGGACGTCCGTCGGCGTTCCACACCTGCCGTTCGACATGCCCGTCGAGATCGACGCGGTTGTGGCTCTGCAGTGACCCCGGCGTCCACCACGGCCGAGGGCCCGTGGCGGCTTGACGGTCGCGTGGCGCTCGTCGCGGGAGCCCAGCGCGGAATCGGCCTGGCCTGTGCCGAGGCGTTCGTTGCGGCCGGGGCGCGGGTTGCCTGTGTCGACCTGCCGGAGGGTCAGCTCGAGACGGCGGTGGCACGCCTTGGACCGAGCGCCTCCGCACATGCGACCGACCTGGCCGAGACCGAAGGCACCGAACGGCTCGTCGCCGACGTCCTCCGCTGCCACGGTCGGCTGGACATCCTCGTCAGTGCGGCGGGGGTGCTTCTACCCGCACCCTTCCTCGAGCTGACGCCCGACCAGTGGGACCGGACCCTCGCAGTCAACACCCGGGGCACGATCTTCCTCGCGCAAGCGTGTGCGAAGCACTTCGTCTCGCGCTCGGTCGCCGGCCGGATCATCCTCTTCGCCTCCATCGTCGGGCGCAGCGTGGTTCGGCTCAACAACACCGCCTACTCTTCCTCGAAAGCCGCGACGATTCAGGCAGCGCGCTGCCTCGCGCTCGAGCTCGCTCCCTACGCGATCACCGTGAACACGATCTCACCGGGCTCGACCGCGACCGACATGCTGGTGGGCGTCCAGTCACGTGGGGACATCGAGTCGATCGTGAAGGGGAACGCCGCTGAATGGCGCCTTGGTATCCCGCTCGGCAAGCTCGCCGAGCCGGCCGACCAGGCCGCGCTCGCACTCTTTCTCGCAAGCGATGCCGCCCACCACATCACGGGGCAGGACCTCGTCGTCGATGGAGGGCAGACGATCGTCTGAGCGGCGGGCCGTGGGGCGTGGGCTCAGCCCACGAGATAGCCGCCGTCGACGACGAGCTGCGACCCGTTCAGGTACGCGGACAGATCAGAGGCGAGGAAGAGGACCGCTCGGCCGACCTCGTCGGGATCCGCCCAGCGGCGCATGGGCACGCGCCCGGATGCCTCTACCCACTGCCGCTCGACATCGATCCCCTCGGGCGCGCCGGCCTTGATGTACTCGATCGCACCCTCCGTCAGTGACGGCCCCGGCGCGACAGCGTTCGTCCGGATCCCGAACGGGCCGAGCTCGAGCGCGAGGCATTTCGTCAGGCCCCACAGCGCGTGCTTCGAAGTCGTGTAGTGGGACATCCCTATCGAGGACGGATGCAACGCGTCGATCGAGGTGACGTTGACGATCGTTCCACCACCGCCCTGGGCGATCATCTGCCGGGCGGCTTGGCGCGCGCACCAGAAGGCGCCGTTGACGTTGACGTCGAGGACGCCGGCGAACCGCTCGAGCGGCATCTTGTCGATCCGGACGTTCGAGTACGCGGCCGCGTTGTTGACGAGAACGTCGAGACGACCGAATCGTTCGACCGCGGACGTGACGAGGGCGTCGACCTCAGCCGAAACGGACACGTCGCCGGCGGCCCAGGCGACCCGCTCCGCATAGCGCTCCAGCCGGCCGGCCGCAGCCTCCACGGCCCCGCAGCGACGATCCGTGAGCAGGACCGCCGCCCCGGCCTCTGCGAGCCGCTCCGCAGCGGCGAAGCCGAACCCCTGGGCTGCCCCCGTGACCAGCGCTACGCGGCCGTCGAGCGACAGCAGCTCGGCGAGGGGCGTCGCCGCGTACTCGCTAGCGACACCTGTCATGAGGCACACCAGTCCATCAGCATCAGCGCGTACACCTTTGTCGCCAGGACGAGCTGGTCGACATCGATGTACTCGTCTGCGACATGGCATTGCGCGAGGCGCCCCGGCCCGCAGATGATTCCCGGAAGGTTCCGCTCCCCGTACCAGGCGAGGTCCGTGGCAGCCCCGAAACCCTGCGCCGTAGAGTCCAGACCGAGAGAGTCGAGGCAACGGGCCAGTGTGCGCACGGCCGGATGCTCGAGGGGTAAGTCGAGCGGTGGGAAGTAGATGTGGCCGAGCTTCCACGTGAACCGCGGTGGATGTTCGGAGAGCCAGGGGTCGGCGCTGGAGACGGCAGCGACGACGTGCTCGACCTCGGCCCGCACGTCCTCGAAGGACTCATCCGGGTAAAACCAGAGGTTGTACTCCACCGAGCAGTAGTTCGGACTCGTCCCGGCGTTCGAGAAGAGGTTGAGGCGGCCGTCGCTTCCACCCCCCGGGCCGCCGACGATGATCCCCGGGGAGAGCGTGTCGAACCCTGGCGGCAGGATGGGATGCGACTTCGTGTTGGCCCACTGCCGTTCCAGCTCTTGCAATGCCACCACGAGCTTGACGGCCTTCTCGATCGCGTTGACGCCGCCGCCTCCCCGCCCGCCCGCGTGCACCGAGAGATGGCGCGTCGAGGCGTGCGCCTCGACCCCTTCTACCTCGAGGCGAAAATGCACGAGGCCGCCCTCCGCCGCACAGAGCCTGAGCTCGGTCGGCTCGAGTGACAGGGTCACGTCGCACGCCGGCGCGCGCTGGACGATCTCGCGGGTGCCGTTCCCGACCACCTCCTCGTCGCTGACGATGTGGAAAACGATGTCGCCGGCCGGGCGGAGACCGTGGCCGAGCGCAACCTTGGTCGCCCACAGCGCGGCAGCGAGACCGCCTTTCATGTCGGTCGCGCCGCGGCCGTAGAGGCGTCCGTCGACGACCGCGCCACCAAAGGGATCCTGCGTCCAGGCGCTACGGTCGCCGACCGGGACGACGTCGACGTGAGCGTTGAAGGCCAGCGAACGTCCGCCGCCCGAGCCCGGCAGGCGGGCGACGATGAGCGGGTGGGCGTCGAACGTCGCCGAGGGGCCGACGTCCCAGCCCTCGCTCTCGAACCCGAGGCCCGCAAGAAAGCGTTCGACGTAGGCGATACACCCCCGCGCCTGCTCCGGGAAGTGCGTCGCCTCCCTGGCCTGGCTCTCCGTGCGAAACGCCACCAGTTCGCGGAGCAGGTTCAGCAACCCGTCAACGGACTCGTCCACGGCAGG
Source organism: Gaiella sp. (assembly GCA_046160185.1). GTDB lineage: Bacteria > Actinomycetota > Thermoleophilia > Gaiellales > Gaiellaceae > Gaiella. Next base: position 13,601 of record JBJXGY010000075.1, on the reverse strand, counting down.
CCCGACGCCCGTCGCGGGGCTCATTGCTAGGCGATGCTCGACGGAAGCGCGCCCGTGCCCGGCGCGGCGGGTGCGTCGCGGCGGAGGTTGTGCCCGTCGGCACCGAAGACGTGCACGCGGCGCGCGTCGAAGGTCAGCGACAGGTTGTCGCCGACCTGAAGGGGCGAGTCGGGGTCGGTTCTCACCTGGACCGTCGTGCCGCCCGCTTCGACCGTGAGGTAGAGGTCGGAGCCGACCGGCTCCAGGAACTGCACGCGGCCGGCGATTCCGCCTGCGTCGCCGGGTGCGCCGATGCGGAAGTGCTCCGGCCGAAGTCCGAACTGGACGTCACCGCTGGCTGCGACCTCGTGCTCGAACTCCGTCGGGCTCAACACCTCCGTCGAGAGCGGCACATCGATGTTCGTTCCGCGGAAGCGCCATGCGTCGCCGCTCGCCTCGAGGCTCCCGCCGATCAGGTTCATCGGCGGCGCACCGAGGAAGGTGGCGACGAAGACGTTCGCGGGGCGGCGGTAGACCTCCTGCGGCGTCCCGACCTGCTGCAGGACACCATCGCTCATGACGGCGATGCGATGGCCCATGGTCATCGCCTCGACCTGGTCGTGGGTGACATACATGGTCGTGATCCCAAGACGTTGGTGGAGCTGGATCAGCTCGAGGCGGGTCTGCAGGCGCAGTTGCGCGTCGAGGTTCGACAGCGGCTCGTCCATCAGGAACGCGTGGGGCTCGCGAACGATCGCCCGCGCGAGCGCGACGCGCTGCCGCTGCCCGCCCGACAGCTCGCCCGGAAGGCGCTGTAGAAGCTCGTCGAGCGCGAGGATCCCAGCCGCCCGCTTCACGGCCGCATCGATCTCGGTCTTGCCCTGTTTCGCTATCTGCAGCGGGAACGCGATGTTCCTGTACACGGTCATGTGGGGATAGAGCGCGTAGTTCTGGAACACCATGGCCACGTTCCGCTTGACCGGGTCGACGAAGTTCACGAGCTTGCCGCCGATCACGATCTCGCCCGCGTCGGCGTCCTCGAGCCCGGCGACGACACGGAGGATGGTGCTCTTCCCGCAGCCCGACGGGCCGAGCAGGACAAGGAACTCGCCGTCGGCGACCTGCAGCGAGACGTCGCTGACAGCCTCGACCTTGCCAAAGCGTTTGACCAGATGCTTGACCACGATGTCGGCCATCAGCCTCCCTCGTCCGCCTGTAGAGAAAACGGAATCATTGTTTGAGCGCACCCGCCATCGACGCCTGGACGAACCAGCGCTGGAACAGGAGGAAGATGACGATCACGGGAACCATGGTCATCACCGCGGCCGCCGAGATCACGCCCCAGTCCGTCACGAACTGACCCTGGAGCGAGGCGACGCCGACGGTCAAGGTCTTCATGTTGTCGGTGGTGGTGATGACGAGCGGCCAGAGGAAGTTCACCCACTGGAACATGAAGGTGAAGATCCCGAGCACCACGATCGCCGGCTTCATCAGCGGCAGCACGATCTTCCGAAAGATCTGCCACTCGGAGGCACCGTCCAGGCGGGCGGCCTCCACGAGTGCCTCGGGGAGCGTCGAGATGAACTGTCGCATCATGAACACCCCGAGCGGGCTCGCGACCATCGGGATGATCATCGCGGGGTACGTGTTGATCCCGCTGTGTGTCCAGCCCGGCAGGTTCGAGACGATGATGTAGAGCGGCGCGATGAGGACTGCTGTGGGAATCATCAGCGTGGCCAGGATGAGCACGAAGAGCGCTGTCCGCCCGGGGAAGCGCAGACGTGCGAACGCATACCCGGCGAGGGTGTCGATGACCAGGGTGATGAGGGTCACGGCGGTCGCGAAGATCAGGGTGTTGAGCCCCCAGCGAAGGTAGCTCGTCTCGTTGAGAATCGTGGCGAAGTTCCCGGTGTAGAACGAGTCGGGGATCCACTGCGGCGGGTAGCTGAACAGCTCGAAGCTCTGGCGGAACGAGGGCGAGAGCAGGTACAGAAACGGCCCGATCGCGATCACCGCGAAGACGGCGAGCACGAGGTAGCTGGCGAGACCCTTGCCGTAGCCGATCCGCCTGTGCCGGCGTGAGGCGCGGTTGAACGCCGCTGCGGAGGCAGCCAGGCCGTCTTGATCGTCGAGCCTGAGGGCGGGCTCGCTCACTACGCGACCCGGCGCTTCCGCGCTCCGAGCAGCCAGAACGAGACCGCGGTCAGGAGCAGGATGATGCCGAGGAGCATCACCGCCGCGGCGTAGGCCTGCCCCGTCTCCTGGAACTGGAACATCTTCTTCCAGATGAACCACACGAGTGTCGAGGTGGATTCGTGCGGCCCTCCCTGCGTCAGGACGTACACCGTGTCGAAGACCTGGAAGTTGGCGATGATGGCGATGACGACCGCGAAGAGGAGCATCGGGCGCAGCAGAGGCAGCGTCACCCGCCGGAACCGCTGCACCCCTCGCGCCCCGTCGACGCGAGCGGCATCCAGGAGCTCCTCCGGGATGTTCTGCAGGCTGGCGAGGAAGTAGAGCGTCCAGAACCCGAGCCCGCGCCAGACCTCGGCGAGCACGATCGTCAGCAGTGCGAGCGTGCCGCTCCCGAGGATGTTGAGCCGATCGAGACCGACTGCGCTCAGGATCAGGTTGATGAACCCGAAGTCGAAGTTCGTCAGGAACTGCCAGATCAGGCCGACGAGGACGGCAGGCGCCAGCAGCGGCACGTAGAGCGCCAGCTTGAAGAAGTTGCTCCCCTTGCGGTAGCGGTTGAGGAGTAACGCGAGGAACAGCGCGAGCGTGAAGACGAGGAAGATTGCCTCCACCACGTAGATCGCGGTGTTCTTGATCGCCCCAGTGAGCTCGGCATCGCTGGTGATCGCCCGCCAGTTGTCGAGCCCGACGTACCGAGCGGCATCGAGGAGCCCGCCCTGGTTGAAGCTCAGCCAGACCGACCAGATGGTCGGCACGACCAGGAACGCGAGGAAGGGGAGGAGGTACGGCACGACGAAGAGGTAGGCCCGGAGGCTTCGTCGATTGCGATAGCGAGCACCGGCACGTCGGTACTCCGCCTCGCTCAACGTCAGCTCATCCCATGGCCGCTCTGTCGTTACGCCTGACATCCTCCCCTTCGCTCGCTCCCGGTCCGCTTCAGCCTGTCTGCCTGCTTACGACTTGAGGACGCGTGTCGCGTCTGCCTGGGCCTTGGTCATCGCGGCCTTGACCGTCTTGTTCCCGGTCGCGGAAGCCTCGATGGCCTGGCCGTAGATGCTCGCAAGCTGAGCCATCTTGGGACCGGTCGGCAGTCCATCCCAGCCGGAGAGCACGTACTTGTTGACCCTCTGCACCTGTGCGTCACCCTTCGCCGTGTTCACGTCCTTGCGCACCGGCGCCCAACCGTAATGAGCACCGAACTCGTTCGCGAAGGCCGGCGACGAGAGGAACTTGACGAGCTCCCAGGCCGCGTCCTTGTTCTTGCCTTTCGAGGCCATCACCCAGTGGCCCGTGGTCGAGAAGATCGTTCTCTTTCCGCCGGGGGCACCGACCGGGTTGACGAAGTCCCACTTGAAGGGGAGACCTTCCTTGCGGAACACGGACAGCCGGAGCGGCTCGTCCTGAAGGAACGCGATCCGGCCTCCCTTGAACAGGGCCACGCCCGCCTCGCGGTCGTACTGCCCGACCGGAGGCTGCACCTTGTCCTTCAGGATCAGGTCGACCGAGGCCTGCGTGGCTTGGATCACGGGCGCCGACAGGAACGTGGCCCGCTTGCCGTCCTTGGAGATGATGTCGCCGCCGCGGTTGTGGATGTTCACGTAATGGAAGTACCACGTGAAGTCCTTGTCCGTCATGGGGACGCTGAAGCCCCAGACGTTCGGTGCGTCCGCGACCTTGCGACACGCTGCGGCGAGCTCGGTCGAGTTCGTCGGGACCTTGGTCACGCCGGCCTTGGCGAGCAGGTCCTTGTTGTAGAACATGACCGTGCCGCCGATGATGCAGGGCAGGCCGTAGAGCTTGCCCTGATAGGTGCTCTTCTTGATCGTGTTGGGGATGAACTTGGCAGCCGTCGATGAATACGCCGGCGAGTAGAGCCACTGCTTGTTGTTCAGCACCTCGAGCACACCCTTGGTGCCGAGCGACGTGAGGTCGGTGCTCGTCTGGTAGCTGACGTCGTAGGGGTTGGGCCCTGCGTAGTTCGTGGCGTAGGCAGCACCCTCGACGTTCCACGGGACGATGGTGTGCTTGATCTTCACACCCGTCTTGTTCTCGAAGGGCTTCAACAGCTTCGCGATGACGTCCTTCTCGTCGGTGCCGAAGGGCGCTTTGGCGAACTGCAGCGTGACGCCCTCGAATTGCGAGCGCCCACGGTCGCGGATCGAGATGTGCGGCTTGGCTGCCGCCGAGCCGACGACGGCGCCGGCCGCCGGGACAGCGAGGCCGACCGCCACCGCCTTCCTGAGGAAGTCGCGCCGGCTGTTCCCGGCGGGCTCCTCCCCACCACCTGCCGGAAGCGAATCCTGCCTGTGATCACTCAGGTCGTCCACAGCGCGTACCTCCTCTTTCTTCCGTGTGCGCCCAGGCCGGGCGAGACCGAGGTCCGGGGCTCTGGTTGGCCCGGATTCTCGGCCATCCTAGGCACAGGTATGCAGAGATGTCAATCCATTTGGGGGATGCTTTATAACCTATAGTTCCAATCTCGACAGCGGCAGTTCCGCGGCTGTCCGGGGCATCGCCGGCCGACTCGTCGGGGCTCTCGGGCCGGCTCGCGGCGGTCACAAGCGGTGCGAAAAGGGGGGGTCGGGCTGCCCAACCCGCGGGCGGCGAACCGATTGAGTGGCTTCAGGCGATCCCGAGCAGCTCGAGTGAGGGGCGCGCGATGATGTCCTCGACGATCGTCGGCTCGATCATCGGCAACCCCGGTCCGAACGCCTCGCCGGTGACCGACCGCAGCCCCGCCATCGTCTCGCGCGCCGTGAAGAACGGGAAGTCGGATCCGAACAGCAGCTTGTGCGCGACCCCGTACTCGACCGCGCTGACGAGCGCCTGGTAGAGGAGCCAGCGGCGCGAGACCAGCGCGGACACGTCGGCGAACACGAACGGGTGCCGCCGCACGACCTGGATCGTCTCCTCGAACCATGGGTGCCCCAGGTGGGCGATCACGATCCGCAGCTGCGGGAAGCGCAGCGCGATCTCGTCGAGCAGGATCGGGCGCGCCCTGAGCAGCGACCCCGCGCGAGCGAAGGTGGTGCCCTGGTGGATCAGCATCGGCACCTCGAGGTGCTCGAGGGCGTCGCAAACCCGGAGGAACTCGGGGCCGAGCGGGTCGACGTCCTGGTAGATCGGGCCGAGCTTGCAGCCGCGCAGTCCCAGGTCACCGGTCATACGCTCGAGCTCCGCGATCGCGTCCGGGCGGGACGGGTCGACCGAGCCGAACCCGACGAGCCGCGCGGGATCGCGCGCGACGTAGTCGGCGACGTAGTCGTTCGGCACGACGAAGCCGGCGGCGGGTGCGGCGAACGCCAGCACCACGGCGCGGTCGACGTCGGCGAGGGCGTCGCGGTGATGATCGTCGAGTGTGCCGCCCAGCACGACCTCGGGCCATGCCTCCCGCGCCTGCGCGGCGAACGCTTCCCCGATGTGACCGGGGTACTCACCGACGTGGGTGTGGACGTCGACGATCACGCCGGCAGCGACGGCGACCGCGGGGGGCTACGTGTCGGTTCGCGCACGGTAACGATCCGCATCCGCGAAGACGTCGATGCCGGCCGTGCCGGGATGCAGGTACGCGCTGTGTGGGACACCGGCCGGGATCGAGTACGTGTCGCCGGGACCCAGCGTCCGGGTCTCGCCGCCGATCGAGAAGTCGACGGAGCCACGCAGGACAACGCCCCACTGGGCGCCGTGGACGTGCTCGGCCAGGTCGGCGCCTTCCGGAAGCTCGTAGAACATCGCGACTGCGTCCGTCGCCTGCAGCAGCCAGCCGAGCAACGGCACGACAGGCTTGTCGACCATCGGCAGCGAGCGAATGAACTCCGGGAAGAGGTCTGAGGGCTCGTGCTTCACGCTGCCAGCAACCCCCCGTCGACGACGATCTGGGCGCCGTTGACATACGAGCCGAGATCGGAGGCGAGGAACAAGACCGCCCGCGCGACATCGTCGGGGTGCGCCAGCCGCCGGAGCGGGATCCGCGCCGCGTAGGCCGCCCACTGGGCATCGACGTCGATGCCCTCTGGGGCGCCCGCCTCGACGAACTCGACGGCACCCTCCGTCAGCGACGGACCCGGAGCGACCGCGTTGACGCGAATCCCGTCGGGGCCGAGCTCGAGCGCCATCGTCTTGGTCAGGCCCCAGATCGCGTGCTTCGACGTGCCGTAATGCGAGAGACCCGAGCCGCTCGGGTGGACCGCGTCGATGGAGCTGATGTTCACGATCGAGCCCCCATGACCCTGCGAGCGCATCTGCGCGGCGGCTGCCCGAATGCAGAGGAAGGAGCCACCGACGTTCACCTCGAGGATGCGGTGGAACTCCTGCGGGGTGAGGTGCTCGAGCAGGAAGTTGGAGAAGACGCCCGCGTTGTTGACGAGCACGTCGAGACGGCCGAAGGTCTCGACCGCCGTTGCGACGAACGACTCGACGTCGGCCTCGATCGAGATGTCGCCTGGGACGGCCGCAACGGAGCCGCCTGCTTCGGCCAGCGTCGCGCGGGCCTTTGCGAGCCGATCGGCCTGCCGGTCGACCAGCACGATCGCGGCGCCGGCCTCCGCGAGGCGCCGGGCGCACGCGTACCCGAATCCCTGCGCGGATCCGGTGACGAGCGCGACCTTCCCGCTCAGGTCGACAAGGGTCGCGAGCGCCGGACGGGAGGCATGCGGGCTCTGCTCACTTCCGGGTGGCACGGGCTGGTCGGCCTCCGATTTCGACGGCAAAGGATCGCGGGATTATAAGATCATCAGAGAGCACGACAAGGGGCCGGGCGGAGCGCCGGCACGATCGGGGGCGGATGGCGGTACTGCTCATCGGCTACGACACGGAAGCGGCGGCTGTCGGTGAGGGACTGGCGCGCTTCATCGGTCCGGACGTGCCCCAGTACCGGTGCGCGCTCGATCCCGACACGACCAGGCGCGGAGTCGCGCTCCTGGCCCGGCTCCACGAGGAGCTCGAGGCTCCGTGCACGTTCTTCGTCTGCGGCCGGACGCTGCTTCACGCCCTCGACGCTCTCGAGCCCGTAGCGGCGTCACCGCTCTTCGATATCCAGCAGCACACCTACAGCCACGTCGTGTTCCGCGACGTCCGGTACCGGCCGAGCGGAAGCGACGCCGAGGCCGTTCTGCCGGAGACGCCCGCCGTCGCGTTGCGCGAGGAGCTTGCCTTCACCAGCGAGCTGATCCGCAAGTACCTCGGTCGCGACTGCATCGGCCTGCGCACGCCGTTCGGCCACTACCGCGGGCTCCGCGACCGCCCCGACCTCCTCCAGCTCGCCGCCGACGCCGGGCTGCGGTACGTCAGCTCCTGGGGGCGCAACGAGGAGAACGGGAACCCGACACCATGGGTGCAGCCGTTCGCCTATGCCGAGGAGGGGTTCCCGGGGCTCCTCGAGATCCCGTTCCAGTTCTGGCTCGACGGTGTCTGGTTCGATGCGAACGGCTATGGAGCGGGCAGGGGGTTCCGCCAGGCGCTCTGCGGCGCGATCGACGAGATCGCCGAGCAGGATCTCGTGTTCGGCACCGCCTTCCATGAATGGTGCGCCGTGGAGGCGAACGAGGAGGGGACGGGTTGGATCCGGGGCCTGATCGAGCACGCGCGCAAGCGAGGGGTGGAAGTGATGAGCTACTCGGACTACTGGGCCCGGGCGGCGGGAGCGACGGGCTCGTAGCGACGTGTCAGGGCGCTTCCCGGTAACGGGAGAGGCGTTCTAGATGAGTGATCGGTGATTGGGGTGCGGTCGGGGGCGTTCACGACCAGCCAGCGTGCGGTGATCGGCTGGGGCCAGTACCGGAGCTGTACGGGTCACAGACGAGCGCTGCGCGATGCGCCGTGTCGTGGGCGTCATCCGGACGTGCCGGAATTGCCGATCAATCATCTAAACCCGCAGCGGCGCCCCGGCCGGCCGCATCGCGTCGATGACGACGTCTCCGTCGACGATCACAGGGCGGTCGTCGCACCATAGACTGCACCCGCGCATCGGGATGTCGAGGTGGCAGCTCGTGTGGTTCGGCCCGCCGACGAGATCGTTGGGGCCTGTGGAGAAGAGGACGTTGCCGTAGAAGGCGCGCAACTCCATCCCGTGGCCCCGGCTGTCGGTGGCGAGTGCGGCCCATTTCGCGCGCTCGTCGAGACCCCACCCGATGTGCGAGAGCCCATAGGCGTCGGGGTCGCCGAAGTCGGCGATGTACTGCCGGACGAGCTCGGCCTGGTACCCCTGGCCGCCTATCTCGGTGATGCGACCCGCCTCGATCACGAACTCGATCGGATCCTGGACGTACTGCTTGAAGGGAAGCAAGATGTCTCCGCGGTCGACGACGACCCGGCCGTCGATGCCGTCGTCCTCGCCGCACGTGAGCACCATGCCCCCTGAGGGCCAGTGATCCCATTGCCCGGCCTGGTCGACGTACCCGAACTGCGCTTTGACGGGATAGCCGATGCGGTACGTGACGTCGGTGCCGGCACGGTTCGTGAACCGCAGGGTGCTGGCACTGCTCAGCACCTCGACGGCGATCTCTGTGCGGCGCTTCAGCTCGTCGGTGGGGAACAGGCGGGCGAGGAGGTCGACCGGCTCGATGCAGGTGAGGATGCGCGTCCCCGCCTGCTGGATCTCGGTCAACTCGTCGCTGAACAGCATGAACAGCGTCTCGACGACCATGTCGGCGCCCTTCAGGATGTCCACGGCGGGCTGGTTGCCCGTCAGCGGCGTCTTGCCGACAGTCCAGACACCGACCTCGCCCGAAGTGGCCGACGAGGAATATGGCAGCCGCAGGTTCATCACCTTCGCGCCAAGGCGTTGACCGGCCGTCATGAACGCATCCACGTACTCGACCCGCTCCTGGCCCTGAGAGAGGAGAACGAGGCTCTCTCCCGGCTGGAGGTCGCAGCGGCGCAGCATGCGCTCGCACAGATCGGTGAACATCGACTGGCTGAACGACGTTGCTGCCATCTCGCCTTTCGCTATCGGTGGTGGCTATAGCATATAACCCCTCGACAATGAGGTCTTGCTCCGGATGCCCCTAGATGACTGATCGGCAATTCCGGCACGTCCGGATGACGCCCACGACACGGCGCATCGTGCGGCGCTCGTCTGTGACCCGTACAGCCCCGGTACTGACCCCAGCCCATCACCGCACGCTGCTTGGTCGTGAACGCCCCCGACCGCACCCCAATTGCCGATCAATCATCTAGCGGCGCCCAACCCCCAGGACGGCGAGATCGGGCGGCGTTCCGCCCTACCGGTCTCCGCGTCGGGCGAGTGGAGGTTCCCCGCCGGTAACTGGGCGCGTCCCGCGAGCGTTGTCTGTCGGCTCTGCGGCAGACCGCTCTTCGGGCGCGTGTGGAGGAGTGCGGTCAACGGGGTGCCGTGCGACTTCTGCGACCCCGGCTGCGAAGCGCTCCTGCACGAGTACTGGCTGCCGCGGCACGGCGCGGCGACGGCGCCGGAGCCCTGACCCTGTGGCGCTCCAGGTCGGTGTGGACACCGGCGGCACGTTCACGGATCTCGTGGTACTCGATGACGAGACGGGCCTGGTCGTCATCGGCAAGCGTCCGTCGACGCCGGGTGCCCCGGCGGCCGCGGTCTTCCATGCCTTCCAGGCGGCCGGCATCGAGCCCGGGGCCACGGCGTCGGTAGCGGTCGGGACCACCGTGGGGACGAACGCCCTCCTCGAGCGGAAGGGCGCCCGCGTGATCCTGCTCACGACTGCGGGGTTCGAGGACGTCGCCGTTATCGGGCGGATCGACAAGGAGGATCCCTACGACCTGCAGTGGGCAAAGCCTGCGCCCTTCGTCGCTCGCAGGGACTGCATCGGCGTGAGAGAGCGGCTGGCGCCCGATGGACGGGTTGTCACACCCCTCACCGAGGACGAGCTCGAGCGCGTCTGCGGGGTTGTCGGCCGTCTCCTCGGAGACGAGCGACGCGGCGTAGCGTTTGCCGTGAGCCTTCTCTTCGCCTTCGCCGACCCCATCCACGAGAGGCGGCTCGCCGCGCTCCTCGAGCAGCGCTTCCCAGGGGTGCCGGTTTCGGTCTCGCACCGCACTGCTCCCGTCTGGCGCGAGTACGAGCGCACGTCGACGACCATCATCGACGCGTACCTCAAGCCGATCGTGGGAGGGCTCGCCGACGATCTGGCTACCGAGCTCACCCGCCGCTCCTTCGCCGGCTCGCTTTCGCTCATGAAGTCGAACGGGGGCAGGATGCTCGCGGGGGAGGCCGCCGACCAGGCCGTGCAGACGGTGCTTTCCGGACTCGCCGGAGGGATCGTCGCGGGCCGCTACTTCGGCCTGGCCGCGGGGTTTCGCGACCTCGTGACGTTCGACATGGGCGGCACGAGCGCGGACGTCGGTCTCGTGTGCGACGGGGCAGTCCAGTACGTGCCCGATTTCGAGTTCGGGTTCGGGCTTCCCGTCGCCGCGCCGGCGATCGACCTGGTGACCGTCGGTGCGGGCGGTGGCTCGATCGCCTGGCTCGACGACGGTGGACTGCTTCGCGTTGGCCCCCGGAGCGCGGGGGCTCTTCCCGGGCCTGCTTGCTACGGCCTCGGCGGCACAGAGCCGACTGTCACCGATGCCAACCTCGTGCTCGGGAGGCTCGCGCCCGAAAGCCTGCTCGGCGGAACGGTCCGACTGGACCCCGCGCGCGCCCACGAGGCTCTCGAGGCTCTGGGAGCCCGACTCGGCCTCGACCCCGTCGCGACGGCGGAGGCTGTGATCGAGATCTCGAACGAGGGGATGGCGAACACGATCCGGCGCCTAGCCGTCGAACGGGGCGTCGACCCGAGGGACTTCGTGCTGGTCGCCTTCGGCGGCGCTGGCCCCTTGCACGCGTCCGAGGTCGCACACTCACTCGGGCTCCGCGGCATCGTGGTCCCTCCCCATCCCGGTCTTGCCTCGGCGTTCGGGACGCTTGTCGCCGACCGTCGGGTCGACAGGCGCCTGACCCACTACAGCCGCTCGGACGCGGTGGACGTCGGCGTCCTCGATGCCCGTTTCCGGGAGCTGGAGCAGGATGCGCGAGAGGCGATCCGGGCCGAGGGCTTCGCCGGTGAGCCGACGGTCACGCGCTCGCTGAGCATGCGCTACGCCGGCCAGAACTACGAGCGGGACGTCCCGTTCGCGGCGGGAGTCGTCGACAGCCGGACGATCTCCGATGCGGTGACCTCGTTCCACGCGCTGCACCACGAGGTCTACGGCTACAGCTTCCCGGGCGAGACGATCGAGCTGATCCATGCCAACCTGACCGCGCTCGGTCCGGGTGCGCGGCCGCTGTTGCCAGAAACCCGGCCAGGCTCGCTCCCCGGGCCGCGCGACCGTCGTGACGTGCGCTTCCGTGGCATCGGCGTCATCGAGACCCCCGTGTACCGGCGCGAAGAGCTGCCGGCGGACGCCCCGCTCGTCGGGCCTGCCATCGTCGAGGAACTCGACTCGACGACGCTTCTCCTGCCTGGCCAGGAGCTGCGGGTGCTCTCGAACGGGAGCCTGGAGATCGCTGCCCTCCGTGAGGCGACGGGTTCGAGGTCACGGCGTGAGGTGGACGGGGTGACCGTCAGCGTGCTCGGCGACCAGCTCGTCCAGATCGCACAGGAGATGGGCACGTACATGATGCGGGCCGCCTACTCGCCGATCTTCAGCGAGTCACGGGACTTCTCGTGCGCGCTCTTCGACGCCGAGGGCCGCATGATCGCGCAGGGGCGGTTCAACCCCGCGCACCTGGGCGCGATCGGCGAGACGGTGCGCTGTGTGCTCGACGAGATCGGGCTTCACACGCTCGAGCCGGGCGATGTCGTGCTGCACAACGATCCGTTCCGCGGTGGTTGCCACATGCCGGAGCACCTGCTCCTGCGGCCCGTGTTCCACCGGGGCACGCTTGTCGCGTTCGCAGCGACGATCGGTCACCTGGCGGAGGTCGGCGCCGTCACGATCGGCTCCTTCGCGAGTACGGCGACGGAGGTGTACCAGGAGGGGCTCCGCTTGCCGCCCGTGAAGCTCGTTCGCCGCGGCGAGGCGGTGGACGACATCTGGAAGATCATCCTCGCCAACCACCGCACACCCCGCGCGAGCTGGGGCGACCTCCACGCGATGATCGGGTCGCTGCACCTCGCCGAGCGCCGGCTCCAGGCACTCCTCGACCGCTACGGGGAGTCGCTGACGCTCGCGGTCTGGGGTGAGCTACTGGCGCATGGGGAGCGCTTGATGCGCCGTCGGATCGAAGCGATCCCGGACGGCGAGTACCGCTTCGAGGACATGATGGAGGGCGACGGCCACACGCGCGATCCGATCACGATGCGAGTGAGCATCCTCATCGACGGCGACCAGGCCGTTGTCGACTACACCGGCTCCGACCCGCAGGCTCGCGGCCCGGTGAACGCGACCTACGGAGTGACGGTCTCGGCCACGTGCAACGCCTTCCTTCAGATCAGCGGCCCTGAGATCCCCCGGAACGCAGGCGCGTACCAATGCGTCAAGACGATCGCACCTCACGGATCCGTCGTCAACGTGCGCTTCCCCGGCCCGTCTGTCGGCGGTAACACCGAAACTCAGCCGAAGCTCGTCGGCATGCTGCTCGGCGCCTTCGCTCAGAGGCTTCCGGATCGGGTGATGGCGGCGGAGGGGGTCACCTCGTGCAACTTCCTCTTCGGCGGCGCCGATCCGCGCACCGGCGAACCGTACGCCCACTATCACTTCGAGGCGAGTGGCTGGGGTGGCCGCGCCGACGCGGACGGCAACAGCGCACAGAATCACATCCACGGGAACTGCCGCAACACGCCGATCGAGGTGTTCGAGACGCGCTTCCCGTTCGCCACGATCAGCTACGGGCTCATCCCCGACTCCGGTGGCGCGGGGCGCAGACGAGGTGGGCTCGCAGTGCGGCGTGACCTCGAGGTGCTCGCACCCGAGGTCACGGTCAGCGCGCTGATGGATCGCTGCGAGCGGGGCGCCTGGGGTCTCTTCGGCGGCCTCCCGGGGCGGTGCGCGGCACTGCTCGTTCGCCGGCCCGGCGACGAGGGCTTTCGCGACTTCACCGAGTCGTTCGGGACGATCAGCCCCTCCAAGCTCTCCGGTGTCGTGCTTCGTCAGGGCGACGTCGTGCGCATCGAGAGCGCGGGCGGCGGCGGCTTCGGTGACCCCCGCGAGCGTGAACCGGAGCTGGTGTTGCGCGACGTTCTCGACGGCCTCGTCAGCCCCGGCGAGGCCGCCCGCGTCTATGCAGTCGCGGTCGCTGACGGCGGGGCAGCGCTCGACATTGCGCGGACAGAATCGTTGCGCCGCGACATGCGCTAGTGCGCCATCTCGCAATGTTCCACTGGAAACGCGGTGAGGGAGTTCGCCCTCTTCAGGACCACGTTGTCGGCCGTACGGCGGCCGACAACGTGCAGCAAGCATCTGGTGCGGCGGCTTACAAACGACGGTGGAGACTGTGTCGGGGTCAGGCTTAAGCC
>JBJXGY010000074.1:0-3289 GCA_046160185.1 Gaiella sp. | reverse complement strand
GAGTCAAGCCCATTCTTAGTTGGAATTCTCTGCGGCTCCATCGTGTGACTACGCGGCCTTCTGCATCCGGTGCTGCTGCTTGATTTTCAGTTCGCGGACGAGCGCGCTGACCAATAGCGGAAGATGCCGATGGCCCTTGACCCGCCGCAGCCGTGGTTCGATGTCGAGCAACGCGGTCGCCAACCAACGCTGCCGCTGGTTCGAGGTCTTCCACGAGTCGACCTTGGCGCACCGCTCTTCGACCAGCGCGTTCGCCGACTCGATGCAGTTGGTGGTCTTGAACGACCGGCCCAGCACGCTGTAGACGCCGAGCCGGTGCAGCGTCAGCGTCTCTTCGAGCCCCTCCGCGAGGCTCGCCGCCGCCGACTGGTTGCGGCCATCGAGTTCGCCATGCAACTTCATGAGTGCGACCCTGGCCTCCGAGTACGTCGGCCGGTCGTAGGCGTGCTGCAGACGCTGGCGCCAGCTCGCCTGCTCGTCCTTCGCGAGGTAGCTCACCACGTTCTCGCGCTTGTGCCACATGCAGCGCTGCACCAGCGCCTTCTTCTGGAACACCGTCCGTACCGCCGAGCGCAGCCCCTTGCCGCCATCGATCACCACCAGCAGGCCCTGCGCGAAGTCGAGGCCGCGCTCCACGAGCGAGCGCAGGAAGGGGCAGAGCACCTTGTCGTTCTCGGTGTCGGTCTCGATGAACCCCAGGAACCGCTTGGTGCCGTCGGCCGTCACGCCCAGCGCGATCACCAGCGTTGTGTCGGCGAAGCTCTTGCCATCGAGGAACAGCGCCACGTAGTGCTCGCCCGCGAGGGAGCGCTCCTGAAACTCCCTGAGCTTCGCCGCGCTCGCCTCCACGAACGACCGCGACACCGACGAACTCGACAGGCCGATCGCGCCCGGGATCTCTCTCGCCGCCGACTCGTAGTTGCGACACGAGATCCCGTACAGCACCCGCCGCAGCAACGCCTCGTCCGCCTTGCCCGTGCCGTGCAGCGCCGGGTAGCTCCGCAGCGGGATCTCCGCCTGTTCGCTGCGTACTCGCGGCACGCGGATCGCGATCCGCTGGCCATCCAGCACCACCGTACCCGGGTTGCTCCCGTGGCGAGTCCCGATGGCGCCATCGTTGCGCGCGTGCCGCCGGCCGGCCAGCAACTCGACCTCGTCCTCAAGCAACCCCTGGACGTGCATCAGCCCCAGCGGGATCAGGCTTCGGATCAGTTCCACCTTCGCGTTCAACTCCAGTCCCTCGTACTCCTCGCGCCGCAGCACCTGGACCTCGCCCAGACTCCGCTTGCGCTTGCGCACTTTCCGAACGACACTGCCCATCGACGGCTCCTTTCGTCTGTGTGTGGTGGACGTCTTGCAACGCCATCCAAACACAGCGGTTGGAGCCGCTTCAATTTCCAACTAAGAATCGCAAACCTTAGGGTGAGGCCCTCGAACTGGTACCTGACCGGTTTCTTGATCCCATCGGGCACGCCGCCTGAGCAGGGCGCCGACGACGACGAGGGCGATGACCTCGGCGAGATCCCCGAGTCGGCCGGTCTTGCGGAGGAGTCGAGCGAGGAGCGCAAGGCCGCCAAGAAGGGCTTCTTCCCCTCGTCGATGGGGCTGAGCTTCCTGGTGCCGGCGGATGCGCGTGTGCTCGATGTGATCGTGCACTGGGGCGACTACGCCCTGGGCGAGATCGAGGGGGCAGACGGGAAGCCGCTCAAGATCTGGCAGCGGCGGTCGCGCGAGGCGACCGTGGCCGCATCCCTCGCGGGGGCCAGCGATCCGGTGGTGCTCGACGTCCCCGGTTCCGGCGGGCTGCAACTACACGTCGTCGAACGGGTGATCTCCACCACGGACTTCGAGGTGCATCTCGCTCCCGGCACCCGGTCGGTCTCCGTCTTCCTCGTGAATCGCCGCGTGCCCGTCGCGCCGGGAGAGGGCGGGCCGGATGTCGCCTACGCGTTCCAGCCCGAGATCGAGGTGCGCTGCGATCGTCCGTTCGTGCCGAGGCCGGATTTGCGTGGCGCGCACGCCGCCGAATGGGACGAGCGCGTGGCGGACCTCCACTACGCCGGGACCCCCGAGTACGCGACCGGCCATGGTGTCTCCGCCGAGGGGGAGGTCGTCGACGACGCGTGCCGGCTCATTCGCACGGTCTGGATTCCCAGTGCCGAAGTGGAGAAGACGGCAACGGTGGATGTGCCGGGCGTGGAACTGACCATGGATGCACTCGGGGCGCTGGAGGGAGGATCTGCGGTCGAGGCAGCACTGCAGCCGCTCGTGGCGCAGTACCGCGCGTGGATTGGTGGCAGGCAAGCCGACATCGCATCCCTTCAGGGCGCACGCGGCGAGACAGCGGGAGAGCTGCTGCGCTTCGCCGCTGTGGCTGCCGACCGCATCGATCGGGGCATTGCGCTGCTCGCCCAGGACGCTCAGGCCCTCGATGCGTTTCGCGTAGCGAACCGAACTGTGGCGCGAGCGCTCCGAAAGCGCCTTGCGATTGAGACCCCGCGTTGGCGCCCGTTCCAGCTCGCCTTCATCCTGCTCAACCTCCCGGGCCTCGCCGATCCGCGCGACCCGAACCGCGACACGGTCGACCTGTTGTTCTTCCCGACGGGGGGCGGCAAGACCGAGGCCTACCTGGGCCTCGCGGCGTTCGCGATGGTGCTACGACGGCTGCGCCACCCGGGCGAGAAGGGGCTCGCGGGCGCGGGCGTGACGGTGATCATGCGGTACACGCTCCGGCTTCTCACCCTCGACCAACTCGCACGCGCCGCGGGGCTCGTCTGTGCGCTGGAACTCGAGCGTGAGGAGGACGTCGCGCGCTACGGCACGTGGCCCTTCGAAATCGGCCTGTGGGTGGGGAAGGCCGCGACACCCAACATCCTCGGTCACAAGGGGGATGGTCGCTCCGATTCGGCCCGGACCAAGGTGCGCCAGTACAAGGCGGACCCGAGAGGGAAGCCGTCGCCGATTCCCCTCGAGAATTGCCCCTGGTGCGGCACACGCTTCGGGGCAGACTCCTTCGCGCTGCTTCCGAATGACGACCAGCCACGTGAGCTGCGCATCGTCTGTTCGAACTTCGAGTGCGACTTCACGCGGGACCGTGCACTGCCGATCGTCGCCGTCGACGAACCGATCTACCGGCGGTTGCCGGCGTTCGTGATCGCCACCGTGGACAAGTTCGCGTCGCTGCCCTGGGTGGGTCAGTCCGGGATGCTCCTCGGCGGGGCGGAGCGCCATGACACGACCGGGTTCTATGGGGCCGCGGAACCGGGCAGGGGCGCACGGCTTGCCGAAC
>JBJXGY010000073.1:0-3565 GCA_046160185.1 Gaiella sp. | reverse complement strand
GACCTCCAGCCGCTCGAGGATCTCGAGCGCGCGCCCGAGCCCGTGGGCGCGGGCGCCGCCACCAACGGCGCCAACGACTGAGACGAGGCACGTGGTGACGGGCGCCCGCGCAGGGCGCCCGTCACCCAGTGCGCAGGACGATCCGGTCGACGTCGGGGGGTCGCGGGACGACGGCCTCCTGAAGCGCGCCGGGGACGAGTCCGCTCGTGGTCGAGATGTCGGCCAGCTCGAGCAGGATCGCGCCGGCCGGAGGTGCGGCCCCGGGGGCGCCGGCCTCACCCAGCGCGTAGCGGCGGCCCGCGGAGAACGACACGTCCTCGGCACGGCGCCAGGCGATCAGAAACGGGTAGGGCGCCACCACGCCGTCGTACCCGAGTGAGAGCAGCTCCACCGGGTGGATCTCGAAATGCAGGTGGACGACACCCCCTTTGGCGTCGCCGGAGTCACCCATGAACCCGAGCACGTCGCCCGCCTTCACCTTCGTCCCGTCCACCGCGAGCGGCGAATACGCGGAGAGATGCGCGTAGTAGAACTCGTTGCCGCGGAGGTCGCGCAGCCAGAGGCGCCAGCCTCCGATCTGGTTGTACCCCACCGAGAACACCGTCCCGTCCGCGACCGCCACCAGCGGGGTACCGAGCGGTCCGACGATGTCCTCGCCGTGATGCCAGCCGCCCGACACGTCGGCGCGAGGTGCGCCGAACGTGTCACCGAACGAGGCGGGCCCGTACACGGGGAACACGTACCCGCCCTGCGAGAGCTGGGCGGTGATCTCGGGGGCCGGTTGGAACAGCTCGCGCGGCGCGCCGGGGATGGTGGTGCCCGGATCGAGCCCGGGCCCGTTCCGCGGCTTGGGCGGCGGCTTGGTCTGCGGCTTGTCTGGCGGCTCCGCGCCCTTGGGGGGACGCGCGGGCGACAGCACTTCCGCCACCGCCTTCGAGCTCGTGATCCCGAGCACGACCTCGGTGCCGGGGGGAACGCCACCGTGTGCCGCGGTGATCACGAGGCGAAACGCAGTCATGGCCGCCTCGGGAAGCACTTGCTGCGGACTGGTACCCGTACCGCCGGCGCTCCCCGCGCCTCCCGGTGTGGGGCTCGTTCCCGTACCGCCGCTGCCTGCCCCGGCGCCTGCCTTCGGCGGGCTTCCCGCCCGGCCTGCGAGCAGGGTCAGCTCGCCCCAGTCGCCCACCTGGACCACCTGGCCGGGGGTCACCTCGGGTATCGGAGTCCCGAGCACCGTCAACCCCAGCACAGTCGAGCCCTCGGTGCTCGCGCTCGAGCCCGCGCGACCGGACGCGGCAATGGAGCGCGAGACGACCGTCTCGATCGTGATCTCCCCGGCGAAGAGCGTTACGTCCCGCAGCTCCACCGTGGCCTCCGCGCCGGCGGTCGTCCCCGCCTGGGCCTGCGCCTTCGCATCCGAGACCGTCACCTGGAGCACGCTGCCGTCGTCGGGGAAGCTGAACGGACCCGAAACCTCCGCCGTCGGCGGCGCCACCAGCAAGGTGGTGGCTGCCCCCTCGAGCCCCGGCTGCGTGATCGTCAGCACCTGGGCCTGCGCACGGGCAACCGCTTTCGGCTTCTTCTTCGCCGGTTGCGCAACGCCCGTACCGCTGGCAGCGGCGACCACCGTCACGACGACGGCAGAGGCGAGCAGGGCAAGGAAGCTCCGGCGTGGCATCGACTCAGGGTAGCGTCGGGCGCCGCCGCCCCCGCCACGCCAACTGGGCCGCGACCAGAAGCAGCAGCGCGCCGAACAGCCTGCGGAGCAGATCCTCGGGGATGTTCTGGGCGATCTGGACACCGGCAGTGACGCCGGCAACCGACGCCGCGCCGACGAACAGCGACGACCGCACGTCGAGCGTGCCGGCCCGATGCTCGCGTGCGATCGCCATCGCCGCCGTGGGCACGATCGCGAGCAGCGACGTCGCCGAGGCCTCGACCTGGCCGAGGCCGAGGCCGACGAGCGTGGGCACGAAGAGAATCCCGCCTCCCACGCCGAACAGGCCGGCGAGCACCCCGGCCGCGAAGCCCAGCAGCAGGGCGAGTGCGATCGTCGCCGGGCTCATGCTCGCGGCCACCCACCGCGGTGCGTTCTTCGGGAGCGGCCGGATCTGCGGGCAGGGCGTCTCATGTGGAGATCAGCCAGACACCGATCGCGAGCACGAGGGCGGCGAACAGC
Source organism: Gaiella sp. (assembly GCA_046160185.1). Classification (GTDB taxonomy): domain Bacteria; phylum Actinomycetota; class Thermoleophilia; order Gaiellales; family Gaiellaceae; genus Gaiella. The sequence goes on along the minus strand of JBJXGY010000073.1, from coordinate 1,386 downwards.
AGCGAAAGCCCGCGTCCCGAGAGGCGGCGCTTGAGCCCGCTGCCGACGAAGGCGCCGCCGATGGCGGGCACGCCCACAAGCGCGGCGTACTCGAATCGCACGTCCCCGTGGATTCCGTACAGCACGACCCCGGCGACTGCCGTGATCGCGATGGCGCCGATCGAGGTCGCCGTCGCGCGATGGGCTGTCGTCCGGGTGAGCAACAGCAGCAGCGGCACGATCAGGATGCCGCCGCCGACGCCGAAGAGGGCGCTGAACACACCCGCGACGAGACCGATCGCTACCAGGCGCGCCCGCATACGTCCGTGTTCGCTGAAGGCAGGGCCAGTCCTGGATCTCACCCTTCGAGCCCGAGCTGCGCCAGGGGCCGCGTGTTCAGCACGTTCCCCGGTTCGAGCCAGGCTCTCCGGGCGACGCCGATCCCGAGCTCGGCGCAGGACAGCGCCCCGACGGAGTGGGCGTCCGTGGTGACCGGCACGAGCACGCCTGCCTCGCCCGCGAGCCGGGCGTGGTAGTCGCGGAGATCGAGACGATCGGGCTGGCTGTTGATCTCGAGCGCCGTCCCGGTCTCGAGCGCGCGCGCGATGACCGCCTCCACATCGAGCGGCGCACCCTCGAGGCGGGACGACCTCGAGAGCCTGCGGCCGGTGAGATGACCGATGCAGTCCACGTGAGGGTTGTCGATGGCGGCCAGCACCCGCTCGGTCGGGCTCTTGTCGAAGCTCGTGTGCAGCGATGCGACCACCCAGTCGAGCTCGCCGAGAATCTCGTCCGGGAGGTCGACGGTTCCCCGCACGGTGATGTTCGCCTCGACGCCCCGCAGGATGCGGATCCCTTCCAGGCGCGCGTCGAGCCCCTCGATCTCCGCCCACTGCAACTCGATCCGGCCGTCCCGGAGATAGTGCGAATGGTCGGTGATCGCAAGGTACTCGTACCCGCGAGCCCTGGCGGCGAGCGCCATCTCCTCGATCGTGTTCTTGCCGTCCGACGACCAGGTGCTGTGGCAGTGCAGCTCACCTCGGAGATCGCCGAGCTCGACGAGCGACGGCAGGCTGCCGTCACGAGCCGCCTGCAGCTCGCCGCCGTTCTCGCGCAGCTCCGGCGGGATGAAGGCATAGCCGAGAAAGGCGTACAGCTCCTCCTCGGTCGTGAACGAGTGGATCTCGCCGCTCTCGACGACCGACACCCCGTACTCCGAGATCGAGAGCCCGCGGCGCTGCGCCTCCTCGCGGAGAGCGATGTTGTGGTCCTTCGACCCCGTGAAATGCTGGAGCAGGTTGCCGAAGCACTCGGGCGGCACGACGCGAAGGTCGATGCGGAATCCCTGTGCGGTGACGACAGTCGCCTTCGTGTCGCCGTGGGCAGCGACCTCGACCACCCCGGGGA
>JBJXGY010000072.1:0-34073 GCA_046160185.1 Gaiella sp. | reverse complement strand
GGTGGGATTCGTCCGCCACACACGGATTGTGACCGGAAGACGAGGGCCTGTCCAAGGGGTCGGACGCACGGGGCCTGTCGGTAGCATGATGCTCCCCCGGGGCCTCCCCGGGCTGCCGTGGTGGTCCAGGTCTGTCGACTCTCAGGGCAACACGTTCGGAAAAAGGAGACGGCGAGAATGGAGCGATCGACCGGCGGAGATGCGGCGTCCGGATGAGGGTGCGTAGAGCTGTCCCGCGGCGCAGCCGGCTCGCCCGTTCCTGATGCTCGAGGGCATACTCGATCACTTCGTTCGGAGCGAGCGCTATGCCGCATTCGAGCAGGCTCTTCCGGCCCGGGCGCGCGTATCCGAGCCGCTGCTTCCGCTGATCCTCGCCGGTCTTGCGCGCGAGCGCCGCGGATCGCTGCTCGTGGTCTTTCCGGAGGATGCGGATGCGCGCGACGCGGCAGAGGGCGTGTCGTGGTTTCTCGGCCCGGACGCGGTCGCGATGCTGCCGAGCCGCGGCGTGAGCTACGCCTCCGGGCTCGAGCCGCCGCCGCACCTCGTCGGCGAGAGGTACCGTGCCCTCGACCGGCTGCGCGCAGGTGGCGTCGTGTGCGCGTCGGCCGTCGCGCTGTCCGAGGGCCTGCCACCGGAAGCTGAGCGCCCACGACCCGTCGAGCTGCGGGTCGGTGCCGAGCAGGGAGTCGAGGAAGTCGTCGACGGCCTCGCGCTCGCCGGCTACGAGCGCGTCGACCGGGTCGAGGAGCGGGGGCAGTTCGCTGTGCGCGGTGGGCTCGTCGACGTCTTTCCGGCCACGGGGCGCGAGCCGGTGCGTGTCGAGTTCTTCGGCGACGAGATCGAGCAGCTCCGCGTCTTCTCGCCGTTCACGCAGCGAGCTCTGGCGCAGCTTTCAGAGACGGTCGTCTATCCGGCCGGCGAGCGCGCCCTCGGCCACCGTGACCTGGAGCAGGTCGCCGGCGATGGCCACCCGCGCGCACCGGCCGACCTCGTACCCCTCACCACGCACGCGCCGGACGTCGTCTGGCGCGCCGACGAGATCCAAGCGACGCTCGACGAGCGGGGCCTGCCCTCACTCACCACGGACGGCGCCATCGAGCTCGACGCGTTCCCGCGCGGGCAGCCGTTCGTGTTCGAAGGGCAGCGGCCGGCGCTCGTCGCCCGCGGCCTGGCCGAAGCCGAGAACGAGCTCGCAGCCTTCGTCAAAGCCGGGCTCCGCGTCGTCGTGGCGTTCAACCACCGGGGGGAGGCGTTGCGCCAGCAGGCGCTCCTGCGCAAGGTTTCGGTGGAGATCTCCGAGCCCAGTGCCGCGTTCCGGCAGGCCCCAGGCGTGTCGTTCGTCGTCTCACCCGTTCGGCGCGGCTTCGTCTCGCGAGAGCTCGGCGTCGCGCTCCTGCCCGATACGCACGTTTTCCGCAAGAAGCCGCCGCGCGCGGACGCGCGCCTCGGCCGGGCCCTCGCCTCCTTCGCCGATCTCCGCCTCGGCGACCACGTCGTCCACGAGGACCAGGGCGTCGGCAAGCTCCTCGGTTTCGAGACCAAGGCTGTGGCGGGCGTCACCCGGGACTACCTGCTGCTCGCCTTCCGTGGCGAGGATCGACTGTACGTCCCGCACGAGCAGATCGGGAAGCTCTCCCGGTACATCGGCGCCGACGCCAAGGCGCCGCAACTCTCGAAGCTCGGCGGCAAGGCCTGGCAGAACCTCAAAGCTCGTGCCCGCGCCTCCGTCCGCGAGCTCGCCGGCGACCTTCTACGGCTGTACGCCGAGCGGCAGCGGGCCGCCGGCACGACCTATGAGCTCGGGAACGAGTGGATCGAGCAGCTCGAAGCCTCCTTCCCGTACCGCGAGACCGACGACCAGGCCCGCGCGATCGAGGCGGTGATGGAGGATCTCGAATCCGGCCGCCCGATGGACCGTCTCGTCTGCGGCGACGTCGGGTTCGGCAAGACCGAGGTCGCGGTGCGAGCAGCGTTCGCGGTGGTCGTCAACGGCAAGCAGGTGCTCGTCCTCTGCCCGACCACGATCCTTGCGGAGCAACACTGGAACACGTTCCGCGGGCGCTACCGCGACTTTCCCGTGCGCGTGGAGATGGTCTCCCGCTTCCGCCGGCCGGCCGAGGTCAAGCGGGTGCTGGCGGAGTTCACGGCGGGCAAGGTCGAAGTCCTCGTCGGCACCCATCGCATCCTCTCGCGCGACGTCATCCCCAAGGAGCTCGGCCTCGTTGTCGTCGACGAGGAGCAGCGTTTCGGGGTGGCGCAGAAGGAGCTGCTCCGTGCTCTCCGGCTCGAGGTCGACGTTCTCGCCCTCAGCGCCACGCCGATACCGCGAACTCTCCATATGTCGCTCTCCGGGCTCCGCGACATCTCGATCATCGAGACACCACCCGAGGGGCGCGTGCCGATCCGCACCACGGTCGGCGAGTACGACGAGGATCTGATCAAGGCCGCACTCGAGCGGGAGCACCTCCGCGAAGGGCAGTCGTTCTACCTCCACAACAGGGTGGACACGATCGACGAGGCCGCGGACAAGCTCAGGCAATTGTGCCCGGGCCTTCGCTTTCTCGTGGCCCACGGTCAGATGCCGGAGCGGGAGCTGGAGGAGCGCATGCACACGTTCCTCGCCGGCGATGCAGACGTGCTCGTCTCGACCACCATCATCGAGTCGGGTCTCGACATTCCGCAGGCCAACACACTGATCGTGGAGCGTGCGGACATGCTGGGGCTGGCGCAGCTGTACCAGATCCGCGGTCGCGTCGGACGATCCGACGCGACCGCCTACGCGTACCTCCTCTACCCCGACGCCCAGGAGCTCAGCGTCGAGGCGCGTGCGAGGCTCGCGACGCTGGCCGATCACACCGAGCTTGGCGCGGGGTTCCAGATCGCGATGCGCGACCTCGAGATTCGCGGCGCCGGCGACCTGCTGGGAGCGGAGCAATCAGGGCACGTTGCCGCACTCGGCTTCGAGCTGTACGTGGAGATGCTCAACGACGCCGTCGCCGAGCTCGCGGGTCAAGCCCGCGCCGTCGCCCGGCCGATCCGGGTCGACGTGCGGGTCGACGCCTTCATCCCGGCCACGTACATCGGTTCCGAGGCCCTCAAGATCGATCTCCACCGCCGGCTCGCTCTCGTCGAGACGGATGACGAGCTGCGTGAGTTGCGCGCCGCCACCGAGGATCGCTACGGCCCGCTGCCCGAGCCAGTCGAAAGTCTGTTCACGATTCAGGATGCGAAGCTGCAGCTGGCACTACTCGGTGCCGACTACGTCGTGTTCCGCGCGGGACGTCTCGCAATCGGGCCGGTTCCGCTCTCAGGTGACGACCTGCGGTCGCTCCGCCGGCAGGTCGAGACCGCCGTCTACAGCGCCACCACCCGCGAGATTTCCCTGCGCACGGACACGCTGGCCTCGGTGACGACCATCGCCGATGCTATCGTTGCCCTCCGGCGCGGCGCCTGATCGGAACCCGAGGGACAACACCGCCGCAACGTCGCGTGAGCTACAACCACACCATGACCCGACCACGTCGTCTGCTCACCGCGCTCGCCGCCGTACTGGCCGTCGCAGCGTTCGCTGCCGGATGCGGCGGGGGCTCGAGTTCCGTCCCCGACGGGGCGGTCGCCGTCGTCGACGGCACGAGCATCCCGCGCGCCGAGCTCGACCGTCTCATCGATCGCACCCGCTCGAGCTACGAGTCGCAGAAGCGCGACTTCCCGAAGGCCGGGACGGCGGAGTACCAGGCCCTGCAGGCCCAGGCGGTCACCTTCCTCGTGCAGCAGGAGCAGTACCGCCAGGAGGCGAAGGCGCTGGGTCTTGCCATCACCGAGGCCGACATCGACAAGGAGCTGGAGCGCGTCCGCAAGCAGTTCTTCGACGGGAACCAGAAGAAGCTGGAGGAGGCGCTGGCCAAACAGGACACCACCATCGCCGAGCTCCGTTCCGACATCCGAGCGCGTGTGCTTGCAACGAAGCTGACGGAGGATGCCACCAAGGGCATCACCGTCTCGGCTGCGGACATTCGCCAGTACTACGACGACAACAAGTCCCAGTACGAGAAGGACGAGTCGCGCTCGGTCCGCCACATCCTGCTCGCGGTCAAGGACAAGAACGGCGGCGTCGACTACCCCAAGTCGCTTGCCCAGGCCGAGGATGTCCGGGCACAGCTTGTCGCCGGCGGGGATTTTGCGGCGCTCGCGAAGAAGTACTCCCAGGACCCCGGCTCCAAGGACAACGGCGGCAAGTACGAGTTCACGCGCGGGCAGACCGTCCCCGCTTTCGACAAGGCATCCTTCACGCTCGACACCAACGAGCTCTCACAGCCTGTGAAGACCGAGTTCGGGTACCACCTGATCGAGCCGCTCGCGGCGGTCAAGCCGAAGACGACGCAGTCGTTCGAGAGCGTCAAGGCCGCGATCAAGAGCCAGCTGCTCGAAACCAAGAAGAACGACGCTGTCTCGAAGTGGGCCGCAGACATCCGCGCGAAATACGAGGGTAAGGTCGCGTACGCAACCGGCTTCGAGCCTCCCTCGACGGGCGACAGCTCCGACACCACGGGCTGAGCGGTGTCCGAGCAGGGGCCGTTCGAGGCTCTGCGCGACCTCACGCGGCGCCTGCGCGCGGAATGCCCGTGGGACCGCGAGCAGACGGTGCGCACGATCGTGCCCCACACGATCGAGGAGGCGTACGAGGTCGCTGACGCCGCGCTCGGCGGCCAACCCGAAAAGCTCGCCGACGAGCTCGGCGACCTGCTGTTCCAGGTGGTGTTCCTAGCCCTGCTGCTCGAGGAACAGGGCGACGGTGATCTCGACGGGATCATCCGCGGCCTGCACGACAAGCTCGTCCGCCGGCACCCGCATGTGTTCGGGGACTCGATCGCGGACACAGCCGGGCGGGTACGGGAACGCTGGGAGCAGATCAAGCGCGAGCAGGAGGGCCGCGACGGCATCTTCCACGACGTCCCGGCGTCGCTGCCGGCTCTGCTTCACGCACGCAAGGTGCAACGTCGCGCTGCCGCAGTCGGGTACGACTGGCCCGATCTGAGCGGGCCGCTCGCCAAGATCGACGAGGAGCACCGCGAGCTGCGCGAGGCGATCGCGCGCGCCGGGACGGTTGCCCCCGAGTGCGAGGCCGACCCGGGCGTGTTCGCCGAGGTGGGTGATCTGCTGTTCACGGTCGTGAACGTCGCCCGCGCCCTCAACGTGGATCCCGAGCTCGCGCTTCGGGCGACGAGCGCGAAGTTCGTCGATCGGGTCGAGCGGGCGGAAGCGCTCGCCGCCACCGAGGGTGCAGAGTGGCGGACGCTTCCGCTGGACGGGCAGGAGCGGTACTACGAGCGGGTGAAAGCGGTCGGCTCGGGACGGCGGGAACCCGCGCCGTGAAGGCTTGGCCCTCACGTAGGGTGGCGCTGTGACGACGATCGTTCACGTTCACGGGCGCCAGATCCTCGACTCGCGTGGCAATCCGACCGTCGAGGTGGAGATCGGGCTCGAGAGCGGGGCGCTCGGCATCGCCGCCGTTCCCTCCGGTGCCTCCACCGGCGAGCATGAGGCGGTCGAGCTTCGCGACGGGGGGACGGCATGGCTCGGCAAGGGAGTGACGAAGGCGGTCGGCAACGTCAACGACGAGATCGCCGACGCGCTGCTCGGGCTCGACGTGCGAGAGCAGCGCGAGATCGATGCGGTGATGATCGCGCTCGACGGGACGCCGACCAAAAGCCGGCTGGGTGCCAACGCCATCCTCGGCGCCTCCCTGGCCGCTGCCAGGGCCGCGGCCGACGACGCCGGTGTTCCCCTCTACCGTTGGGTCGGTGGCACCAACGGACACGTGCTGCCGGTACCCCTCATGAACGTCGTCAACGGCGGCGCACACGCCACAAACGCGCTCGACTTCCAGGAGTTCATGCTCGTGCCCGCAGGTGCGGCCACCTTCTCCGAAGCGCTGCGGATCGGCGCGGAGACCTTCCACCACCTGAAAACGCTGCTCAAGGAGCGCGGCCTGGTCACGAGCGTCGGGGACGAGGGCGGGTTCGCCCCCGACCTGGGTACGGTCGCCGACACGATCGAGGCCGTGCTCGACGCTGCCGACCGCGCCGGGCACCGCGAGAAGGTCGGCATCGCGCTCGACGTCGCTGCCAGCGAGCTTGTCCGGGACGGGACCTACGTGCTTGAACGGGCAGGAGGCGACGTGCTCACGCCGGCCGGGATGATCGATCTCTACGCAGAGCTCAGCGACCGGTTCCCGCTGCTCTCGGTCGAGGATGGCCTCGGCGAGAACGACTGGAGCAACTGGAGGACGCTGACCGAGCGGCTGGGCGGGCGGCTGCAGCTCGTCGGCGACGACCTCTTCGTGACGAACGTCGATTTCCTCCGCCGCGGCATCGCCGAGGGCGTCGGCAACTCGATCCTGGTCAAGGTCAACCAGATCGGAACGCTCACCGAGACTCTGGACGCGATCGAGATGGCACACCGCGCCGGCTACACGGCCATCATCTCCCACCGCTCCGGGGAAACGGAGGACGCAACCATCGCCGATCTGGCGGTCGCGACGAATGCCGGACAGATCAAGACGGGTGCCCCTTCGCGCTCGGATCGCGTCGCAAAGTACAACCAGCTGCTGCGCATCGAGGAGGAGCTGGGTGACCGCGCCGTCTTCGCGGGCTGGGCTGCGTTCCCGCGTGCTGATCGCTGAGACTCCGCGACGCAGGTCGGTCAGTCCGCCGGGTCGTCCCCCGGGGCGTCGTGCTTGCGGATGCCGTAGGCCTGAAGACGCGAGATCAGCGATCCATCAGACGATTCAGGTGGCGGCGGTTCCTCGGTCTCCGCTTCCGCGGGTTGCTCCGCTGCCGGCACCGGCACTCGCGGCGTTCCGGCGGGCATAGGTCTGTCGAGGGGGCGCTCTGCGAGCGCGCGAACCCGCTCCGCCGCCAGGCGTGCCTCCTCCGTGGCGCGGGCCCGGATCATCTCTGCCCGCCGGGCCTCCTCGGCAGCCCGGCGACGCACGTCGTCGGGGGCGTCGGGGAAGGCCGCCGTCTCCAGCGCTCTTCGCCGTGCCTCGACCTCGTCACGGAGTCGCGCCTCGAGCTCGGCCGCGGTACGGGCGGCGTCTTCCTCGGCCCGGCGCTTCTCCGCGTTCGTTCGAAGCTGCGCCTCCTCCGCCGCGACCCGGCGAGCCTCCTCGGCGGCTCGTTCGCGTGCCTCGTCCGCCGCAGCCCGGCGCTGCTCCTCCTCCGCTGCGAGGCGGCGAGCCTCGGCCTCCGCTCGGCGCCGATTCTCGGCCTCCAGCTCCGCCTGTAGCCGATCCTCCTCCTCGGCGCGGCGGCGGTCGGCTTCCATCCGCGCCTGCTCCTCCTGCGCCCGGCGGGCCTCCTCGGCGGCGGCGCGCCTCGCATCTTCCTCCGCGCGGAGTCTGTCGGCTTCGGCTTCGGCGCGGGCCCGTTCTTCTTCCTCGGCGCGGAGTCTGTCGGCTTCGGCGTCGGCGCGGGCCCGTTCTTCTTCCTCGGCGCGGAGTCTGTCGGCTTCGGCTTCGGCTTCGGCGCGGAGTCGTTCTTCTTCCTCGGCGCGGAGCCTCGACGCCTCAGCTTCGACCCGCTGACGCTCCGCCACTTCCGCTTGGCGTCGGTCCGCTTCGGCACGCAGCTCCTCCGCTTCCGCTCGCTGCCGCTCCTCCGCGGCGACTCGCAGCCGCTCTTCCTCGGCGCGGGCCTTCTCAGCTTCCGCTTGCGTTCGCCGGCGCTCTTCGTCCTCGGCGCGTCGACGTTCCTCCACCTCGGCGTGCCGACGCGTCGCCTCCTCCTCGGCTTCTCGCCGCGCGGCCACCTCGGCCTGCTCGCGCCCGGCTTCCACCCGCGCCTGCTCGGTCTCGAGCAATTCGCGCGAGACCTGCTCGGCGCCCGTCGTGGATGGAGGCTCCTCGAACACGTGTCCGGCTGCGGCATCTTCGAGCGCGGGGAGTGCCGCACGGTCGATCTTGCCGCTCCAGGTCTTGGGCAGCACCTCCACGAACTCGAGCTCCCGCGGATATCGCTCCGGCCCCCGCGCCTGGCGCACATGTCCTGCGAGTGAGACGGCGACGCTCTCGTCCGGCTCGTGGCCCTCCGCCAGGACGACGAAGGCCTTCACGATCAAGCCGAGATCCGAGCGAGGCTTGCTCGTGACTGCGGCGTCCGCGACCGCAGGGTGCGAGAGCAGCGCAGCCTCGATGTCGAACGAGCTGACCCGCACTCCGCCCGTCTCGAACATCTCCTCGTCGCGGCCCACGAAACGATACGACCCGTCGGGCTCCTGCACCGCCCGGTCGCCCGTGATGTACCAGCCGTTACGCCGGGCCGCGGCCGTCGCGGGCTCGTCGTTCCAGTAGCCGAGGAAGAGGGTCGGCGGGTGCCCGTTGACCGCAAGATCCCCCTCCACGCCCGCGGGCAGTGGCCGCGCGTGGTCGTCCAGCACAGCGATCTCGTGACCCTGTGCCGGGAAGCCGAGCGCACCGCGGCCACCGGCGGCCTGCCGCCGCGTGGCGAGGAGCAGGGATGTCTCCGTCTGGCCGTAGCCGGAGTGGATCGTGACGCCGAACGCGTTGCGCCATTTCTCGACCACGTGGGGAGGCAGCGGCTCGCCCGTCGACACCGCATGGCGCAGTCGCGAGAGGCTTCGAAAGGAGAGATCCTCGACGTCAGCCAGCACGCGGTACTCCGTCGGCGACTGGCAGAGGATGGACACGCCGACCCGGTCGATCAGGTCGAGGCGCTCGGTGGGGTCGAAGCCGGCGTTGTGCAAGACGATCTCCGCACCTCGTGACCAGGGGCCCAAGAGCACGTTCCAGATGCCCTTCGCCCAGCCTGTGCCCGCCGTGCACCACACGAGATCCCCTGGTTGAGCGTCGAGCCAGTGCGCAGCCTGGACGCGCTGGGCGAAGGTGTAGGCGTGCGCATGCGTCACTCCGCGCGGCCGCCCGGTCGTGCCAGAGGTGTAAAGGACGAGCGCGGGCGAGGAGGCCGTGCTCGCAACCGTCGGGGCGGTCGCCGGAAGCCCGGCGAGCTCGCTCAGAACTCGATCGGCGTGGACGATCGCGTCGCCCCCCAAGACTCTCGGGTCGATTGCCTTGATCGTCTCGGCGCTGCGGGAACCGACCACCGCCAGTCGCGCGCCGGAATGCGCCGCTCGCGCCTCCAGTGCCGACGCTTCCAGATGATCCGAGCAAGGCACGGCGATCAGACCGCCCTTGAGGCAGGCCAGCATCACGTGGAGCCACGCGGGCTCCTTGCCGAGCGCGATCAGCACGCGGTCACCCGGTAGTGCCCCGTGTGCGCCCAGCAAGGCGAGCCACTGCGCCGCCGAGGTCGCTATCTGTGCGAACGTGAAGCGCTCGATCACTCCGTCGCCCTGAACGTAGGTCAGCGCGCGACGCGAGGAATCACCGGCGAGCGCCTCGACGACGTCGCGGGTGAAGTTGAAGTCCTCGGGGACGTTCCAGCTCTCGGGTGCGGTGGACATATGTGTGGACTGCCTCGTGGGTCGGACACTCGCCCCTCCCCGCCATCAGGGACGCGACCAGCGACGGCGGCGCCGGGCCTGGGGAGTATCGCAGCGCCCAGACTCGGCCGCCAGGGAGAGGCGGCTATCGTGCCGAGGATGACCGTGGTCGAGCCGGGCCGGCTGCAGCGGAATCAGGCGTACGTCGCCGGAGCCTGGGTCGAGGCGGACGACGGTCGGGCGTTCGACGTCGTTGATCCCGCGACCGGCGCAGTGATCGGTACGGTCCCACGGCTCGGGGCGGCCGAGACCCGACGCGCGATTGCCGCCGCGCGAGAGGCACTGCCGGCGTGGCGCAACCAGCCGGCGAAGTCACGAGCAATGGTGTTGCGCCGCCTCGCCGACCTGATGCTGGAGCATCAGGAGGAACTGGCCATCCTGCTCGTCCGTGAACAGGGTAAACCGCTGGCGGAGGCCCGGCTCGAGATCGCGTACGCCGCGTCGTTCTACGAGTGGTTCGCGGAAGAGGCGAAGCGCCTCGACGGTCGGGTGATTCCGAGCCCGTGGCCCGAGAAGCGAATCCTCGTCACGCGAGAGGCGGTCGGGGTGACGGCGGGCATCACTCCGTGGAACTTTCCTTCAGCCATGGTCACCCGCAAGTCTGCGCCCGCGCTTGCTGCCGGGTGCACGATGGTGCTGAAGCCGGCCGAACAGACCCCGCTCTCGGCGCTGGCGATCGCGGCGCTCGCAGAGGAGGCCGGCCTTCCGCCAGGGGTCTTCTCGGTCGTCACCGGCGACGCCGGCGACGCACCGCTGATCGGCGGCGAGTTGACGTCGAACCCGGCGGTGCGCAAGGTCGGGTTCACGGGCTCGACGGAGGTCGGGAAGCTCCTCATGCGGCAGTGCTCGGGGCAGCTGAAGAAGATCTCGCTCGAGCTCGGCGGCAACGCGCCGTTGCTCGTCTTCGACGACGCCGACCTCGACGAGGTGATGACGGGCCTGCGCCAGTGCAAGTTCCGGAACTCCGGGCAGACGTGCATCTCGGCGAACCGGATTCTCGTGCAGGAGCGGATCTACGACGGCTTCCTCGAGCGTCTCGTCGACCTCGTTTCCAAGCTCTCGGTAGCGGACGGCTTCACCGACGGCGTGGACATCGGGCCCCTGATCGACGAGGCAGGCGTGACAAAGGTCGAGAGCCATGTCGCAGACGCAGTCGAGCGGGGTGCCGAGCTCGCCGCCGGAGGCTCGAGGCTCGGCGGGCAGTTCTTCCAGCCGACGATCCTCACCGGCGCCGACCCTGCCATGGCGATCTCCTGTGAGGAGACGTTCGGGCCGGTGGCCGCGATCGCGCGCTTTTCCGAAGAACGGGAAGCCGTCGAGGCAGCCAACGCGACCCCGTACGGACTCGCCGCGTACGTCTTTACCCGAGACCTCGGCCGCGTGTGGCGGGTCGGCGAGGCGCTCGAGGTCGGGATCCTCGGAGTCAACACTGGGCTCGTCTCGACGGAGGTGGCGCCGTTCGGCGGCGTCAAGGAGTCCGGCATCGGCCGGGAGGGGTCGAGCTACGGCCTCGACGATTGGACGGAGCTCAAGTACTGGGCGCTGGGAGGGGTGGACCGGTGAACGGACGGCTCGAGGGCAAGGTTGCGGTGATCACAGGCGGGAGCCAGGGAATCGGCCGCGCGATCGCCGAAGGACTGGCGGCCGAGGGCGCACGCGTCGTGATCGCCGACCTGCGCGGTGCCGAGAAGGCCGCTGCAGCGTATGCGGGCGGCGTCGGCATCACGGCAGATGTCGCTGACGAGGACGCTGTCGAGCGCCTCGTCGCGGAGACGCTCGAGACGTGCGGCCGCCTCGACATCCTCGTCAACAACGCAGGGCTGTACGCCACGCTTCCGATGCGCCCGTTCACAGAGATCCCGCTCGAGGAGTGGCGACGTGTGATGGACGTGAACGTCGCCTCCATGTTCCTCACGTGCCGCGCCGCTGTGCCGGTGATGCGCAAGCAGGGCGGTGGCAAGATCGTCAACATCTCGTCGGGGACACCCTTTCGCGGCGTGCCATTTCTCCTGCACTACGTGACGAGCAAAGGGGCGATCGTGGCGTTGACCCGGGCGCTGGCCCGGGAGGTTGGGAAGGACGGGATCCACGTCAACTGCGTCGCGCCGGGGTTCACGATGTCTGACGGGGTGCTCGGTCAGCCCGAGGTCATCGAGAAGCTGCAGGCAGCCTCGGTGGCGGCCCGCACGATCCAGCGTGACCAGGTTCCGGAGGACGTTGCCGGTGCCGTCGTCTTCCTCTGCACGCCGGCGGCCGATTTCGTCACCGGGCAGACGATGGTCATCGACGGCGGGCAGTACTTCCACTGAGTCAGAGGGGCGCGCGAACCGCGTAGAGTCGGGCCGATGAGGCTGTCGCTGTACGGGTTCGAAACGGGAGTGGAGACGGTCGGCGGGAACCGGGTGGTGTACGACGTGGCGCGGAACGAAGCCTCGTTCGGGGCCGCCTCGATCGACGGGCCGGGACTCGTCTGGCAGGTCGACCACGACGAGGCGGAGGCGGAGGGGGCGCTGCTCTCCCGCGCGGTGCACCTCGACCCGTTCGCCGACTGGATCGTGCGGTGCGACCGCATCGACTTCCCGAAAGGAGGTATCGCCTACACGCACACCCACCCGGGGCCCGGTATCCGCTATCTCCTGCAGGGCGAGCTCGAGATCCGCGCCGGGGGGCACAGCTCGTTCTACGCTCCGGGCGGCGCCTGGTTCGAGTCCGGGTCCGAACCCGTGTACGCGGCTGCCTCGGCACACCAGGAGACCGCGTTCGTCCGGGTGATGGTGCTGCCTGCCGAGTGGGCGGGCAAGCGAACGATTCGCTACGTCGACCCCGCGGACGAGGACAGGCCGAAGCTGCAACGGCCGACCCTGTTCTTCGATCATCCGCTCGCGCTGCAGCGGTGACTCGTACGGGGGGCCGCATCCTCGTCGACCAGCTCGCGCTGCACGGCGTGAAGCTCGCCTTCGGCGTGCCGGGTGAGAGCTACCTCGCCGTCCTCGACGCGCTCATCGACTCGCCGGTCCGCTTCGTCAGCTGCCGGCACGAGGGCGGCGCGGCCAACATGGCCGAGGCGGTCGGGAAGCTCACCGGGCATCCCGGGGTGTGCCTGGTCACGCGCGGCCCAGGTGCGACCCACGCCTCGAGCGGTTTGCACACGGCCTTTCAGGACGGCACGCCGCTCCTGCTCCTGATCGGGCAGATCGCACGCGGCGACCGGGAACGGCAGGCCTTTCAGGAGCTCGACTACAGACGCACCTTCGGCGAGATGGCCAAGTGGGTGGCGGAGGTCGACAGCGCAGAGCGCATCCCGGAGCTTGTGCAGCGCGCGTTCGTGACAGCCACCTCGGGGCGGCCCGGCCCGGTGGTACTGGCGCTGCCGGAGGACGTGCTCGCCGAGGAGTCGCGGGTAACCGACGCACTTCCGTTCGTGGCCGCGCAGGCCGATCCGTCGCCGGCGGCCGTGGACGAGGCGCGGACACTGCTCGGCGGAGCCGAACGGCCCCTCGTTGTCGTCGGCGGGAAACCCTGGACGAACGCGGCACACGGCGCGCTCGGTGCGTGGTGCTCGGCAAGCGGTGTTCCTGTGGCGGCCGGCTGGCGCTGCCAGGACTACGTCGACAACAGATCCGAGGCATATGTCGGGCACCTCGGTCTGGGACCCGATCCGCGGCTGGCGGCACGCTTGCAGGAATGCGACGTGCTGCTCGCGATCGGCGCCCGGCTCGGCGACATCGAGACGAACGGGTACACGGCCCTCTCGGCGCCCGTGACCGGCAAGACGCTGATCCATGTGCAGCCCGCAGGTGAGGAGCTGGGAAGGGTCTTCCAGCCGGCACTGCCTGTTGTCTCATCAGGTGCGGCCTTTGCGGAGGCGCTCGGAGCCACCGACCCGCTGCCGCGCTCGGCCCGCGACGCGTGGGCGCAGGCGGCGCGCGCCGATTACCTCGACAACTTGCAGGGGCGCGCCATGCCGGGCGCGGTCGACCCGGCTGCGATCGTGGGACATCTGCGCGAGGCGCTTCCCGAAGGCGCGATCGTCAGCAACGGCGCCGGCAACTTCACGATCTGGGCGCACCGGTTCTACGAGTTCCGCCGCTACGGCACCCAGCTCGCGCCGACCAGCGGTTCGATGGGCTACGGCGTGCCAGCGGCGGTCGGCGCCAAGCTCCTGCATCGCGAGCGCACCGTTGTCTGCCTCGCCGGCGACGGCGACTTCCTGATGACCGGCCAGGAGCTGGCGACAGCCGTTCAGCACGACGCGCCCGTGATCGTCGTCGTCCTCGACAACGGGATGTACGGGACGATCCGCATGCACCAGGAGCGCCACTATCCTGGCAGGGTGAGCGGTACGGAGCTTCGCAACCCGGACTTCGCGGCCCTCGCACGGGCGTACGGTGGTCACGGTGAGACCGTGGACTCGACGGAGGCGTTCCCGGCGGCGCTGGAGCGCTCGCTCGCGGCAGGGTTGCCGGCGGTGATCCATGTCAAGGTCGATCCGGAGGTGCTGACGCCGCGACAGACGCTGACCGAGGTCCGCGAGGCGGCGAAGGCCGTGAGGTCGTGAGCATCCGCCGGGAGTTCAGGGTCGCCGGCCAGGCCGAGCCGATTTCCCACTTCACCGATGCGGTTCAGGCCGGGGAGCTCCTCTTTGTCAGCGGGATCGTCCCCGTCGACGAAAACCGTGAGCTCGTGGGCGGCGACGATGTGGTCGCCCAGGCCCGGTGCGTGTTCGACAACATGGGGGCCGTCCTCGCGGCTGCAGGATGCACCTTCGCCGATGTCGTGAAGGTCGTCGTCTACCTCACGGATGTCGGTGATCGCGCGCGGATCAATCCCGTGCGCCAGGAGGTATTCGGCGACACCCGGCCGGCCTCGACTCTCGTGGAGATCTCCGCACTCGTGATCCCGGGGGCGAAGGTCGAGGTCGAGTGCGTGGCGTTGATTCCCAGCACTGGCTGATCCAGTCGTGCCCGGTGATCTGAACGCGTTCATCACCCGCTTCGAGGAGCCGCTTGTCGGCACGAGGGGCGGGACGCTCGACGGGCGTACGCTGCTCGTCAAGGATCTCGTCGACACGGCGGGGATCCGGACGACATACGGGTCCAGGATCTACGCCGACCACGTGCCGGAGCGGAACGCCACAGTCGTCGATCGCGTGCTCGCAGCCGGTGCCCACCTCGTCGGCAAGGCAAACCTCCCGGAGTTCGCCTGGAGCGTGATGGGTGTCAATCCCTGGTACGGCATCGTCCACAACCCGGCCGCGCCCGGAAAGACCACGGGCGGTTCCAGCTCGGGAAACGCGGCAGCGCTCGCCGCGGGGCTCTGCGAGCTCGGTATCGGGAGCGACACTGGCGGCTCGATCAGATTGCCCTCGGCGTGCTGCGGAACCGTCGGCCTCAAGCCGCAGTCGGGCCGGATCCCGATCGACGGTGTCTTCCCGCTGGCACCGACTCTCGACACTGTGGGCCCGATGGCGACGACGGTCGCCGATTGCGCGCTCCTTTGGAGCGTGCTTGCCGAGTCGCCCGTGCCTGAGCCGTCCCTCGCCGGTTTGCGTGTCGGGCTGCTCCGCCAAGCGCCCGGGATCGGTGACGGCCGCCCGACGGAGCGCTCCGATCTCGCCGAACAGTGGGTGGAGGATCTCGAGCGGCTCGGGGCGACCGTGGTCGGGACTTCGGTCCCGGGTGCCGAGGCGAACACGTGGCCGCTGTTTCAGGCCGAGGCGCGCGAGGCGCACGCTGCCACGTATCCCTTGCGCGCGGACGAGTACGCCTACACGATCGCCCCCAAGCTCGCAGCCGCTCTCGAGGCGACCGACGCGGACATCGCCCGTGCCCGTGAGGCGGTCGGCGCCTGGCGGGCATTCGTCCCCGATGTCGATCTCTACGTGTGCCCCGTGATCGGGATCGAGCTGCCCCCGGAGGATGCGGACGAGCTCGAGGTGAGACTGCCCCTCTCGTCCTTCGCGCGCTGGGTGAACCTCCTCGGCTGGGCCGGTCTCGCGATCGGGAACATGCAGCTCGTCGCCCCGCGGGACGAGACCGTGCTCGCCGCAGGGCTCGCCTGGGAGCTCGGAACCCTGGATCGAGGGATGGCACGGTAAGCGCAGGGGGCCGACCGGCCCTGTATGGCGTTTCGTCCACGCCTGGTCGCCGTCGTCGGCACCGTCGCTGCGCTTACGGCGGTTGTCTCGCTCGGTTCGGCCAGGGCCGTTTCACTCGTCGGTGACTGCAGCCCCCAGGGATCGTGGGGGACGCTGGATGCCGGCTACGCGTCGCAAGTGCTCACGCTCGTCAATCAGCATCGCGCCGGGCTGGGACTCGTACAGCTGCAGGCCGGCTCGACGTTGACCGCCTCGGCGCAGTGGAAGTCGATGCACATGGCCGGGTACGGCTACATGGCGCACGACGACCCCGCACCGCCTGTCGCGCGCAGTGTGGGGCAGCGGCTGGCTGCCTGCGGTTACTCGGGCGGCGGTTGGGGAGAGAACATCGCCTACGGGTACTCGTCGCCGTCCGCGGTGATGAGCGGATGGCTCAACTCCTCCGGCCACCGGGCCAACATCGAGAACCCGTCATGGCGCTCGATCGGTATCGGGGTCGCCCGCTCCACCGGCGGCACGCTCTACTGGACGCAGAACTTCGGATCGCAGAGCGTGGGCGGGAGCCCGCCGCCTCCACCTCCACCTCCACCACCTCCACCTCCACCACCTCCGCCACCTCCACCACCGCCTCCGCCTCCGCCTCCTCCGCCACCACCCTCGCCTCCGCCTGCGCCGTCACCTCCGTCGCCCTCTCCACCCGCTCCCTCGCCTCCCTCGCCTCCGTCTCCGCCGCCGCCCGCGCCTCCACCTCCCCCTCCACCTCCCCCTCCACCGCCTGCATCACCGGCTCCGCCTGCATCGCCGCCGGCGGCTCCCCCGGGTGCGGCGGCCGATACCAGGCCACCGAGTGCACCGTCGAAGCTCGTCGTCCGGCGCTCCGGTCGCCGGGCGCTTGTCGTGCGCTTCGCACCCGCGTCCGACGACCGCGGTGTCGCCGGGTACCGGCTCGCCGTATCGCGTCGAGGGACGGTGTCGCTCGCGAAGACCTCCGCCCTCGTCGACGGGCTCCGCTGCGGCCGCCGCTATCGGATCACGGTGTGGGCCGTAGACACTTCGGGCAACGTGTCGCGCGCGGTCGGGGCGCTGGTGCGCACCGGGCCCTGCGCCTGACTCCCGCTACTCGCCGCTGAATTCGGCCCGGCGCTTCTCGGTGAACGCGGCCACACCTTCGCGGAAATCGTGGGTCTGCTGCAGGAGTCCGTAGGCCAGACCCTCCAGCTCGAGACCGACGTGGAGCGGCGCATCGTACGCGCTGTTCAGGACGCGCTTGGCCATCCGCAGCGCGAGCGGCGACAGGTGGCCGAGCTCCCCCACGAGCGAGGCGACGGCCGCGTCGAGCGTCGCCGGTTGGTGCACCTCCGTCACCAGACCCAGCTCGAGAGCCTCTGTCGCGCCGATACGCCGGCCGCGCATGATCAGATCCTTGGCCCGGCCGAGCCCGATCATGCGGGCGATGCGCTGGGTGCCGCCCGAGCCGGGGATCATCCCGATAGTGACCTCCGGCAAACCGAGCTGCACGTCGTCGGCGGCGAGCCGGAAGTCACATGCGAGCGCCAGTTCGAGGCCGACGCCGAACACGTACCCCGTCAGTTTCGCGATCACGGGTTTCGAGCACCGCTCCGCCGCGGCCACGTTCCGGGCGAGCTGCGAGACCACCCAGGGCGAACGGGTGAGAAAGCCCGCGATGTCCCCGCCCGCGGTGAACGTCCCCCCGGCGCCTTCGATCACGACGAACCTGACAGCCTCGTCGGCGTCGAGGTTCTCGAAGACGTCGCAGAGCTGCGTGCGCGCGTCCATCGAGACGCGGTTGAGCTTGCCCGGGACGTCGAGCGTGATCGTCGCCACCCCGCTCGCCTCGTCGCGTGCGACACGAAAGCCGTCGAACTCGGTCATCGCTTCCCTTCGTCTCTGAGTGCCCGTCGCAGGATCTTGCCGGAAGCGCTCTTCGGCAGCTCCGGCGCCGACCGGTACTCGCGCGGGCGCTTGAAGCGGGCCAGCGGTGAGGAGAGGCAGTGCGCGTCCATCATCTCCGCGGTCGCGTCGCCGACCACCACCGCCACGACCCGCTGGCCAAGCCGGTCGTCGGGTACCCCGATCACCGCCACCTCCGACACCCCAGGGCAGCCTGCGAGCACGTCCTCCACCTCGAGCGGATGGATGTTCTCTCCGCCGGAGACGATCATGTCGTCGATCCGCCCGTCGATCCAGAGATCGCCCTCGTCGTCGAGATGGCCGGTGTCGCCCGTGTGGTACCAGCCGTCACGGATTGCCCGGGCGTCCGCGTCGGGCCGGTTCCAGTATCCGGCGAATGCCTCTTCAGACGAGAGGTGCGCACAGATCTCGCCGCTCTCGAGGATCTTCAGGCGGGTGTTCACCGCCGGCCGGCCGGCGCATCCGGGCTTACCCCTCTGGTCGCGGCCGATCGCGTACGTGTACAGCTCGGTCGAGCCGTAGTGATTGACGAAGACGTCGGGCTCGAAAACCTCGGCGCAGCGCCCGACGAGCGTCGACTGCATCGCCGCCCCCGCGTAGCCGAGCGCGCGAACGGACGAGACGTCCGCGGTCGCGAGCTGCGGATAGTGCACGAGGTCGTGGAAGAGCGTCGGGGCGAGGTAAAGCGAGGTCACGCGCTCGCGCTCGATCAGCGCCAGAGCCTCCGCTGCATCCCAGCGTGGCTGGGTCACGTAACAGCCGCCGACCAAGTGCATCGCGAGCAGCGAGTGGATCCCCATCGTGTGGTACAGGGGCATCACCCCCAGCGTGCGTTCCCGCCAGCGGTAGCCGTGCTGCAACGCCTGCGACCATGCGCCGGCGCGGTCGGCGGCGTGCGAGCGCGGCACGCCTTTCGGCCGCCCGGTCGTGCCGCTCGTATAGAGCACGAGGGCGATTTCCGAAGCGGGCAGATCGAGGTCGCCCGGGTGCGGAGCCCCGTCAGGCAGGGGGTCGCGCTCAGTCACGGCCACGGATGCGCCGCAGTCCGTGCGACAGTACGCGAGCTCCTCGTCGGACACGCGCCAGGACAGCGGCACGGCGATCGCACCGGACCACCATGCCGCCCACAGCAGGAGCACCGTGTCGGCGCGGTTGTCGAGGACGACGGCGAGGCGGTCGCCGCGCCGCAACCCGAGTCCGCCGGCGACGCGGCGCACGGTGTCGAGGAACGCGTCGTAGCGCACTCCCGGCAGGGCCTCGAGCTCTGGGTGCCTCTCCGTCGCGGCGAGCAATGACTGCGCGAGGTTCATCCTGCTGCTGCGTCCTCGATAGCGGTCACGATCGGTGCGTAGCCGGTGCAACGGCAGAGATGCCCGGAGAGGAGGTCGACGATCTCGTCGCGGGTCGGCGCCCCGTTGGCGAGCAGTTCGGTCGCGGCCATCAGGATTCCCGGCGTGCAGAAACCGCATTGCAGCGCGTGGTGACGCCGGAAGGCCAGCTGCAACCGGTTCAGCGTCTCGCCGTCCGCGAGGTCTTCGACGGTGCGCACGTCGTTGCCATCGAGCTGTGCGGCGAAGACCAGGCACGAGCGCGTGGAAACGCCCGCGACGAGCACCGTGCAGGCGCCGCACACACCATGCTCGCAGCCGACATGCGTCCCGGTGAGGCCCAGCCGGTGGCGCAGGAAGTCGGAGAGCAGGAGCCTGGGCTCGACATCCTCTTCGACCCGGCGACCGTTGACAGTAAGGCTGGTCTTCACGCGGCCCTCTCCAGTGCGCGACGAACCAGTACCCCGGTCAGCTCGCGTAGGTATCTCGCCGAGGCATGGATCGAAGCCGGCGGATCGACGAGCGTCGTGGCCAGGTGGCCGGCCTCCTCGGCCAGCCCGGCGGTGACCGTCTCTCCGGCGATCAGTTTCTCGACCTCGCCGAGCCGGAAGGGGGCCGGCCCGACCGACCCGACGACGACCCGGCCGCGGGCGACGGCAACCATCGCAAGCG
The DNA here is from genome assembly GCA_046160185.1 of Gaiella sp. GTDB lineage: Bacteria > Actinomycetota > Thermoleophilia > Gaiellales > Gaiellaceae > Gaiella. The sequence continues at coordinate 14,525 of JBJXGY010000072.1, read as the reverse complement.
CGAAGTCGCCGCGGCGCAGCGCGAGCTCCTCGAAGGCGACGTTGCCGTCATCGGGTGGCCACTCGGTGGCGAGGATCAGCTCGCCGGGCTCGAGTGCGGTCGTGAACGGGGCCAGGAAGAAGTCGTCGGCGGGAATGCGGCGCCGGTCGGTCCGTACGGTCCCGGCGCAGGCGACGAGGCACGTGCAAAGCTCAGCGGCGGCGTCGGCGTGGGCGATCGAGCCGCCGACCGTTCCGCGGTTACGCGTGGCCACGTGGCCGATGTATGGAAGGGCTTCGGCCACCAGCCGCGGCACATGCACCGAGCGCTGAAGCGTGCTCTGCGTGACGGTCGCGCCGACCACGGTCTGGCCGCCGTCGACGTGAATCTTGTCCAGGTCGCAGCGCGTGATGTCGACGAGCACGGTTGGGCGGAGGAGCCTCATGTTCAATGCCGGCACCAGGCTCTGTCCCCCTGCGATCGGCTTTGCGTCGTCACCCGCCTCCGCCAGTGCCGCGACGGCCTCCCCTGCCGATCGCGCGAGGACGAGCTGGAACGGCGGCGGCTTCACGTCAGGAGCTCCCAGACGCGGGGCGGTGTGAGCGGCAGCTCGACGTCGTCTCGCCCGAGCGCGTCGGCGACCGCGTTGGCGATCGCGGCGGGTGCGCTCATCGTGTTCCCCTCGCCGAGCCCCTTGGCCCCGAGCGCGCTGAACGGAGATCGGCTCTCGCGATGCGCGATGCGCAGCTGCGGGAGGTCGGGCGCCGTCGGGACGAGGTAGTCCATGTAGCTCGCCGTGAGCGGGTTGCCCCATTCGTCCACGATGTGGCGCTCGAAGAGCGCGGCGGCTGCCCCGTGCGCGAACCCGCCAAGGACCTGCCCGTCCGCGAGCAACGGGTTGAGCAGCACGCCCGCGTCGTGCACAGTCACGTAGTCCAGCACGGACACCGCTCCGGTCTCGCGCTCGATCTCGACGACGCAGACGTCGGCGATGAAGCCGTGCGCCGCAGACGAGTTGACGCGATCCTCGGCATCCGGCGGGTCGAGGTTGGCCGCCGACCAGTAGGCGGTCTCGGTCAGCCCGCCGGCGGAACCGGGTGGCAGTGACTCGGGATTCCAGTGGGCGAGACCGGCGGCTCTGCGCAGCGGGAGCTCAGGGTCGCCCAGATGCCGGCGGATCGCCTCGATCCTCTCGCGTATCCGGCGCGCTGCAACCTGGGCGGCGCCGACGCCCGCGCCCGAGAAGCGCGAGGAGTAACTGCCGGAGGAGACCGTCCAGGGGCTGGTCGCTGTGTCCAGCTCCGCCAGCACGCGGATTGACGCGGGCTCGACACCGAGCTCGTCGGCCACCACCTGTGCAACGACCGTGCGGTGACCCTGGCCTTGCGGTGTCGTCGAGATGCGCACCGTGACCCCGCCACCGGCGTCGATCGCGACCTGGCAGCCTTCGCTGTTGCCGGACTTCGGTGCGGTTCCCGCCCGATCCTCTGCCGTCTGCGCGAGCGTGATGTAGCCCATGTTCGAGATCGACGGCTCGACGACGCAGGCCAGGCCGACCCCGACCAGGCGCCCCTCCGCCCGCGCTGCCGCCGCCTCCGCCCGGCGCGCCTCCCAGCCGGCGAGGCGAAGCGCCTCGTCGAGGCAAGCGGAGTAGTCTCCCGATTCGTACAGGCCCCCGGAGGGCGTGCGGTAGGGCATCTCCTCCGCCGGCACGACGTTGCGCCTGGCAACGATGGCCTGGTCGAGGCCGAGCCGCGCTGCCGCGATCGCCATCGTCCGTTCGAGCGCGAGGTAGAGCTGCGGCCCGCCGAAGCCGCGGTTCAGCCCGCTGGGGAGGGTGTTCGTGAGCACCACCCGGTTTCGCGCGGCCACGTGCCGCACGCGGTACGCGCCGGACAGCGACCCGTGCATGCGATAGAGCGTGGCCGGCTCGGGTGCGCGAACGTACGCCCCGACGTCCTCGATGGCGTCGTATCGGATGGCCAGCAGCTCGCCGTCCGCCGAGAAGCCCGCCTCGACCGTCGTCGAACGCCCGGTCGCCGAGGAGCTGCCGGTGAGGTGCTCGAGCCGATCCTCCGTCCAGCGGACGGGAACCCCGAGCTTGCGCGAGGCGAGCGCGAGCAGCACGACGTACTGGTAGACGGCCGACTTGATCCCGAACGACCCGCCCGAGTCGGCCGGCGTGATCAGACGCAGGAGCGACGGCTTGATGCCGAGCGCGGCGGCGGCCACGCCGTGCAGCGTGAAGGGCCCCTGGAAGTTCGCCCAGGCGGTGACACCTCCCTCGGCCCTGTTCCAGTCGGCGACCACTCCGTAGCCTTCGACCGGTGTGCAGGAGAACCGCGGGAAGCGGAAGGTCTCGCGGACGACGAGATGGGCGGTCGCGAGAATCTCGTCGACGTCGCCGTACTGGAACGAGCGGTCGTGGATGCATGCGGGGGTGCCGACCGCCGAGGCGGCATCGAGCACCGGCTCCAGCTCCTCGTAATCGACCGCGACCAACTCGGCGGCGTCCTCGGCGAGGTACCGGTCTCGCGCGACGACAACTGCCAGTGGCTCACCCACGTACCGCGCCGTCCCGGCGGCGGCCGCGTACAGCGGATACGGCGACGGCAGTGCCGCGGGGAACGGATGCGAGAGCGCCGCCACGTCGTCACCCGTCAGTACGCCGAGCACCCCCGGCTGCTCCTCCGCCGCGCTCGCGTCCACGGTGATCCCGGCGTGCGCGAGCTGCGAGCGCACGATCGCAGCGTGCCAGGCTCCCCCGACTGGTTCGAGATCGTCCATGAACCGCCCCTGCCCGCGGAGCAGCGCGTCGTCCTCGATGCGCTCGAGCGCGCGCCCGACCCACGGCCGGGACGCCGGCTCAGGGCTCCGCATACCGCGCGACACCGCCTGGGAGGTAAGCGGCGGACGGGCTCCCGGCAGGAGTGAAGAGCCCGAGTACGACGAGCGGTGCGTCGCCGCTTGTGTTCTCGACGATGTGCAGCTCGCGCGGCGAGAGCCGGAACGCCGACCCTGCTGCCAGCGGCTCGCGCTCATCGCCGAGGTGGAGGCGGCCGCTGCCGGCGAGCACACAGACGATCTCGTCGTAGAGGTGGTAGTGCCACGGAGCAGCCCCCGGTGGGATATGGCCGACGAACAGCGTCGCTCGCGCAGAGCCGTTCGTCCCGTCGAAGAGGATCTGGAACGACCGCTTCCCGGTCGCGGCCCGGTGGTCGGCGTGATCGGTGTCGACGAGCGTCTGCCGCTGGCCCATCGGCGCGTGCAGATCGCACTCCGGGCCGACCGAGAAGAGGTCGCCCTGCAGGCCTCCCGGGCCGGCCGTGAGCGCGAGCTGCTCGCCCGCGGACACGAGAACCGCCGTACCCGGCCGGCAGGCTGACTGCCCGTCCAGGGCGAGCGCGCCGCCGCCGGTCGTCACGTAGAGGAGCCGATCGGCGCGCTCGGTCCCGAGTGTGTGCGCCGCGCCGGGCTCGAGCACTAGCCGCTCGAGTTCGAGCTCCGAGCCGGCGACGGCGGTCAGGCCCTGAGTCGCGACCCGTGTCATGACCGCCATCTTCGCACTCGCCCTGTCACCGCGCGCCCGTATCCCGACGGTCGTGCCCGGGACGGCGGGCGCGGGCGGCCTCGACGAGCGCGTCGTCCGGGTAGCCGCCATCGAGCGCCCTGAAGGCGTCGAGCACGGCCCGCGGATCTCTCTGGTGGCGTCGGGCGGCGAGCGTGAGTGGCTCGCGGACGGCGCCCCCGCAGTGGGCGCACGGCCAGTAAAGGTCGGACATCAACCGTGACGCGGCGCCGCCGGGGTGCCGGCGCAGCAGCTGGAGGATCGTGGTCGAGCCGCGCACGGGCTCTTCGGCTCCCGACTCGTCTGAGATCTCGTCGGGGTCGGTGCCCGGCGCGGCAAGACCTGGGATCGAACGGCGCCTGTCCATGGGATGATGGCCTCGTGCTGCGGCTCCATTATCGCTCGGGCAGCGCGGCGATGGCGCCGCATGCCGCGCTTGCAGAGATCGGTGTCCCCTTCGAGCTGTCGCCAGTCGAACGTGGCAACCCCAGCGCGGCGTATCTGCGGCTCAACCCCGCCGGGCGCGTGCCGACGCTCGAGGACGGCGAGCTCGTCCTCACCGAGTCGGCGGCGATCCTGCTCCACCTGGGCGAGCGCTTCCCGGAGGCGGAGCTGCTCCCGGGTGATCCCGGTAGTCACGAGCGCGCATGTTGCTATCGCGCCCTCGTCCATCTCACGAACACGGTGCAGCCGGCGCTGATGCGCATGTACTACCCCGAGCGGTACGGAACGGCCGGCGTCGCAGACCTGGCGATCGAGGAGCTCGGCACGGAGTTCGAACGCCTCGACTCCGCGCTCGCCGGCGGCGAATGGCTGGTCGGATCGCGTCGCTCGGTCGCGGATCTCTTTCTCTTCATGCTCACCGACTGGGCGTGCGAGGAGCCTTTGCGAGCGTGCGACCGAGCGGGGCTCCGTGCGCACTACATCCGCTGCCTGGAGCTCCCGGGCGTCCGCCGCATGGTGGCCGAGCAGAAGCTGGAGATCCCGTCTTTCTGTGGCGGCTGACTCAAACGGGGTCAGACCCCGGGGTCAGACCCGCTGAAAGGGGCGGTCGATCGTATCCACGCCGCCTGGTCCTGGAGGAGGCGTGAGAAGCGCTTCCGAGGCATGTCGCCCAGGCTGGCGAGAATCGGCCCGTCGTGGAGGAACAGCGGACGGTGCGCGATGCCTGCGGTGGCAGCGGCCGAACTCCAACGCCAGTCCGTTGCCTCGTCTACCAGGCGCGCCCTGACCGGGTTCAGCGCGATGTAGACGGCGGTGTTCAGGAGGTGAGCCTCGTCTTCGATGAGCTTCGAGTGAAAACGGTCCGCCCACACACCGCCGCGTCGCGCGTGACCCAGGTTGAAGCGCTGCGCCCAAACTCCCTGCAACCACTGCATGCCGCGACTCAAGTTCGACTCAGGTGTGCGCACGAGTAGATGGTGGTGATTCGACATCAGCGTGTAGGCAAGCACCTGCCATCCGGTCCGCTTCACGGTATCGGCGAGCATCGAAATGAAGAGGTTCCCGTCCGCCGCTTCGCCGAGGACGCGGATCTCGTCCTGGCACCGCGCGGTGACGTGGTGAAGAGCTCCGGGAGCGTCAACGCGGTACGGTCGCGCCATCGTCGCCACGGTACGGCTGCGACGCTCGCTCCGCTATTGGCTGTTTGGGACATTTCGTCGTGCTCGGGGGAGCGTGCCAACCGGTATCGACCGGCGCTCTCGGATCCGAAGTGTCTGACCCCGGGGTCAGACACCGTCTTGCCGCCTTGGCAATACTGCGGTCGATGGTGACGTCTCCCGAGACGCGAATGGTGTTCGGGGTCGATCCGGCTGCGTACCTCCGTGGGAGGCCGCCCTACCCACCGGACGTCATCCAGCGCGTGGTCGAGCGGTGCGGTCTAGGGCCTGGGACAGCCACACTCGAGATCGGGCCCGGCGCCGGGCAGGCGACCGCGGAGCTGCTCGATCACGGCGCGGCGCCCTACCTCGCCGTCGAGCCCGACCCGTCGTTCGCCGCCTTCCTCGAGCACCGCTTCGGATCGCGTATCGGCGTCCTCAACGAGCCCTTCGAGAGCGCACTCGTGGACACAGCCGCGTTCGACCTCGCCATAGCCGCGACCGCGTGGCACTGGGTCGACCAGAACTGCGGGCTGCCGAAGCTGGCCCGCTCACTGCGATCCGGCGGCTGGTGGGCGGTATGGTGGACAGAGCACGGTGAGCCGGATCGGAAGGACGAGCTGCACGCTGCGCTCACGCCGATTCTTGGCGAAGACGGGCCGTCGCCGCAGGCGTTGTTCTGCTTCGACCGTGAGGCGAGACGCCGTGACCTCCAAGCAACGGGAGCCTTCGGCCAAGTCGAGGTGGACGAGTGGCGGTGGCCGCTCGAACTGGACCCAGAACGCGCGCGCGCCCTGTTCGCGACCTTCTCTCCGATCCTCGCGCAACCGCCCGCCGAGAGGGAGCGAACGCTGGACGCGATCGCCGGAACGGTCGCACGCGACTTCGGAGGTATCTGCGTGCGCACGTGCACAACCATCCTCTACACCGCTCAGCGCCGCTGACCCCCGCGGGTTGCCCCGTCCCGATCGACGGGGCTCACCTCGCGCGTCTACGTGTTCTTGTCGACGTAGGTGGCGATCGCGGCGATCTGGGCCTTCGTGAGCTTGCCCTTGAACGCCGGCATGCCGCCGCCACCACTGTTGACCTTCGCGATCACGCGCGCCTTCGACGGTTTGCGCTTGTTCAGGTTCGGGCCGAACGTGCCTTTCGTGCCGGCAGCCTTCAGAGTGTGGCAGCCACCGCAGCTCTTCTTGAAGAGCGCCTTGCCGTCCGGCGCCTTCGCGGCCGTGCCGTTGACACCCGCCAGCGCGGCGGCGGCGAGAACCCCCGCGACGGCAACGGCGAGTAGGAGCGAGAGGAGGCGTTTCGTGATCAAGGGGAAGCCTTTCGACGCGGGTCCGGAACAAGCATAGAGAAGCCGCTCGTTCTGGGCGCCCGGCAACGCGCGCCGAGCCGGCATCGTCCCCCAGCGACCCTTATGCCCCTGCGTGCGCGAAGACGTGTGCATCCGACCCGTGCATGCGGACGGCGTTCCGGGGCAACTGGTAGCGCGCGAATGGCAGTACCGCCACCCTTGCCTCAGGCCCGTGCCGCTGCATCGCCTCTGCAAACGCCTGCTCGAGGGAGGTGGTCGCCTCCAGCCCGATGTCGGCGGCCATCGCCAGGTTCTCCTCCAGCGTGACCATCACGAGCTGCTTGCGCGTCATCACCTCGTAGATCGGCACCCAGATGCAGCCGGCCCACATCTGGATCGCGCGCGCATGGATGTCCCTGAGCACGCGCTGGTAGTTCTCGGGCGTGGGTGGCATATACGGCTTCATCAGGTCCATCAGCGCCAAGCCCGGGAAATCGCCGATCGCGGTGGAGACGCCTGGTGACGGCGAGCAGTAGATGATCGTGCCCCCGTCCTTGAGCACGAGGTCGGCGGACATGCACCCCCAGCCCGTATGGAAGAAGAGGTGATCGGTGGGCGCGAACACTCCGCAGATCACGATGTCCGCCTGTCCGTGCTCCGGCACGAACGAGTCGTAGGCGTAGATGACGTTGAAGCGGCGGATCGCCTCGCGGTGCGCCTCCGGGTGAGAGCCGAAGATGCAGTCGACGACGCGCCCGTGCGTGTCGAGCAACACGTTCATCGTGCAGTCGAGGCCGCACATCGACGCCACCTCGTCGATGTCGGAACGCATGGGCCCGCAGTACGCGCCGTAGTGCGTCTGCGGGGAGGTGACGAACGCGCAGTGGTTCGACTCGACCGTCTCGTCGGAGACGACGCCCGGCAGGATCAGCTTGCCGCCGCCGCCGGCGCCCCAGTGGTTGGCCTGCGCCTGGCCGATCGTGATCTTGAGGTCGGCGCTCGCGACCTCGTCCAGCAGCCAGACCGGCGTCCCGCCCGAGGACACGCCCACGAACGTGTAGCGCTCGGGGTTCTGCGGGTCGTTCTGGGTGAAGGGCCAGCCGTTCCGCTCCATGCGCGCGAGGTTGTCGCGTCCGATCTTCTGCTCGGTATCCGAGTCGGACATCGGGAAGACCTTCCCGTTGGCGCAAACGACCCGCACATCGGTGACACCAGCAGCCTCGATGGCGTCGAACACCGGAGGGAGGAGCTTCGACGAGGGCGTCGGCCGGAACTGGTTGTCGATCACGACGGCAACGCTGGACTTGCCGGCGAGCAGCTCGGCAAACGCCGGCCCGTCCACGGGTGAGGCGAGCGCCGCCTTCGCGGCCGCGGTCGTGTCGGCCACGTGCGGCGGCTCGGCCGGCCGCACATCCGCGATTAGGTTCGCCGCCGGGACCTCGAGCTCGAGCGTGTCCCGGTGCTTTTTCGACTCGTCGTCGGTGGCGCCGATGGCTAGGGGGTCCATCGACTCGTACGGAACTACTACGCATGTGGTCTGACTCATGACGCCCTCCAGTCGCTTCGCCGTTGCCGCCAGAGTAGGCCGCGACACGCCGGACGGTCAACTCACGCCGATACTCGATAATCGATCATTCTCGTTGAAACCCTCGACCCAAGTTGGTAGCTTCGCCTCTGTGAGCGGGCGGCCATCCGAGAAAGAACGACCTCGCACGGTGAGCCCCGCGTGACCGGTCTGGCCGCCATGCTTCCGTCGCGCGGCGAGGCAGCGGCGTATGTCAGCCTCCGCAAGCTGCCGGTACTCCTCGCCGCCGGCCTGGTGGCTTTCGCGCTCGTCTACATCCTCTTCCTCTCGACCGTCCCGGGCGACGACGGATTGGGGAACTGGAGAACGACGACGTTCGGGTCCGCCGTCCACGACCCCTCGTCGTTTCTGCGGGTCGTGCTCGACTCCGTCACGTTCGCCGGGGCGCTCTTCATCGTGGCCAGCGGATTCGCCCTCATCTTCGGGCTGATGCGCACCGTGAACATGGCGCACGGCTCGTTCTATCTTCTGGGCGGCTACATCGCCTACGAGGTCCAGCAGCGGATGACCGGGCAGGGCTTCTCGCTGCAAGGATCAGAGGTCTCGACAGCGGAATGGCTTGTGCCGCTGGTGGTGGCGGCGATCTGCATCGCGGTGGTCGGTATCGTCGTGCAGCAGGCGTTCCTGCGCTGGAACCAGGGCCAGGAGCTGCGGCAGGCGCTGATCACGATCGCCGTCTCGGTGATCGTCGCGGATCAGATCATCGCGCACTTCCCCCGCACGGTCTCCGGAACGCAACGGTTCGGTGGCAACGCGGTCGATCTCACCTGGCCGGGCTGGACCGGTCGCTTCCTCGACCTTCACATCGGAGGCGTCTCCTACTCGCTCGCTCGTCTCGTGGTGTTGGCGATCGGGGTGGGCGTCGGGGTCGCTCTGTGGCTATGGCTCTATCGCACGCGAACCGGCATGGTGATTCGGGCAGGGGTAGACGACGAGAAGATGACCTCGGCGCTCGGGATCAACATCCAGAAGACCTTCTTGATCTCCTTCGTCGTCGGCTCGGCCCTCGCTGCGCTCGGCGCGACGGTATGGGCGTCACAGTCGAACATCACGTCCGGGCAGGACGGTCAGTGGCTCCTCAACTCCCTCGTCGTCGTCATCGTCGGGGGGATGGGGTCGATCTTCGGGGCTGCGGCGGGCGCGCTCCTCTTCGCGTTCGTCGCCAACTTCGGGGCCACCTACCTGCCGACCACCGGAACCGAGTGCTGCACGCAGTACTCATCGATCCTCACGTTCGTGCTGATCGCGCTCGTGCTGGCGTTCCGGCCTCGCGGCCTCTTCGGGAGCAGCGGATGAGCGTGCACCGCTGGACGGTGAAGCAACGGATCGAGCGGTCTCTGGTAGCCGCCGCGCTGGTGATGGTGGTGGTCTGGCCGGCGGCGGGGATCAGCGACTACTGGGCACACACCATCCTCGTCCAGACGTTCTTCTACGGCATTGCGGGTGCCAGCCTGATCTTCCTCTCCGCCTATGGCGGCATGGTCTCGCTGGCGCAGACCGCGCTCTTCGGGATCGCGGGCGTGGTCATCGGAAACCTGGCGACGAAGGGCGGTGAGGGAGGTACTTCCAAGGGGCTACATCTTGGCTGGGACCCCACGCTCTCGCTCGTCGTCGCCATCGCGCTCACGACCGCGATTGGTTTGCTCTTCGGTGCCGTCGCGGCGCGGAGCGCCGGCATCTACTTCCTGATGATCACGCTGACGTACTCGGTGATCGCGACCTACACCCTGGGCCAGGTGACGAAGATCTCGGGCTTCTCGGGAATCGGCGGCATCAACAACTACACACCTGGGTGGCTCGGGGACATCCTCGCGCACCCGAACCGGCTGTACTACCTCGCGCTCGGCGTCGCGGTGGGCGTCTACGTGCTGATCCGGTACATCGTGCGCACACCGTTCGGGCTCTCCCTCCAGGGCGTCCGGGACGAGCCCATCCGGATGGCGTCTCTTGGCTTCAACGTTCCGCTGCATCGGACGCTCGCCTTCGGTTTCTCCGCCTTCCTCGCCTCCCTCGCCGGCATCCTCTACGTCTGGTGGAGCGGTCAGGTCGCGCCCGGGAACGTCGATCTCCCGGAGACGATCAACCTGCTCGTGATGGCCGTGATCGGCGGCCTCATCCGGATCGAGGGCGCCTGGCTCGGTGCCTTCGCGTTCATCGTCATTCAGAACTACGTCCGCGACTTCGAGGTGCCGGGCTTGAGTTTCGGCGGCACCTTGTTCGGCGGCAGCTTCAACACGATCATCGGGATCATCTTCCTCGTGATCGTGCTCGTTTCCCCCGACGGGCTCATGGGCCTCTGGGGACGGTTGTTCCAATCCGACGCCTGGCGTCGATGGAGACGCCCGCCGGCCGCCGACGCTGCGGCGCAGGCGGGATGAGGAGGTGCACACGACTCGAGTTGCAGATCACATGGATCGCGCGCGAGAATCCTCGCGCGGAAACCTCAGGGAGAAAGAGAAGGAGGGCATCACCAGGATGAGGAGACTCAAACTGTCCAGCCGTAAGGCACTTGCCGTGCTCGCCGCCTCAGCGGTGGCGATCACGCTCGTCGCCACGGCAGCCGCCGCTCCGCGTCAGGATGCGGTGAAGGTGGCGATCATGACGGACTGCAAGGGCGCGTTCGCGTTCGGGTACGAGTTCGACATCGGCGGCGCCCAGGGGGCGTTCGCCCGGTACGCGGGCGGCAAGACCAAGAACAAGAACAAGCCATCCGCCGGTATGACCGGCATCAAAGCCGGCGGCACGCCGGTCGAGATCGTCGGTTACGGCTGCGGCAACGACACCGTGCCGGTGGCCGTCACCGAGACGAAGCGGCTGATGGAGCAGCTCGACGCGGACGTCATGGTCGGCCCACTGTCGGGTGACGAGGCCGTCTCCATCGCGAACTACGCCAAGTCGCACGCGGACAAGACGTTCGTCATCGGCACCGCCGGGTCGCAGGATCCGACGATGCAGATCGCGCCGAAGAACATGTTCCGCTACCACGGCGACGGCGCCCAGTGGAACGCAGGGATCGGTGAGATCGCGTACAAGAAGCTCGGTTGGCGCAAGGCCGCGATCATCATGGACGACTACAGCTTCGGCTGGACCTCGGGTGCGGGCATGATCGCCGACTTCTGTGCAGTCGGCGGGAACATCACGAAGCGCGTGTTCCCCCCGCTCAACACGACGGATTACGCTCCGTTCGTCCGGCAGCTGCCGGCGCCGAACCAGGTGGACGGCTACTTCTCGGTCGTGGGCGGTACCGGCACGGCGGCCTTGCTCAAGGCCTACGAGCAGGCGTACGGGGAGCTCGATCCGAGCAAGTGGATCGGCAACCTGTTCTTCGGGTTCCTGGGCGCCGACAAGGTCGTCGCCCCGAAGCTCGTCGGCGCGTACGTCGGTGGGTTCGGCAACATGCCGGGCGTCAACTGGAAGCCGGCGAATGCGTATCGCGCGTACATGAAGAAGCTGTACCCGAAGCTGCCGCCGGACGACGGCTTCGTCTACAACTACTACATGGCGGCCTGGGCCCTGGTTCAGGGTCTCCAGAAGTCCGGCGGCGCTGTCGGGGCGAAGCTCCAGGCGTCGATGCCGCGGTCGATCAAGGGTGCGCCGTTCCAGATCTCCAACGGCGGCGTCCTCAAGCTCGACGCCCGCCGGCAGGCGGTCCAGGACCAGTACCAGCTGCAGCTGGTCAAGAACGCGGATGGGTCAGTCGGCCCGCAGGTCGTGGCCTACGTGCCGGTGGTCGACCAGTCGTTCGGCGGCGTCTTCAAGCCGTCGAGCCCACCGCCTGGGCGCACGCAGCCGGCTTGCAAGAGGCTGAAGACGCCGTGGCAGGGCAAGATCAAGGTTGTCTCGGGCGGCAAGATCACCAACCAGGTCATCAAGTAAGCAGTCGTTGAGCACTGCGACCGGAAACGGTGTGGGGGACGGGCCCGAGCCCGTCCCCCACACGGATTCGACGGCGACACCGGCCCTCCGCTTGCGGGGGGTCGGCCGCCGTTTTGGCGGCCTGCAGGCTGTCCGCGACGTCGACCTCGACGTCGCCCCCGGCGAATCCCGGGCCATACTCGGACCGAACGGCGCCGGCAAGACGACCCTTTTCAACGTGATCTGCGGGGACTTTCCCGTCTCCTCTGGCACCGTCGAGCTCTTCGGACGCGACGTCACGGCCGATCCCGCGCGGGCCCGCGCCCGCATGGGGCTCGCGCGTACCTACCAGCAGTCGCGCCTGTTCGGCGGCCTCACCGTCGAGGAGAACCTCTATCTCGCAGTCGTCGGCGTCGAGGGCGGCCACCTGCGTCCGGTCCGCTCCCGCAAGGACGCCACGTTCCGCGAGCGCGCGCGCGAGGCGGCGCGCCGGGCGGCAATCGACCACAAGCTCTCGGAGCCCTGCGGTTCCCTCTCGCACGGCGAGCACCGCCAGGTGATGCTCGCGGTCGCGCTCGCGGCCGAGCCGCGGATGATGATGCTCGACGAGCCTGCCTCCGGCCTGTCCCGTGGGGAGCGCGACCTGTTGACCGACCTACTGCTGGGGCTGGTCGGCGAGCTCACGCTCGTGCTCATCGAGCACGACATGGACATCGCGCTTCGCGTCGCCGGCCGGGTGACGATGATGCACGACGGCCGCGTGATCGTCGAGGGCACGCCGGACGAGATACGCGCCAACCAGCTCGTGCACGATCTCTACCTGGGTGGTGTCCACCACGATGCCTGAGCCGTTGTCCGAGCCGCTACTCGTCGTCGACGGCCTCAACGCCTATCACGGCAGCGCGCACGTCCTTCACGACGTGACATTCGAGCTCGGCGATCAGGCGCTCGCCGTCGTCGGCCGCAACGGGATGGGGAAGACGACTTTGTGCGCGTCGATCATGGGCATGAACCCGCCGCGGGCGCGCGGCTCGATCCGTTTCCGTGGCAAAGAGCTCGTGGGGTCACCGTCCGCTGCGATCGCGCGCCTTGGCATCGGGTACGTGCCGCAGGGCCGGCGGCTTTTCCCGTCGCTCACCGTCGACGAGCACCTGCGCATGGTCGCGTCGCGCGATAGCGCGGCTCGCTGGACGGCGGAGCGGATCTACGAGCTCTTTCCGCGTCTCGCCGAGCGCAAGCGAAACGGCGGGGCGCAGCTCTCGGGAGGCGAACAGCAGATGCTTGCCATCGGCCGCGCGCTCATGACCAACCCCAAGCTCCTGATCATGGACGAGCCGTCCGAAGGTCTTGCCCCCACAATCATCGAGCTTCTCGTCGAGACCTTCGTCCGCCTCGCGCAGGAAGGACTCAGCATGCTGGTAATTGAGCAGAACCTCGGGGTCGCAACCTCGATCGCCGAGCGCATGCTGATCATGGTGGGAGGCGAGATCGCCCTCGAGACGGACGCCGCAACATTGCGCTCCGACCCGGAGCTGCAGCGGCGTTACCTCGGTGTCGATCCGCTGGCCCGAGCGGCAGGGGCGGGGTGAGGCGGGTGACACGGCCAGGTCGTCTCCGGGGATGGTGAAGCGACTGCTGGCGGTCGCAGCCGCGGCCGTCGCGCTCGCGGGTTGCGGTGGCCCCGACCGCCCCGAGGGCCCACCCGACCTCATCTTCGTCAGCACCCGAGACAAGGACTACGCGCTCTTCGGAGCAACCGCCGAGGGCCAGGACGCCTACCGGCTGACCGAGGAGAAAGGTGACCCGTCGTCTCCAGCCGGGCTGTTCTTCCAGATCGAGCCGGCTTGGTCGCCCGACGGGACCCGCGTCGCCTTCGTCAGCGGCCGTGACGGGGTCGGGCACATCTACGTGATGAACGTCGACGGAACGGGTTCGAGGCGAGTGACCGCATCGCCACAGGACGACGGGCATCCCACGTGGTCACCCGACGGTCGGCGGCTCGCGTTCGGGCGCGAAGGTGCGCTGTTCACGATCGCCCTCGCGGGGGGCAAGGCGACGCGTGTCGGACGCGGACCAGGCAGCGCCGCCAATCCGGCGTATTCCCCCGACGGCACGATGATCGCCTTCGATTACCGGCGTCCAGGATTCAAGGCGCGCGAGGTCTACGTCATGCGCGCAGACGGAACGGACATTCGCCCGGTGACGACGCTCGGCGCCCAGAGTGGACTGCCCTCCTGGTCGCCCGACGGCCGGCGCGTCGCCTTCCAGAGCAATGCCCGCGACGGTCATAGCGACATCTACAGCATCGGCCTCGACGGCCAGGGGCTGCGGCGGGAGACGCGGTCGACGACAGACGCCATTCAGCCACGGTGGTCACCGGACGGATCGCAGCTGGCGTTCTCCCGGGAGGGGGCGATCTGGGTCGTCGAGGACGGTCAGGAGCGCCGCCTCACACCCGGCGACGGCAACGACTCGAATCCCGTCTGGCGCGCGCTCGAGGGTGCGTCGTAGGGTGCAGGCCGTTCGCGTCCACGAGGGAGGTCGGCTCGTCCACGAGACCGTGCCCGACCCGATATGCGGTCCGAGCGAGGTGCTCGTCGAGCTGCGAGCGGCGGGGCTCAACCGGCGCGACCTGCTCGT
>JBJXGY010000071.1:0-3301 GCA_046160185.1 Gaiella sp. | reverse complement strand
ACGGCCACTGGATCGGCGACGCCCGCCTCAAGGGCACGCGGGTCGTGGTGATCAGCGCGGACTACATGCCGACGGCCAACAAGGCCGACGAGGTCGTGATCCTGCGGGCCGGCACAGACATCGCGTTCCTGCTCGGTGTGGCCCGCGAGCTGATCGCCAAGGGGCTGTACGACCGCAAGGCGGTGGTCGAGCGCACCGACCTGCCGCTGCTCGTGCGGCTCGACACGGGCGAGCGGCTGAACGCCCGCGACGTCTTCCCCGGCTACGAGCCGGCCGTGCTCGAGAACACGATCGCGCTCAAGCCCGACGCGGAGATCAAGACCGCGCCGCCCCCGCCGCCGTTCACCGTTGGCAAGCAGATCGTCGCCAACGAGCTGCGCGAGAAGTGGGGCGACCTCGTCTTCTGGGATCGAGCCACGAACGGGCCTCGAGCGGTCTCGCGCGACGAGGTCGGGGCACGCTTCGACGGCGATCCGGCGCTGCTCGGAGAATTCGAGGTGAAGCTCGTCGACGGCTCGACGGTGACCGTGCGTCCCGCGTTCGACCTGCTCAAGCAGTACCTCGACGAGAGCTTCGACCTGCAGACCACCTCCGAGGTGTGCCGGGTGCCTCCTGCGGCCGTGCAGAGCCTCGCCAAGCAACTCGCCGAGCACAAGGGCAAGGCGCTGCTCGCGGCCGGCATGGGCCCGAACCACTACTTCAACAACGACCTTTTCGGGCGCGTCCACTTCCTGGTGGCGGCGCTCACCGACAACGTCGGACACCTCGGGGGGAACGTGGGCAGCTTCGCGGGCAACTACCGCGGCTCCATGTTCCAGGCGATGCCGCAATGGATCGCCGAGAACCCGTTCGACATCGAGGGCGACCTCACCAAGCCCGCCCGAGTCAAGCGCTACTACAAGGCGGAGTCCGCCCACTACTGGAACTACGGCGAACGGCCGTTGAAGTCGCCGAAGGAGACGATCACCGGCGCCAGCCACATGCCGACGCCGACCAAGCTGATCTGGTTCGGCAACTCCAACTCGCTGCTGGGGAACGCGAAATGGTCGTACGACGTCGTCGCCAACACCCTCCCGCGACAGGACGCGATCTTCTGCAACGAGTGGCACTGGACGAGCTCATGCGAGTACGCCGACCTGGTCTTCCCGGTGGACTCGTGGGCCGAGTTCAAGCTGCCCGACGTCACGGCGAGCTGCACCAACCCGTTCCTGCTCGCCTTCCCCACCACGCCGCTCGAGCGCATCCACGACACGCGCTCGGACTACGAGGCGCTCGCGCTCACCGCCGAGGCGCTCGGCCGCGAGATCGGGGACTCGCGCCTGGCCGCGTACTGGCGGGGAGTGCTCGACGGCGATCCGTCGCCCTACCTGCAGCGCATCCTGAGCGGCTCGAACATGACGCGCGGCGTGAAGGTCGAGGATCTGCACGCCTCGTGCAAAGAAGGGGTGCCGCTCCTGATGAACGCGCGCACCTACCCGCGCGCGGGAGGGTGGGAGCAGCGCCAGGAAGACAAGCCCTGGTGGACACCCACGGGCCGGCTCGAGTTCTACCGGCCGGAGCGTGAATTCCAGGAGGCAGGGGAGTCGCTTCCGGTGTGGCGCGAACCCGTCGACGCAACGTTCTACGAGCCGAACGCGATTCTCGCCAACAAGCCGCATCCCTCCATCAAGCCCCGCGGGCCCGAAACCTACGGCGTCCCCGAGTCGCAGCTCGACACCGAGACGCGCCAGTACCGGAACGTCGTCCGCACCTGGGCCGAGCTGCGCGAGACCGAACACCCGCTGCACGCCCGCAACCCGGACTGGCGCTTCATCTTCCAGACCCCCAAGTACCGCTGGGGTGCGCACTCGACGGCGGTCGACGCCGACTGGATCGCCATGCTCTTCGGCCCCTTCGGCGACCCCTACCGGCGGGATCCGCGCGCTCCGTGGACCGGAGAGGCGTACTTCGAGATCCATCCCGCGGACGCCGCGGAGCTCGGGCTCGCCGACGGCGACTACGCCTGGATCGACGCCGACCCCGGCGATCGGCCCTATCGCGACTGGAAAGAGGACGATCCGTACTACGAGGTGGCCCGCGCGATGATGCGCGTGCGGATCTTCCCGGGAATGACGCGGGGCCTGCTGCGCACCTGGTTCAACATGTACGCAGCCACCCCCGGCACGGTCGCCGCCCAGAAGATCGCGCCAGGCAGCGCCGCCCAGAACCCGGCCACGCGCTACGTGTCGCTGTTCCGCCACGGCAGCCACCAGTCCGGCACGCGTGCCTGGTTGCGGCCCACGCAGATGACCGAGACGCTGACGCGAAAGGCGTACTTCGGTCAGGTCGTCGGCGAGGGCTTCGAGGCCGACGTGCACTCGGTGTCGGGCGCGCCGAAGGAAGCGTTCGTACGGGTCGTGAAGGCCGAGCCGGCGACACCCGACGGCGGGAAGTGGCGGCCCGTGACGCTCGGACTCCGCCCCCAGGAGCCGTCCGCTGCCCTCACCGCCTACCTCGGCGGCAACTACGTGAGGATGAAATGAGTCCCACCGACTCATCGCGGAACGAAGCCTTGGTGTCGTCGGGCCGAGCTGAACACGCACGCTGCGGCGTCCTCAGTCGCATCCGTAGCTCCGCTACGAACGCTCCCTGCGTCCTTGCATCGCACGCATTCATCTCACCCCGACGACGAAGCGTCATTCCGCGATGAGTCCCAAGGTCGACAACTGGCAACTCGGCCGGGAGATGAAGTACCCGTACGAGGGGGCGCGGCCCGAGAAGCAGTTCTGCATGATCATGGACACCAACAAGTGCATCGCCTGCCAGAGCTGCACGATCGCCTGCAAGAGCACCTGGACCTGGGGCAAGGGGCAGGAGTACATGCTCTGGAACAACATCGAGACCAAGCCCTTCGGCTTCTACCCGACGGGCTGGGACGTCAACGTCCTCGACCTGCTCACGGCGCAGACGTGGGAGGGCGATAGGTACACCGGTGAGACGCTGTTCGAAGCCGCACCCGACGGCGAGCGCGTCCTGGGCTGGTCGCCCACGGACGAGGACTGGAACCACCCGAACCTGGGGGAGGACGAGCCGACCGGGGACGCCGACACCACGCCGTACATCCCGGACGCGCCGCACTCGATGATGTGGATGTACTACCTGCAGCGGATCTGCAACCACTGCACGTATCCCGCATGCGTGGCCGCGTGCCCGCGCGAGGCGATCTACAAGCGCCCGGAGGACGGCATCGTGCTCGTCGACCAGGAGCGCTGCCGCGGCTACCAGGAGTGCCTGACCGCGTGCCCCTACAAGAAGACGATGT
>JBJXGY010000070.1:0-11049 GCA_046160185.1 Gaiella sp. | reverse complement strand
GGAAACCCCAGGCGGCGAAAGCCGACGGAAAGTGGAACAGAAAGGAGACCGCCGGCCCGCGCGAGCGAGCCGGTAAGGGTGAAACGGTGGGGTAAGAGCCCACCAGCGCCACGGTGACGTGGCGGCTCGCCAAACCCCGTCCGGTGCAAGGCGAAGCAGGTCCCGTTGACGCGGCCCGCCGAGGGACCGGGTACGCCGCACGAGCCGTCGGGCAACCGCCGGCCCAGAGAGATGGTCACCCACGACAGAATCCGGCTTACAGGCCTGCTACGGAAAAGCCCTGTTTTGCAGGGCTTTTCTACATTTCACGACAGCGTCGCGTATCACGGGGGCATCCGGTAACAAGGCGCACACCGACCCATCCAGAGGTGTCTGCTGTGTCGTGAAACGTCCGTCGAGGCCCCGCGGGCGCTATGCCTACCATGATCGTGGTGGCCGTCAGCCGAAGTCGCAGGGCACGGAGCGCCAGGCGCCGCAAGCGCCGGATGGCGCGCGTCGAGCACGATCTCAGCGATGAGCAGTGGACGGCTCTCGTGGCCGCCTGGGGTGGCTGCGCCTACTGCGGTGCGAGCGGGGTGCCGCTGCAGCGCGACTGTGTACGCCCTATCTCTCGTGGCGGGCGGTACACGCTCGCGAACGTCGTGCCGGCCTGCCGCGCCTGTAACACGAGCAAGTGCCACGTGGAGGTCACGCGTTGGCTGAGGCGCAAGCGGCTCGACGAGCCGGCGTTCCTCCGACGACACCTCGAGGTCACGGCGGCGCTCGAGCAGCACTTCGCCGCGACGGTCGTGCCGTAGCGATCCCCGTCAGTACCGCCAGGCCAGCGCGGTCGGCATCAGGCTCAGGTCGTAGCCGCCGACGAGCAGCACGCTGCCGTTGCCGGCCAGGGTCGCGGTGAGAAACAGCCGGGTCGAGTCGATTCGGCCTCGCACGGGTTGGAAGCGACCGCCGAGGGGATCGAAGAGCTCGGGGATCGCCGCGCCGCCTGCGACAAGGACGCGGTTGTCGGGCAGCCGCACGACCGAGCCGGTGAGTTTGTAGCGCGCGTGGCGCATCGTCGGCCCTGGGAGAAACCGGTTCAGGCGCGGGTCGTACAGCTCGGTGGTGCGATAGACGACCCTGCCCTCGATATCGCCGGAGCCTCCGATGACGAGCACCCGGCCGTCGGCCAGCGTCATCGCGCCTGCCTTGTAACGGGGCACCTCGAGCGAAGGGCCTCGGCTGAAGCGTCCTGTTCTCGGGTCGAACAGCTCGGTGCTCCTGACGACCCGCCCGTTGCTGAGCCCGCCTGCGATCAACACGCGTCCGTTTAGCAGGAGGGCTGCGGCGTGTGCGCCGCGCGGGATGCCCATCCGCCCGACCGGCCGGAACTGGTCGTTCCCCGGCACGAAGACCTCGGCAGTCGAAATCGTCGGACGGTTGTCGGTGAAGCCGCCGGCGATCAGCACCCGGCCGTCACGGAGCACCGTCGCTGTCGTCCCGGCGCGCCGCGAGCGCATGCGCGGGCCCGGAACGAACGTGCGCCGGGCAGGGTCGTAGAGCTCGCTCGTGGCGATCACCCCATGTGCTCCCCAGCCACCCGCGACGAGCACCCGCCCATCGCGCAGCAGGGCGGCGACGTGGTCGTCACGCCACTCGCGCAGCTCGCCCGCCCCAACGAACTGCTGATCGACGGCATCGAAGATCTCCGCGGTGCGACCGTCGCTGCCACCGAGCTCGCAGCCCTGCACCGTGCAGCCCCCCACGATCAGGACGTCCCCTCCGGCGAGCCGCGTCGCAGTGTGCACCGCGCGTGGCACCTGCATCGCGCCCGCCGGCACGACCGCCCGCGGCGGCGCCCCTCGGACGGCCTGGGTCGCACTCGCCGTCACGGCGGTCAACGCCAGGAACAGAACGAGGATGGCGCGCATCGCGATCTTTCTACACGGCCGGCCGCGACGAGGTTCCAACCGCCCTCTCCTCACACACGGAGTGGAGTAGAGGTGCTACCCGTCGATCAGCTGGAGCAACGCTTCCGCGATCCGGTCTGGCGCCGGCGGGCAGCCGGGGATGTGAAGGTCGACTGGAAGCACGCTCTCGAGCGGCCCCACGATCTCGTCGCTCGAGCCCAGGAGGTTGACACCGAGGGCGCAGTTGCCGAGTGCAGCAACGCGGCGCGGTTCGGGCATCGCATGGTAGGCGGTGAGCAGCGGCGCTCGCATGCGCGTCGTGACGGGTCCCGTGACGAGCAGAAGGTCTGCGTGCCGTGGGGATGCGACGATGCCGAGACCGAAGCGCTGCAGGTCGTAGTAGGGGCTCGAGGTCATGGTCAGCTCGTGCTCACAGCCGTTGCAGGAGCCGGCGTCGACGTGGCGGATGGCGAGGCTGCGACCGCGGTCTGGCGCGGGCAGCGCGATCGTGCGGCGGAGGCGGCGGAGGTCGCGGAGGAGCGTGAGCACGACGGTTACCGGTCGGCGCAGGCGTAGCAGAGCTCGAAGCTCTTGTTGATGAGGGGGAAGTCGGGGAGCATGTTGCCGGCGGCGGCATGTGCGACGGAAGGCCAGTTGGCGTACGAACCGGTGCGCAGGCGCAGACGTGCGAGCCGATCGTGGTCGCGCTCGACCACGCAGAGCGTCGCGCCTCGGGGGCTCTCGACGCGGGCGAGGCCAATGGCCGCCTCACGCTCGCCGGGCTCGGCCGGCGCCGGGCGCACAGGTCCGTCGAGAAGGGTCTCGAGGGTCGCGAAGGACTGCTCGAGCTCGAGCAGGCGCTGCTCGAGACGGCTCTGCACGTCACCGACCGCACGTTGGGGCGAGACGGAAGCGAAATCGGGGTAGCTGAGCTCGGCTGCGCCGGTGCGGGCGTCGTCGTGCACGCCGGCGGCGCGTGCCGAGGGCCCCACGGTGCCGAGCTGTCTGGCTGTGACGGCGTCGACGATCCCGATGTCGGGGAGGCGGTCCTGGAAGGAGCGGTTGAAAACGAGCTCACGCCAGGCACCGACAGTCTCGCCACGCAGGGTGTCGAGCTCGAGGCGTGCTGCAGCCACCTGGTTCGCGTCGAGGTCGACGCTGCTGCCGGCGAGCTGAACAGCGCCGAATAGGTAGCGGTGGCCGGCCAGGGCGTGGTTGAGACGGCGAGCCTGCTCGGAGAGACCGGCGAAGCGGTTGCTGCCAGCGGCGAGGCCGGTGCCGGCGCAGATCGCGGAGATGTCGTTGAGGTGGCTCCAGACGCGCTCGAGCTCCAGGAGGATCGTCCGGGCGCGCGCAAGCTGTGGGGTGGCGCGCAGTCCGAGGACGTGCTCGCAAGCCTGCGCGTACGCGACGCCGTTGGTGACGGCGCAGGCGGCGCAGGCGCGGGAGGCGTAGGCAAGTCCTTCCTCGAGGGTGTGTCCTTCGGCTGCCCGCTCGAGGCCACGGTGCTTGTAGAAGAGTCGGGCGTCGAGGTGGAGGATCTTCTCGCCGACGACGTGGAATCGGAAGTGCCCCGACTCGATCACGCCGGCATGGATCGGGCCGACCGCGACCTGATATGGGTCTCGGCCCGAGATGGGCACCGTCCAGCGGGAGAGAGCGACGTCGTGGTCGACGAGCGGGCGCATCGGCTCGTGTCCCTCGAAGCCGACCCCGTGGGTATCGGCCGCCTCGCGCTCGTCCCAGCCGGCGGCGGGCGCGAGATCGACGATCGTCGGGAGGCGGCCGCTTTCGGTTTCGCAGGTCTCCAGCCGGAGGCCGCCGTCCCGTGCGACGAGGACGACACGAACCGAGCTGCCGTTCTCGCTCGCGTGGAGTCCGGCGAAGCGCCAGCCGCCGGCGAGCCCTTCCTCGATCATCGCGCGGTACCCGTCGCCGGTCATCCGAGTCCCTTCACCAGTGCGTCGACCAGGGCGCTGCCGGGAAGCCAGAGTGCGCCTCCCGCGAGCACGAGCATGAGCACGGTCGCAGTGACCGTGAGCACGGTCACCGTGCGGAGCCCCGGAAAGACGTCACCCATGCGCTGGCGGGCGCGCCCGGCGGTGGTGTCGACGAGTGCCTGGGCGAGGCCGAGGAATCCGAGCGCGAGCAGGAACGCCGTGACGCCGGCCTCCCAGTAGCGGCCCACCGAGATGCCCCCGGCGACGACCAGCACCTCGCTCACGAATAGTGGGGACGGCGGAAGACCGGCGAGGGCGCCGAGCGAGATCCCCATGGAGGCTCCGAGCGCGGGACGGGTACGGACGAGACCGCGGGCCGGCTTGTCTGCGGCCCGCGGGTCGTGGCCGAGCAGCGGTACCGCGGCGCAGAAGCCGAGGCCCTTTGCGAGTGCGTGGCCGACGACATGCACAGCCACCCCTGCGAGCGCAAGCCTGCTGCCGAAGCCGATGCCGATGGCGATCACCCCCATGTGCTCGAGGCTGGAGTAGGCGAGCAGCCGCTTCCAGGCCAGCCTGCGCCACAGGAACGGCACGGCGACGGCAAGCGAGAGGAGGCCGAACCCGATCAGCAGCGACCGCGTCGTGGAGCCTCCGACCGGCGCTGCGAGAGCGTCGGCAGCACGCCAGGCGACCAGCGCAACGACTGGCAGCAACACGCCGGAGAGGAGCGCAGACACCGGGGGCGGCGCCTCCGAGTGCGCGTCGGGCAGCCAGTTGTGCACCGGCGCCCAGCCGACCTTGGCGGCGAGCCCGACGAGCAGAAGGAGATAGGCGACGAGCGTCACTTCCGAGCCCGGCGCTGTCTCGGCGAGCGCTCGCCAGGAGAGCGCGTCGATGGAGCCGCCGCCGCCGGAGGCGAGGATGAGGATGCCGAGCAGTGCGAAGCCGAGCCCCAGCGAGGTCAGCAGCAGGTACTTCCATCCGGCCTCGAGCGCGCGCGGCTTGCCAGTCCAGCCGACGAGCAGGGCGGACACGGCGGTGGTCGCCTCGACGAGGAGCCACGCGATGCCGAGGTTGCCGCACAGCGGAACGGCGACAAGCACGGCCCAGAACGCGGCGAGGGCAGCGTAGTAGAGCCGTGGTCCACTGCCGGCACGGATGAGCGCTGTGGGGTGGTCGGCCAGGTAGGCCGGCGAGACGAGCAAGCTGCCCAGCCCGACCAGCCCTACCACGAGCAGCATCAAGCCTGCTGCGGCGTCGAGCACGACCCAATCGCCGACAAGGCCCGAGGACGGACGGGCGAGGGCGACGCCGGCAGCCGCAAGCGCGGCCAGGGCCGAGCCGACCAGGCCGAACCGGGCCAGCACCGGCACCGCACGAGCCGGCACGGCAAGGACGGCTATCGCGGTCATGGCCGGGCCCGCGAAGGCGAGCAGGGCGAGCCATTCTCTACCGGTCATGCAGGCTCCGGAGGGCAGCTGAGTCGCCCGCGCCGAAGTGGGCGAAGATCAGATGGTGGAAGACGCCGGCAACCACGGCGATCAGCAGCAAGTCGAGGGTGACGCCGAGCTCGATCACGAGTGAGGATCCACCGGGCTGCGTGAGCGCGGCGAGCCCGAGTGCGTTCTCGACGGTGACCACGCCGAGCACGAGGAAGAGGGTGGCACGCCGGGTGGCGACGATCGCGACCCCGAACGCCAGAAGCGCCAGCACCGCCCGCTCCGCCTCTCGCGACTCGAGCCCGAAGGACGGCATCAGCCACGTGAGAACGAGCGCGAAGACGACGGCAACGGCGGCCCTCATGAATGGAGACACGTACGCCCGTACAGGGGCGCTCTCGCGCGTGACGCGGATCAGCATCAGAAACAGCACCGCCAGCCCCAGACCACGCAGAAGCAGCGCGCAGGCCGCCACCACTTCCGAAGCGTCGCGGGCCTCGGCAAACGCCACCACCGCGAGCACGACCGCTTGAGCGGTGACGAGCGCGACCGCGACCGAGCGGCGCCGGATGACGACGACAACGAGCGCAAGCGCCACCACAAGCCACACGAGAACTCCGGTCATGCTTGCCCTCCGGGCCGCTGGTGCCGCCGGCCGCTCGAGCGGTCCGCGCGTCGAAGGGATGACGCTTGGCATCTCATGTCGACTCCGCGAGCCAGGCGGCGACACCGAGTAGGGCGATCGCGGCGCCGGCACCCAGAAGGCGCGGCGCAAGCAGGATTCGCATCTTGGCCACGAGCGTCTCGGCGAGCGCCAGCCCGGCACAGCCCGCGACGAGTAGAGCCGGGAGCAGAGCGAGCTGCCCCCACGCCGAGGTGAGGTGGGGCAAGAAGACCTGGGCGGCGAGCACAAGGACGAGCCAATGACGCGCTGCGGCGACCCAGTGCAACATCGCCAGGTCGCGGCCGCCGTACTCGAGCAAGGGACCCTCGTGGATCATGGTCAGCTCGAGGTGAGTGTCGGGGTTGTCGATCGGCTGCCTACCCGTTTCGGCGACGGCGACCAACGCGAACGCCACCGCCGCGAGAGGAAGTGCGGGAGACTCCCACGGTGCGCTGCCGGCCGTGGCGCCGATCACCACGGCGAGATCGGTCGTGCCGGCGAAGAGCGCCGCCACCGCCAGCGACAGCAGGAGCGTCGCCTCGACGAACACCGCGATCGTCAGGTCTCGGCTCGCGCCCATGAGGGAGAAGCCGTTCGCAACATCCCAGGCGGCCAGGGTGACGACGAGCCGCACGAGCGCGAGCAACCCGGCGAGCGCGAGCAGATCGTGCCCAAGACCGAGGTTGGGCGCGCCAGCCGCGACCGGCACCAGCAGCACCGCAGCAAACGCCGCAGCCGCGGCAACGGCTGGAGCGGCCCGATACACGAGCGTGGTGTCCTCGACGTCGATCACGCTCTTGCCCCACAGGCGGCGCAACTCCCGATAGGGCTGCAGCGGCGTCGGGCCGCGGCGACCCTGCAGGCGGGCCTTCCAGTGCTGGACGAGTCCCGGCAGCAACGGCGCCAGCACGACGCCGCCGACCACCTGCACCGCCGCAGCCACGCCGCCGGCCGCCGTCATCCGACCACACCCCACTTCGCGAGCGCGAGCAACACGACCACGAGCAGGATCAGGTAGCCGACATAGGTGCCCAGGCGGCCGCTCTGGAGCCGACGGGCGTGCGCGGCGGCCGTGATCGCGGCACGGGTGACCGGCCGGTAGAGATGGACGTCGAACAGATGCGGCACGGCACCCGCGTACGAGACCCGCTGCACCACGCCGGTGCGCCAGGAGACCACGATCTCCCGTCTCGGTCGCAGCACGGTCTCGAGCACCAGCCGCAGCGGCTTCGTGAAGCCCGCGCTCGTCCAGCCGAGCGCAGGCTCGACGAGTTGCCCGCACGCCCACGTCGGCGCCCGCCCCGCCGCACCTCGGCCACGACGCACGAGCAGGAGTGCCCCCGCTGCGACGGCCAGAACGACCACGATCCCGCCGGTCGGCAGCGACGCCCCCGAGGGTAGCTCGAGGCCCACCCGCGGGCCGGCGGCCGTTGTCCACGGCTCGACCCGCGTCAGCGAGTCGAAGAGCAGGCCAGGAACGACGCCGAGCGCGAGACATGACCCGGCCAGGAAGACCATGCCCCCGCTCATTGCCAGCGGTGCGTCGTGGGCCTCCCGGCAGGCGTCGCGTCGCGGCGGGCCGAGTAGGACCAGTCCGATCACCTTTACGAAGCAAAAAAGCGCAAGCGCCGCCGTCGACGCCAGCACGGCCAGCGCAACCGCCCCAACGACTCCGTCGCCCACCCGCCCGAGGACTGTGACGTGAAGGAGGGCCTGCAACGTCGCCCATTCAGATGCGAAGCCGTTCAGCGGTGGCAGACCGGCAATCGCGACTGCTCCAACCAGAAACGCCCCGCCGGCAACCGGCATCCGGCGCAGCAAGCCGCCGAGCCGATCGAGCTCGAGCGAGCCCACGGCCTTCTCGAACGCGCCCGCTCCGAGAAAGAGCAGCGCTTTGAACACCGCGTGATTGAGCGTGTGCAGCAACGCCGCCGCGAGCGCAACCGCCGCCCACGCCTCCGCGCCGCGGGCGCGAAACAACAGACAGGCGCCCAGACCGAGCACGATGATCCCGATGTTCTCGACCGAATGAAACGCGAGCAGCCGCTTCAGATCGTGCTGGAACAGCGCGTACACCACCCCTCCAACAGCCGACAGCGCACCGAGCGCGACCACCAGCACGCCGATCCAGACCGGGACGACGCCGGCCCACTCTGCGAGCACGCGTACGAGGCCGTAGATCGCGATCTTGATCATCACCCCGCTCATCAGCGCCGAGACATGCGCCGGAGCGATCGGATGGGCACGTGGCAGCCACGTATGCAGCGGCATCAGGCCAGCCTTCGTACCCATCCCGACGACGGCTGCGATCGCAACCGCAGCCTGCAAGCCCGATCCGGTCTCGACCGCCCCCGGTGCGTCGAGCGCGCCGGCGTCCGCCAGCAGCAACACGGCCACCCAGGTTCCCACGCCCGCCAGATGCGTCAGCGCGATGTACACGAACACCGTGTGACGCGCTCCCCGCGACGCCCCTCTGGTGACGAGAATCGCGGCGGCGGGAGCCACCGACATCAGCTCCCAGCCGGCCAGGAACGTGAGCGGATCCCGCCCGCACACGACCAGCGCCATTGCGAGAAGGAACACCGACGTCAGCCCGCCCACGACACAACTGCTCCTCGATCGCTCGAGATACCTTGTCGCGAACACGAGTGCCGGCGCGCCGACGACTCCTAGCGTGAGCAGGAACAGACCGCTCAGCGGATCTACGCCGAGACGAGGCTCGAGCTGTCCCGAGAACGCCGCACCGGCGGGATCTCCGTCGACGAGGGCAGCAAGCCCGCCTCCACCGAGCAGCGCTGCCCCCAGGGCCTGTGTGTAAAGACCCGCAACGAGAGCGACACGCGCACACGCAATCGCACCCCCGACGGCGATCACGGCCACGCCGGCGAGTACGAGCGCGCCCGTCACGATGCGAGATCGTCCAGCAGCCGCTGCTGATCGGTAAGGCGGCGCGTGATAATCGCGCGACCCGCATCGAGCAGCTCGAACACGCGCTCGTCCTCGACACGGTAGAGGACGCTCGTCCCCTCGCGGCGAGACTCCACCAACCCCACACCGCGCAGTGCCGCCAGATGCTGGGAGGTCGTTCCCGACTCGAGCCCGAGCTCCGCCTGCAACGCACCCACCGAGAGCTCACCGTCACGCAGCACTTCCAGCACGCGCACGCGCGCCGGGTGGCCCAGCACCCGGAACAGCCGTGCCTTCACCTCATGCACCGGCAACGTCCGCATCGGCATGGCGTGACTATAGATCTTCGATGAATTGAAGGTATGGAGAATGTGTGGCCGGCTGACGGTACTTCCCCACGAGCCAGTCATCTTCTCGACCTGGGAACAGCCGATCGGCGACAACTCATCGGCCGTCCGCGCCGCTGTTGTCGATCTTCGTATTCAGTCGCTGCCGACGCCCGAGTCCGGGGAGCCGGTCATCCTGTCGGCGGGTGGACGCTCCCGGCGGCTGAGCAGGAGAAACGGCACGGCGATGGCCTGGAACGCCGCGCCGAGTACGTAGGAGGTCGCGTAGCCGTAGACGTCGGCGCTCTTCCCCAGGGCGGGCTGGCTGACGACGCCGCCCGCGCTACCCATCAGCGAGTCGAAGGACAGCACGGTGGCCCGCCGTTGGGAGGGAATCATGCCGTTCAGGTACGCCTGCTTGATCGGGGTGCCCGCGGCGAAGATCAGGCCCCAGACGACTAGCAGGAGCAGTGCCGGCCAGAACGTGCTCGTTGCGCCGAGCAGCACGAGAACGAGCGAGCTGACCGACGTACCGAGGATCAGCGCTGTGGTGCGCCGCTCGAACAGGCCGCGGATTCGTGGGGCCAGGTACCCGCCCACGATCTGCGAGCCGGCCACGATGGCCGCCGCCACACCGGCGATCGCATAGGCCTCGCTGTCCCCCCAGAGCTCGAGCAAGTAGGGCTGAAGCGCGTAGAACGTGTAGATGCCTGCCCCGGAGGTGAACGGCGCAGCCAGCATCACCCAGCGCACAGGCGGGTTCCTGAGCCCGTGGTCGAGGGAGGTCACGAGCACGGTGCGCATCGCCCCGAGCGGCGACCCGCGCCGTTCGGGCGTGAAGCCGAGATCCCTCATCACGCGGAACGCCACCCCGAACATCACGAACAGGACGGCAACCCGCAACAGGAACGGCACACCAAGCGACGAGACCTGGGCGATCACACCGCCGGCAACCGAGCCGCCCAGCATCGCGACGCCGGCGACCATCTGGCCGCGGCCGAACACCGCTTCCAGACCGCCCTCGAAGCCGGCGAAGTGCATCGCGTCCACGAGCCAAGCCTCGACCGCGCCAGAGAAGAACGTGAACCCCAGCCCGACGAGCATCGAGACCACCGCCCACGCCCAGAACGGGGCCCGCGTCTCCCACATCAGGTAGTAGAGAAGCGTCGACCCGGCCAGCGTGATCGTCCCAAGCAGGTAGGAGGCGCGCCTGCCCCAGGTGTCGGCGACCACGCCCGTGGGGACCTCGAAGACCACCATCCCGGCCGTGAAGAACGCGTTGGCGGCGAACGCCTCGAAGTTGCTCAGCCCGGCATCGAGCAGGAACAGGGTGTTGATGCCCCAGATGAACGACGCGGCAAGAGTGTTGCCGAGCAGCAGCGTGAGGTAGGTGCGCTGGACTCGCCGTGCGAGTGGATTCAACGCCGCGCCGTCACGCCGGCTCGTCGATGAGGCGCGCGAGGGTCGCGCCGAGCGCAAGGTCGTCGACCTGCCCGAAGGCGTTCGCGCGGAGGCGCCCCGAACGGTCGACGAGGAGGAGGCTGGGCGTACCACGCAGCTGAAAGCGGCGCATCGTCGTGGGAATCTCGTGCCCGGGCTCGGGCAGGTCGACACCGACCGGGAAGCCGATGCGGTACTCGTAGAGGAAGGCGGCCAGCGAGACCGGGGTCATCGCCTCGTGGTGCTCGAACACGGTATGCAGGCCGAGCACGACGAGATCACGCCCGAACGTTGCGTGAATGCGCATTGCCTGAGGGAGGCCGTGACTGACACAGCCAGGACAGAGCATCTGGAAGGCCTCGATCACGACCACCTGACCTCGAAGCGCGCTCAGGGTCGGCGACTCGTCTGTGTTGAGCCACTCGCTGACGGCAAGCTCAGGGG
>JBJXGY010000069.1:0-10989 GCA_046160185.1 Gaiella sp. | reverse complement strand
GGAAACCCCAGGCGGCGAAAGCCGACGGAAAGTGGAACAGAAAGGAGACCGCCGGCCCGCGCGAGCGAGCCGGTAAGGGTGAAACGGTGGGGTAAGAGCCCACCAGCGCCACGGTGACGTGGCGGCTGCCAAACCCCGTCCGGTGCAAGGCGAAGCAGGTCCCGTTGACGCGGCCCGCCGAGGGACCGGGTACGCCGCACGAGCCGTCGGGCAACCGCCGGCCGAGAGAGATGGTCACCCATGACAGAATCCGGCTTACAGGCCTGCTAACGAAAAGCCCTGTTTTGCAGGGCTTTTCTATGCCCCAAGACGACGCCGTGCATCACGGGGGCATCACCGATCGCGGAATAGCGCCGGCCACTGATCTGTACCGGCGGCCTCGATCCCTGCATTCATGCGGGTTCGCTTGGTTGTGGCTCTCCCCTCGAAGCCTCCAGAGAAGTCGTTTGCTTACACGTCCCATTCAGCCAAACTCACACGCGCGGCATCCCGAGAGTAGGTCCCTAGATACATCATGGATCGCTCACCGTCGATGTGGATGACGCTACTCATGAGCTAATGTACTTCGATGGCCATCTCGGGACTGTCTGCGGAGAACCGCCTGCTGCTCTCGCGCCTTCATCAAGTCTTCGAGGGACCGTTCACGATCGTCGAAGCGTCCGAGGTGATGGGGTTGGAGCTGTCGCGCGTCTCGAGGCTGTTGCGCCATCTGGCAGCCCAGGGGTGGTTGGTTCGCGTGCGCCGCGGCTTGTACGCGACCGTTCCGCTCGGTGCGGAGCGCCCCCAGGAATGGAGTGTGGATCCGTGGGCGGTTGCTGCGCGCGCGCTCGATCCCGGGTACATCGGTGGTTGGAGCGCGCTCCACCACTGGGATCTGACGGAGCAGCTGTTCGTCTCGACGGTCTGCTTCACGGCGCGGCCGGTGGCCCACCGGCGGGTGTCGATCGGTGGCACACGGTTCGAGCTTCGGCACAGGAACGCCTCGTTGCTCTTCGGAACTCGCCGCGTCTGGCGGTCCGGGGTGCCGGTGCCAGTCTCCGATCCTGAGCGGACGCTCGTCGACTGCCTCGACGATCCGACGGTGGGCGGGGGGATGCGCCATGTGGTCGATGCCCTCCGCTCCTACGCCGGTGGGTCGCGTACGCGCTGGTCGATGATCGTGGAGTACGGCGACCGGCTCGGTAACCGCACGGTCTTCAAGCGACTCGGCTACATCGCCGAGGCGCTGGAGCTTGCCGACGATGCACTCCTCGACAGCTGCAGCGCCCGCGTCAGCGCAGGGATCGGCAGGCTCGATCCGGCGCTGCCGGCACGAGGTCCGATCGTGACGCGATGGGGCCTTCGGATCAACTCCGAGGTCGATCGATGATCGGCCGCACGTCACTCCAGGAACGTGCTCGCGAATGGGGCCTGAGCGAGGAGGTCGTCGAAAAGGACTACGTCCTTGGGTGGCTGCTGTGGGGCATCGGTCGCCAGCCTGAGGTTCGCGAATCCTGGGTGTTCAAGGGCGGGACATGTCTGAAGAAGTGCTTCATCGAGACCTATCGATTCTCGGAAGACCTCGACTTCACCGTCCGACCCGACGGGCCCCTCGAACCGGAGACGCTGGGCCCGAGCCTCACCGAGCTACTCGACGCCGTCGAGCAGGAGAGCGGTATCACGCTCACGAGTCGTGCACCGGTGATCCGGATGCGCCCAGATGGACGATCAGCGGAGGGCCGTATCTACTACATCGGTCCTCGCGGCGCCCCAGGAGAGGCACGCGTCAAGCTCGACCTCACCTATGACGAAGTCCTGGTCGAAGCACCTGTCCGTCGCGCGATCAGCCACGCGTACGACGACCTTCTTCCCGGCGCTGGGGACGTGCTCTGTTACAGCTTCGTCGAGGTCTTCGCCGAGAAGTTGCGCGCGCTCGGTCAGCGTGCCCGGCCGCGCGACCTCTACGACGTGGTCAACCTCCACCGACGTGTCGACTTCGAGGCCGACCGCGACGCCGTCGTTGCCACTCTTGCGGAGAAGTGCCGCTACAAGGAGGTGGCGCTCCCGGACTTCGTCTCGGTGACGGACGGGACACGAGGGGAGGAGCTTCGGGCCGACTGGGCTGCCATGCTCGCTCACCAGCTCCCCGCCCTTCCCCCGCTGGACGACTTCGTTGCTGCCCTCCGCGGTGTCTTCGCGTGGCTCAGCGGGCAGGACGTCGTCGGCCTCGAGTCCTTTCCACAGGTGGGAGAGCCCGTCGAGACGACATGGGTCGCGCCGTCGACGATCACTCGCTGGCCGGGTGGTGTCCCCCTCGAACCGATCCGCTTCGCCGGCTCGAACCATCTCCTCGTCGAACTCGCGTACGACGGTTCGACAAGGCTCGTCGAGCCCTACGCTCTTCGTCGCTCCCGGGCCGGCAATCTCCTGGTCTACGCGATCCGGGTCGACAGCGGGGAAGTTCGCGCGTACCGGGTCGACCGCATCCAGGGCGTACGGGTGACGAACCGTCCCTTCACACCGCGGTACGCCATCGAGCTCGCCGTCGCCCAGCCGGTCACTTCAGGCCGGGGACGCCGTTCCGGGACTCGCGGGCGACGAGGGCGGCGAACTCTCTAGATGGAAGGCACACGTTCGGACCAGTGCGACGCAGAAGTCCGTGCATCACCCGTGCATCACCGCCACAGCGTTCAGCGGGTCATGACGCCCTCGGCGTTGCGGCGCAGGTAAGCCACGGGAACACTGAACTACCTGCAAATCAAGGGATTCGCTCTCGCGGAAGTAGCAAGGTGGCGTAGAATCCGGCTTACAGGCCTGCTACGGAAAAGCCCTGGTCATCCGGGGCTTTTCTATGCATCGGTGAGCTGGTCCGACTCGCTCGCGGTCGGCAGCCTCTCGGCGGCTTCACTGAAACGCTCGGCCGGACGCCTGGCCTCGCCTTCCGGCTGTGCCGGCGTCGCTCCGAACCGCGCCAAGCACGTACCACCTGCGCTGTACGTCCCCACCCGGGCGACCTGGTCTTCGAGATGTTCTCCATCCCGCTTCGAGATGCTGGACATCCCGAAGCGGGATGGATAACATCTCGATAGTGAACGAAGCACGAACCCACCAGCTGCTGTCGGCACTCGCCGAGCAGCTCGCCGCCCGAGGCGAGCGGATCGAGTTCGTCGTCATTGGCGGCTCAGGGCTGCTCGCACTCGGGCTGACGAGCCGCGCCACCCGCGACATCGATATCGTCGCGCTCCTTTCCGGCCACACGCTCTCGAAGCCTCGCCCATTGCCGCCCGCGCTGATCGAGGCGCGCGACCAAGTCGCGCGCGACTTCGGGCTGCCCGAAGACTGGCTGAACGCCGCCCCGGCCGACCTGCTCGACTTCGGCCTCCCCGACGACTTCGTCCGCCGGCTCGAGCGCCGCGACTACGGTGAGGCACTCAGCGTCCACTTCGCGAGCCGCTTCGACCAGATCCACTTCAAGCTCTACGCGATGGTCGACCAGGGTGCCGGCAAGCACGAGGCCGACCTGCGGGCGCTCTCACCAAATCGCGACGAGCTTCTCGCCGCCGCGCGCTGGACGCGCAGGCACGATCCATCAGAAGGATTCCGCGAGCAGCTCCTCGCCGCGCTCGCCTACCTCGGAGCCGAGGATGTCCGCCTCGACGCTTAGAGACAGCGCCACGGCTCGGCAGTTGGCGTTCGCCTGGGACCAGTGGGCGCAGCTCGGCGTCTTCGCACCGACCAACCGGCGCGACCAGACGGCGGCCGACCCAGAGGCGCTTCTGCTCTTCACTTTCGAGGTCGGACGAAGCGATCCGCGTCTGTTCGACGAGGCGCTCGACTGGCTGCTGACGAATGAGCGTCTCGTCAGCGTCCAGCGCCTCCGAAACCTCTGCCGTGACGACGACGACCGGGATCTCGTCGAGGGTGCGCTTCTCTGGGTCGCGGGCCAGCAGCCGCGCTCGCGGGCCGCAGCATCCCGCGGGCGAGAGCGAGGCGAAACCGAACCTCGGCCGGTCTTCTACGACGTCGCCCGGCAGATCGGCGAGCCGGACAAGTCGTTTCTCGCTGCGGGTCTGCTGAAGCCGACGACCGAGCCGAGCGGCAAGTCTCGAGCGCCTGATCCGGACACACCGATCAACTTCGCGTTCAGGATGCGGCACCTGCTCGGACTCGGCACTCGAGCCGAGATCATCCGCTACCTCGTGACTGCGCCGGTCACTGATGCGTCGGCGCTCGTGATCGCCGAAGCAGCTGCCTTCGCGAAGCGCAACGTCAACGAGACGCTGACTTCCCTCGTTGCGTCCCGCATCGTGACGGCGTACGAGCACGGCAACGAACGCCGCTACTACCTCGACCGCGCAGCGTGGGGGCAGTTCCTGCGATTCCAGCCGACTAGCTGGCCTAACTACCGCGACTGGCCGCGCCTCCTCGGCGCCGTCCGCCAACTCTCGCGTTGGCTTCACGACCCCGAACTCGACGAACTGACCCCCTACATGCGCGCGAGTAACGCCCGCTCGTTCATGGAACGACTCGAACCAGACCTCGCCATCGCCGGCATTCCAGGCAACGGTGCTGCCGGGCTGCCGGGCGAGCACTACTGGGAGTCGTTTGTTGATCGTGTCGAGACGGCGCTGGCGGCTCTGGCTAGTGCAGCGCCGTAGTCGTGCCAGTGTCGCTCGCGCCGGCAGAGCCCAGGAAGCCCGAAGGTCGCGGACCGGTGGTTTCCCAGGTTCGCCGACGACGATCCGATCGACATCCGGAAACCAATCGAGAAAGGAGTGCGGGATGTCGATCACAGCAATGAGAGGACGGTGGGCGAGGCTAGCGCCGGCGGTGCTGGCCACGGGAGTGCTGGCCGCAGGCCTGGCCGGCGCGGCGGGAGCCGAGGGATCCGCGGTCGCGGCCGGTGGCAAGCCGGGCGGCCCCGGCTCGGTGTTCGCAAAGCTGACCGACGACCAGCGGGCGTGCCTGCAGGCGCAGAGGCTGAAGCGGCCCGACGGCCGGCCGACGGCCGAGCACTGGCGGGCTCTGCAGGCTGCCGCCAAGGAGTGCGGCGTCGAGCTCACCCGGCCCGCGTGGGCAGGCGCCGGAAAGGCGCAAGGGCAGGCTCGCGGCAAGGCCCGCTTCCAGCGGCTGAGCGAGGAGCAGCGCGCCTGCCTGACCGCGAAGGGCCTCGAGCGTCCGGCCGGCCGGCCGACGGTCGAGGAGCGGCAGGCGCTCAGGGCCGCCGCGGCCGAGTGCGGGATCGCGATCGGCGGGCCCCCGGCGGCTCGGGCCGCATAGGCCACTACCGCTGAAACCGGAAAACGGGGTCGCCTGCGTCGGCAGGCGGCCCCGCGTCACGTCGCTGAAGCGCGCGCGGGCAAGACGACGGTGAACAGAGCCCCGCCGTCGGACTCGACGGTGACCGTACCCTCGTGCGCCTCGACGATCGCCTTCACGATGGAGAGGCCGAGGCCAGAGCTCCCCGCGCTGCGTTGGCGAGCGGGGTCGGCGCGGTAGAAACGCTCGAAGACGTGATCGAGATGCTCGGCGGGGATGCCGGCGCCGCGGTCGCGCACCTCGATCACGACGTTCCGGCCGTCGGCGCGCGCGGTGAGGACGACGGGTGTATCCGAGCTGGTATGCGCGAGCGCATTGGCGACAAGCGCAGTGACGACCTGCGTGATGCGGTTGGCATCGACCTCCGCGCAGGCGGGCTCGGCCGCGCAAACCTCGATCGGCCGCGCTGGCTGGACGGCCTGCGCGTCGGCGCCGGCGTCACGGACGATCTGGGCGATATCGGTGCGCCGGAGGTCGAGCGGGCGGCGCTCGTCCAGGGCGGCCAGCTGCAGGAGCTCGTCGACGAGCGCGCTCATGCGGTCGGCCTCCTGCCCGATCCGACGCATGGCGTCGCCGGCTGCCTCGGCGTCGGGGAGCCCTCCGGCCCGGTGCAGGGCGGCATAGCCCCGCAGGGTCGTCAGAGGAGTGCGGAGCTCGTGTGACGCGTCTGCCACGAACCGGCGAAGGGACCGCTCTGCGGTCTGGCGGGCGTCGGCCATGGCGTTGAAGGCGCTTCCGAGCCGCCCGGCTTCGGTCGCCGGGTCGGCGACTGTGACGCGCTCGTCGAGGCTGCCCCGAGCGATCAACTCGGCGACCGCCGTGAGCTCACCGATGGGCCGTAGTCCGAGCCTGTCCACCCACCACAGAAGCAGGCCGAGCACTGCCAGGACACCCAGCAGCGAGGCGCCGCCCACGATGGCGAGCTGTCGTATCGTCGACTCCACACGCTCGGCGGACAGACCGACGACGAGCCACCCGGTCGGAGTACGAAGAGCGGTGACGCGCAGGTGGGGGCCACCCAGCTCGGCCCGAGCGCGGAACGGGCGCACGACATCAACGTTGGCCCGTGCCTCGAGCACGCCCTCGGAGACCTCTGGTTTCTCCTGCCCCTCGGCGCGCGCGATCGTGCGTAACGTCGCGCCGTCGAACACTCCGATGTAGGCGCCGTCCGGGAGTAATCCAACCGGAGTTCTCAGCTCCGCAGGCGGTCCCCCCGCGCCGACCGTGGTGAGTCTCCAAGCGTTGCGGGCGAGTGCCTCGAGCTGGCCGTCGAGCTGGCCGGTCAGCACAGCCTGCTGGCGGAATCCGATCACCACAAACGCGCCCGCGAGAATCAGCGCGATCGCGACAAACGCGAGCGCGAGACGGCGGCGAAGCGTCATGCCGGCGGCCGCATCGTGTAGCCGATTCCGCGCACGGTGTGAATCAGCTTCGGCTCGCCGGTGTCGATCTTCCGCCGCAGGTAGGAGACGAACGTCTCCACGATCGAGGAGTCGCCGCCGAAGTCGTAGTCCCAGACATGGTCGAGGATCTGGGCACGGGGCACCACCCGGCCGGCATTGACCATCAGCAGGCGGAGCAGGTTGTACTCGGTCGGTGTCAGGTGCACAGGCTCCCCCGCGCGGGTGACGAGGTGGGCGTCGTCGTCGAGCTCGATCTCTCCTGCCACGAGCCGTCTCGGCCCCCCTGTCGCTCCGGAGCGGCGAAGCGCCACCTGGACGCGGGCAACGAGCTCTTCGAGCGCGAAAGGCTTGACGATGTAGTCGTCACCGCCGCTGGTCAGACCACGCACCCGCGTCTCTGTCTCGTCACGCGCCGACAGGAACAGCACCGGCACCTGGCTGCCTGAGCCGCGGAGTCGCTTCAGCACCTCGAAGCCGTCCAGGTCGGGCAGCATCACGTCGAGTACGACCGCATCCGGGCGGAACGACGCAGCTTCCTGGAGCGCCGCGCGGCCGCTCGCGCAGGCGCGCGCCTCGATCCCCGCCAGCCGCAGAGCGGAGACGACGAGGAACGAGATGTTCTCCTCGTCGTCGACGACGAGGACCTTCGCCGAAGCTGCTGTCTTGGACACGATCGTCCCTTCGCCGTCCTGTCCGTGTGCCGGACGTAGTGTCGCGGTCGCGGTTACGGGTTCTCTGAGAAACACCTTGGGAGTTCCTGTGAGCGTGGATTCTCTCGGGAAATCCCCAGGAAGCGACGAGGATGATCCCAGGTTCGCGCCGTACCGTCCCGGGCATGGCTGACACGACGATCGTTCTCGACAGATTGACGAAGCGCTTCGGCGAGCGCGTGGCCGTGGATGGGCTCTCGTTCGAGCTTCCCACCGGGGGCGTCACCGGTTTTCTCGGTCCCAATGGATCGGGCAAGAGCACCACGATCCGGATGCTGCTCGGGCTGATCCGGCCGACTTCGGGGACGGCGAGCGTGCTCGGCCACCCGATCACCAGGCCCGCCGCCTACGCCCCGCAGGTCGGCGCGCTGATCGACTCGCCGGCGCTGTATCCCACCCTCTCCGCGTTCGACAACCTCAAGGTCCATACGACTCTGGCCGGGGTACCCGCCCGGCGGATCGACGCGGTGCTCGATCGCGTCGGTCTCGGTGGACGCGGCCGCGAACGCGTCCGCGGCTACTCGCTGGGGATGAAGCAACGGCTGGCGATCGCGATTGCACTGCTCCGCGACCCGAGGCTGCTCGTGCTCGACGAGCCCACCAACGGCCTCGACCCCGAAGGGATCGTCGAGATCCGCAACCTTCTGATCGACCTCGGCTCGGGCGGCCACACCGTCCTCGTCTCGAGCCACGTGCTCGCCGAGATGCAGGCTGCCTGCGACCGCTTCGTCGTTATCCGCGACGGTGCACTCCTGTTTGCCGGCAGCGCCGCCGAGTTGCTCGCGGCCGCACCCAGCCCCGTCGTTGCCAGACCCGAGAACGCACGCGATCTGGTCGCGCTCGCCTCCCTCTACCGCGCTCACGGGCTCAGCGTCTCGATCGACCACGACGAGCTCGCGGTCGATGCCGACCCGACAAGCTCGCCCGATCTCAACCGAATCGCTTTCGACGCGGGGATCACCCTCCGCGAGCTCGTCACGCGGCCCGGCGATCTCGAGGACGTCTTCATCAACCTGACAAGACGGGAGACAGCGTCATGAGCACTCTCACCGGCATCCGCAACGCGACCCGTTCCGAGACGGTACGCCTGCGCCGGATGTGGAAGCTCCTCGCACTCGCCGCCGCCCTTGGTGTCCTCGGCACGATCTTTGCGTTCTCGGGCAGCGGCGTCGGGCCTGGCGGACGCAGCAACGAGTCTTCGGGCGCCACGGAGACCGTCGCCGCGCTCGCCGCACCCGACGGGATCGTCGCCGGCCTCGGCACCGCCAGCACCATCGCCGGGCTCATCGCCCTCGTGCTCTGGGCGCTCAGCCTGGCGCGCGATCTGCAGACCGGCACCATCCGCGTGCTGCTCGTCACCCAGGCCCGTCGTGACGTGTACCTCGCCGGCAAGCTCCTCGCGCTTGCCGGCGCAACGATCGTGATGTCGGTTCTCGTCGTCGCGAGCGGGGTTGGCAGCGCCTACCTCGGCGCTGCCGCCAATGACGTCTCGACCGCCGGCTGGGCGTGGTCGGAGGCCGGGAACGCAGTTCTCGACGTCAGCGTCGGGACGCTCGGCTGGGGCGCACTCGGCGCCGCGCTCGCCGTTCTCACACGCTCGGCCGCGGCAGCCATTGGAGGTGGCATCGGCTTTCTCCTCCTTGGCGAGAACCTGCTCGCCTCCGTCTGGTCGACCGCCGGCGAGTGGCTCCCCGGCGGCTCGATCGAGAACGTCTTCGCCGGCGGCAGCAGCGACGTGACGTACCTCCACTCAGCCGTGCTCGTCGTGGCGTACATCGCAGTCGCGATCGCCGCCAGCGCCCTCGTCACCGTTCGCCGCGACGTCGTCGACTGAGGGCCTACCTGGCCGTTCAGTCGCTGTCGCCGCCCGTGTCCGGCGAGCCGGTCATCGTGTCGGCGGGGGCACGCTCCCGCCGGCTGAGTAGGAGAAACGGCACTGCGACAGCCTGGAACGCCGCGCCGAGGAGGTAGGAGGTCGCGTACCCGTAGACGTCGGCGCTCTTGCCAAGCGCAGGCTGGCTGACGACGCCGCCGGCGCTACCCATCAGCGAGTCGAACGACAGCACGGTGGCCCGCCGCTGCGAGGGGATCATGCCGTTCAGGTACGCCTGCTTGATCGGGGTGCCCGCGGCGAAGATCAGCCCCCAGACGACGAGCAGAAGCAGGGCCGGCCAGAACATGCTCGTCACGCCGAGCAGCACGAGAACGAGCGAGCTGACCGAGGTGGCGAGAATCAGTGCCGTCGTGCGACAGTCGAACAGGCCGCGGATCCTCGGGGCCAGGTACCCGCCCACGATCTGCGAGCCGGCCACGATCGCCGCCGCCACGCCGGCGATCGCGTACGCCTCGCTGTCCCCCCAGAGCTCGAGCAGGTAGGGCTGAAGCGCATAGAACGTGTAGATGCCTGCCCCGGAGGTGAACGGCGCAGCCAGCATCACCCAGCGCACAGGCGGGTTCCTGAGCCCGTGGTCGAGCGAGGTCACGAGCACGGTGTGCATTGCGCCGAGCGGTGACCCGCGACGCTCGGGCGTGAAGCCGAGATCGCGCATCACGCGGTACGCCACCCCGAACATCACGAGCAGGACGGCAACCCGCAGCAGAAACGGCACACCGAGTGACGAGACCTGGGCGATCACGCCCCCGGCGACCGAGCCGCCCAGCATGGCCGCGCCGGCGATCATCTGGCCGCGTCCGAACACTGTCTCCAGCCCCCCGTCGTAGCCGGCGAAATGCATGGCGTCGACCAGCCAGGCCTCGACCGCTCCCGAGAAGAACGTGAATCCGAGCCCGACGAGCATCGAGACGACCGCCCACGCCCAGAACGGGGCCCGCGTCTCCCACATCAGGTAGTAGAGAAGCGTCGCCCCGGCCAGCGTGATCGTCCCCAGCAGGTAGGAGGCGCGCCTGCCCCAGGTGTCGGCGACCACGCCCGTGGGGACCTCGAAGACCACCATCCCGGCGGTGAAGAACGCGTTGGCGGCGAACGCCTCGAAGTTGCTCAGCCCGGCATCGAGCAGGAACAGGGTGTTGATGCCCCAGATGAACGACGCGGCAAGCGTGTTGCCGAGCAGCAGCGTGAGGTAGGTGCGCTGGACTCGCCGCGCGAGTGGATTCAACGTCGGGCCACTACGCCGGCTCGTCGATGAGGCGGGCCAGGGTCGCGCCGAGCGCAAGGTCGTCGACCTGCCCGAACGCGTTTGCGCGGAGGCGCCCCACACGGTCGACGAGGAGGAGGCTCGGCGTACCACGCAGCTGGAAGCGACGCATCGTCGTGGGAATCTCGTGCCCGGGCTCGGGCAGGTCGACACCGACCGGGAAACCGATGCGGTACTCGTAGAGGAAGGCGGCCAGCGCGACCGGGGTCATCGCCTCGTGGTGCTCGAACACCGTATGCAGGCCGAGCACGACGAGGTCACGCCCGAACGTCGCGTGAATGCGCATTGCCTGAGGAAGGCCGTGACTGACACAGCCAGGACAGAGCATCTGGAAGGCCTCGATCACGACCACCTGACCTCGAAGCGCGCTCAGGGTCGGCGACTCGTCTGTGTTGAGCCACTCGCTGACGGCAAGCTCAGGGG
>JBJXGY010000068.1:0-12447 GCA_046160185.1 Gaiella sp. | reverse complement strand
AGCTCACAGGGGAGGATCAGAGCGGAACCGTGCGCGACGGCGCCGTGATCCTGAAGAGGGCGCACTCCCTCACCGAGTTTCCGGTGGCACATTGCGAGATGGCGCACTAGGGGATGGTGCTAGCGTTCTGACACTGTGGATCGGTGGGATCTTCCCTCAGTCGAGGCAAGCGGGAAACGAGAGCCCCGCGTGCTCTTCTCCCGCCCGTCTTGCCGCGCGATCCTCATCGACCTGAACGCAGGCGAGGAGCTCGGCGAGCACCGCGTACATGAGCATGCGGTCATGACCGTCGTCTCCGGCAAGGTCGGTTTCTCAGTCGCCGACCACGGCGCGGAGTGCGGGCCTGGTGCGCTCGTCACCTTCGATGCCGGAGAGGCCCGCACGCTGCACGCGCTCGAGCCGTCACGCGTGCTGCTGATCCTGGCCCCATGGCCCGGTGCCGGTCACTACAACGACGGCGAGCAGGTCGACCTCGAGCATATTCCTGCACATGCCGCTGTAGCACCTCTAGCGCCGTAGCTCCGGACATCGTCCGAGAAGCGCCGGCCGCACGGACGGCGGACTACGAGACGACCTTGACCGAGCCCTTCAAGCTCGTCTTCGCCGCATCGGACAGGAAACGGAGTGTCCCAACCTTGAGCGTGAGCTTCCAGGTCACCGTTCCGACGAAGGCCTTCGTCGTCTTCTTGTTCACGCCGGCGCCGGTGAGGTGTGCGTTGTGGGCGGCAGACCGGTCGCGCACGGCGAACGTGTAGCCGCCGGGACGGAGCACCTTGACCGCCTTGCCGGCCCCGGTCTTGAGGCTGATCGTGGCGCCGGGGCCGACGGTGAGCGCGAGACGCGCGCCCACGGGGGCAGACGGCGGCGCGAGCGACGGGCCGACCGGAGGCGGGGCTGGTGGAGGTGGTGGAGATGCCGGTGGCGTCGTCGTGTTCCCGACCGTGAACGAGCCCCTCATGCGATCGGGGTGGACGTCGCAGAGGAACGAGTACGCGCCGTCGACGAGCGTGATCGGAAAGGTGTCCTGACCCACGCCGTCGACCTCGGTGGCGACATCCACCCCAGGCCCCTGGACACGGAAGTTGTGCTCGTTGCCCTTGTCGTCGACCACGAGCTCGTAGCCGCCGGGCGCGAGGCGCGAGACGGGGGACGAGGACGCGTCGCGCAGGCCGATCGTGAAGCCCGGCCCGACCGAGCCGAAGAGCTTCGTGTTCTGGCTCTGGCCAACGGTCGCGGTGATCGCGACCGTGGTGAGGGTGACGGCGGCGACGACGAGGGCGCGAAACGGTTTCATGCCGGATAGTACGCAGCCCCGGCGGACACGGATTGCCCGCGGGTGGCGGCCGATGCCCCTCATCCGCGGAGCTCGGCGTCGAACGTGTCACGCAGCGCCTGCACCACGGCCTCGCGCTGAGGCGCGACCTCCTCGTCGCTCAGCGTGCGATCTGCAGCCTGAAAGGCTAGACGCAGAGCCACGGACTTCCGCCCCTCGCCCAGCTGGTCACCCCGATACACGTCGAACACGACCGCCTCGCGCAGGTCTTCGGCGCCCGCGGCCAGTGCAACGGTCACGAGCGCCGCAGCCTCCACGTTCTCGGGAACGGCAACAGCGATGTCCTGGCGCACCGCCGGGAAGGTGATCACGTCCTCGTAGAGGGTGCGCTCGGGCAGGGCCTCGGTGAGCGTGGCCAGGTCGAGCTCGAACACGCCCCAGGAGCCCTCGAGGTGCGAAGGGTGAAGCTCGCCGAACCATCCGGCGGAGGTGCGGGCCGCCTTGCCCGGGTGGAGAGCGGGGTGCTCGGTCCTGGCGACGTCCATCGGAGACCGAAGCGCGCCGTAGAGGACGTCGACGACCGCCCGCGCCGCGTCGAAGCCGCCGCTGACCAGGCCCGAGACACGCCAGCGCTCCTCGGGGAGCTGCTCGCCGGTGGGCAGGTAGACGCGGGCGATCTCGAACAGCCGCACGTCGTGCCGTCCCGCTGCGACGTTGTGCGCCGCCGACTCCACGAGCCCACGCCAGACCGTCGTACGCAGCACGGCCTGCTCCGGGGTCAGCGGGTCGGGGAGTCGGAGCGCACCGGAATCCTCGTCCGAGGCGACAAGGCTCCAGGTGTACGCCTCGGTCAGACCCGCGCCCACGAGCACGTCCTCCACCAGCCGCCGCAGCCGCTGTGCCCTGGAAAGGTGCCCGGCGACGAACGTCCTCGTTGGCATCGTGCGTGGCACGCGATCGAGGACGACGCGCGCAACCTCCTCGACCAGGTCGATCTCGCGTGGCACGTCCCTGACGCGCCAGCTGGGAACCGTGACCTGCCACTCGTCGTCCACTTCGAAGCCCAGCCGGGTCAGGATCGCACGCTGGTCGTCCGGCTCGACGGCGAGACCGACGATACGGTCGGAGCGGTCGGGTCGGTAGCCGACGACCGGGCTGCGCGGAAGCTCCCCGTGCCGGTCGGTCGCACCCACCATCGTCCCCCCTGCGAGGTCGACGAGCAGCCGGCTGGCGAGTGCCGCCGCCTCGTGCGTGACGTGCGGGTCGACACCCTTCTCCCAGCGGTTCGAGGCCTCCGAGCGCAGACCGAGCCGCTCGGAGGTGCGCATGATCCCGAGCGGCTCGAAGTTCGCCGCCTCGAGCAGCACATCGACCGTCTCCTCCCCCACCTCGGACTCGAGGCCGCCCATGATCGCCGCGAGCGCCACCGACCGCTCGCCGTCCGTGATCATCAGGTCGCTCGTCTCGAGCCTGCGCAGCGTCCCGTCCAGCGTCCGCAGCTCCTCTCCCTCGTGGGCGCGACGTACGACGATGCCGGCGCCCAGCTTGGCGCGGTCGAAGGCGTGCAGGGGGCTTCCCCACACGTGCATCACGTAGTTGGTGACGTCGACGACGTTGGAGATCGGCCGCATGCCCCCCAGGAAGAGCCTGCTCCGGAGCCACTGTGGCGAGGGGCCCACGCGCACCCCTCGGAAGAGGCGCGCGATGTAGCGCGGGCAGCCGTGCAGATCGTCGATCGCGACCTCGACCAGTTCGGGCCGCGTGATCTGCGGGTCCTCG
This sequence comes from Gaiella sp., assembly GCA_046160185.1. Classification (GTDB taxonomy): domain Bacteria; phylum Actinomycetota; class Thermoleophilia; order Gaiellales; family Gaiellaceae; genus Gaiella. Next base: position 9,395 of record JBJXGY010000068.1, on the reverse strand, counting down.
GGGTCCGGTAACCGCAGCTCCACGTCGTAGAGCGCGGCGATCTCCCGGGCGAGGCCGACCATGGAGAGCAGGTCGCCGCGGTTCGGGGTGATCGTGACGTCGAGCACGTCGTCGACGAGCGGCAGCACGTTCGCGAGCGGTGTACCGGGCTCGATCCCGTCCGGCAGCACCATGATCCCGCCGTGATCGCCGCCTAGCGCGATCTCGTCCTCGGCCAGGATCATCCCGCGCGACCATTCGCCGCGCAGCTTCCGCTCGTCGAGCGGCGCCGGGAACCCAGGGAGCAGCGCGCCGGGAAGGCCCACGGCGACGGTGGCACCCGCCGCGAAGTTCCAGGCACCGCACACGATCTGCTGCGGGTCGGGGTTGCCCACGTCGACCTGGCACAGCTGGAGCTTGTCGGCGTTCGCGTGCTTCTCCGCCGACAGCACGCGGCCGACGACGAAGTGACCGAGGTTGCCGTCGATGTCCGGCACGCCGACGCGCGTCACGCGCTCGACCTCGGCCGTCGAGACCGACAGCCGCCGGCCGATCTCCACCGCAGACGCTGGTGGGGTGACGTAGTCGGAGAGCCAGGAGAGGGGTGCCTTCATACGCTCAGCTCAGAACTGCTCCGAGAAGCGCAGGTCGTTGCGCCAGAGCTCGCGCAGGTCGGGGAACTCGTGGCGGAGCATGGCGATGCGCTCGAGCCCCCAGCCGAAGGCGAAGCCGCTGTAGCGCTCCGGGTCGTAGCCGGCGAACTCGAACACGGTGGGATCGACGATGCCGGCGCCGCCCACCTCGATCCAGCCGGACCCACGGCAGACGCCGCAGCCCGCGCCGTCGCAGACGTGACAGGAGACGTACGCCTCGATCGAGGGCTCCGTGAAGGGGAAGTAGTGGGTACGGAACTCGGTGCGCCGCTCCTCCCCGAACAGCTTGCGGAGCAGGAAGTCGAGCGTGCCGGTGAGATCGGCGAGCGTGATGCCCTCGTCCACCGCAAGCCCTTCGACCTGGTGGAAGATGGGGCTGTGCGTCGCGTCGGGTGTGTCACGCCGGTAGACACGGCCGAGGGACACGATGTACACCGGGGGCTGTTGGGCCTCCATCGTCCGCACCTGCGAGGGCGAGGTCTCGGTGCGCAGCACCGTCTGCTCGTCGAGGAAGAGCGAGGCGAGCGGCGAGCGGGCCGGGTGCCACTCAGGGAAGTTGAGTGCGTCGAAGTTGTAACGGGTCGTCTCGACCTCGCGGCCGTCCACGACCCGGTACCCAAGCCCCAGGAAAACGTCTTCGACCTCGCGCCGGATCTGTGAGATCAGGTGGTGGTGCCCGCGCCGGATGGTGCGCACAGGGAGGGTGACGTCGACGGTCTCCTCGCGCAGACGGCGATCGAGCTCGGCCTGGGCGAGCGCGCCCGCGCGCTCCTCGACCGCTTGCTCGATCGCGACGCGCACTGCATTGAGCGCCATACCGGTCTCGCGATCCCGGACATCGCGAAGCGCGAGCTTGATCTCGCTGGAGCGACCGAGAAACTCGACCCGGACGGCCTCGATGTCGTCGACCGTGGAGGCGGCGGAAACCGCTGCCAGGGCCCGGGCGCGGAGGTCGTCGGCGTCCATCGGACGAGGCTAGCAACGCCGGCCGCGCGTGCTCGAACCTGGACCCACCGATTGGCGCGGGCGGTGCATCTTGCCGAGCTCGTCAGGTCGCTTCCCGCCAGGGTTCAGCTCTCCGGCAGGCGCGGAGGGCCCGAACCCTGGCGGTGCCCTCCGCGCGCGGTCACCGTCGCCATCGCGACCAACCTTCCCGACGTTGTCTGCGCATGTCCTGACAACCCCGGGATCCGCCCGCGGTCACGCCAATCGGTGGGTCCAGGTTGAATCGATGGCAATGGCCGTCTACGACGCGATCGCCTCGATCTACGACCCGTGGTCCCGCTCGGTGACCGAGGACGTGGAGTTCTATGTGGAAGAGGCGCTCGCCTCGGGCGGGCCCGTCGTGGAGCTCGCGGTGGGGACGGGGCGGATCGCAGTCCCGGTCGCGAAGGCGGGGATCCCGGTGATCGGGCTCGACCTCTCTCCCGGCATGCTCGAGGTGGCACGCGCCTACGCGGAGCGTGAGGCTGTCGGTGCGCACGTCGATCTGCGTGTCGGCGACATGCGCGAGCCTCCGCCGGTCGGCCCGGTGCCGCTTGTGATCTGCCCCTTCCGCTCTCTGCTGCACATGCCGACGCGCGACGACAAGCTCCGGGTGCTCGAGGCGGCCGGCACGCTGCTGGAGCCGGGCGGCCGGTTCGTGTTCGACGTGTTCACGCCGAGTCCGGGGGACATCGCCGAGACCCACGGGCGCTGGCTCGAGCGCGAGCCAGGCATCTTCGAACGTGCCGACTGGGACGAGCAGGCGCGAACTCTCGTGCTGTCGGTCCGCGGCGGGGAGGCGCAGGCGACGATGACGCTGCACTGGTTGCCGGCCCACGAGTGGCGGGGGCTCATCGCCGAGGCGGGGCTCGAGGTCGCCGCCTGCTGGTCGTGGTTCGACCGGCGGCCGTACGACGGTGGCGAGGACTCGATCTGGGCCTGCCGGCGGCCCGTGTCCTGAAAGGACAATTGCGGCGCGTCCGGCGTGAAGGCACCATGAAGACGTGACCGAATCGGCGTCTCATCGCGACGTGACGACGATCATGCGGCTGATCGCGGACATCCAGGGCGACGTGCAACGGATCCGCCAACTGCTGGAGGAAGAGGATGGCTGGGAGGAAGAAGAAGAAACTCCCGAGATTGACGGCTGAGGAGCTGGCCCGGCGAGAAGCCAACCGGCAACTCGCGTACGAGCGCGCTGCTTATCACGAGGCGATGTCAGAGAAGCTCGGAGAACGGGAACGCGAGCGGCGCGCGCTCTCCGCATGATTGGACTGGCCGCCGATCGAAGATTCACGTAGGCTTCCGCGCCAGTGATCGTCGTCTGGATCATCCTCGCCGTGATCGCCCTGCTCGTCGTGTGGGCGATCGCGATGTACAACAACTTCGTCCGGCTGCGCAACCGGGTCGACAACGCGTGGGCGCAGATCGAGGTGCAGCTCAAGCGCCGCTGGGATCTGATCCCGAACCTGGTCGAGACGGTCAAGGGCTATGCCGAGCACGAGCGTGGCACCTTCGAGGCCGTGACCGAAGCGCGTGCCGCCGCGCAGCGCGCGCAGGGCCCGGCACAGACCGCCGCGGCCGAGGGCATTCTCGGAGCCGCGCTCGGCCGCCTGTTCGCGGTCGCAGAGGCATATCCCGAGTTGCAGGCCGACGAGAACTTCCGGCAGCTGCAGTCGGAGCTGGCGGAGACGGAGAACAAGATCGCGGTCTCGCGCCAGGTCTACAACGACACGGTGCTCTCGTACAACAACGCGATCCAGGTCTTCCCGGGTGTCCTGCTGGCCGGGCCGTTCAACTTCACCAAACGCGAGTTCTTCGAGGTCGAAGACCAGGCTCAGCGAGAGGTGCCGCAGGTCGACTTCGACCGGCCCTCGGGCGGTGGCGCAACGGTGACACCGCCGCCGGCCCCAGACGCCCCCGCTCCACCCGCCGCCTGAGCATTCGGGTGGCGCGCCGCCGCCTTCGAACGCTCCTGCTGCTGGGCGTCGCGCTCTTCGCCGCGCTCTTCCTCGCTTCCAGCGCCGCCGCGCAACAGTCGGTCTCGCTGCCAGAGACCGACGTCCAGGTGCGCGTGGAAGCAGATGGGACGGTCGCCGTCGAGGAGAAGATCACCGTCGCTTTCTCCGGCAGCTTCACCTACGGCTACCGCGACATCCCGCTGCGCGAGGGGGAGGAGCTGACCGACCCCGAGGTGTTCGAGGGCACGACACGGTCCGGGCCGGGCGCGCCGACCGAGCTCCAGCCAGGCGGGCCACCCGGAACGTACGGCGTCACCCGTGTGGGCGACAGCATTCGTGTCGTGTGGCGGTTCCAGGCCACCAACGAGGTGCGTACCTTCACCGTCCGCTACAAGCTGCGCGGGCTCGCAGTCGGCTACGACGACATCGTCGACGTCAACCTCAAGGTGTGGGGCGACCAGTGGACCGAAAGGCTCGGCAAGCTCACCGCGGTGATGGCCGGCCCGGGGCCGGTACAGAAGGCGTGGGGCCATCCGGTGTGGGTACGCGGCGACGTCACGCTGCGGGCGAACGCGGCCGTGCTGCGCGCACTCGACGTCGCCAGCGGTCAGTTCGTGGAGCTGCGCGCGCTCTACCCGCGCGCGGCCTTCTCGGGCACGGGCGGGATGAGGGTCGAGCAGGGCAACGCGCTGGAGCGGATCACGGCTGAGGAGCTCGGGGACGCCAAGGAGTACGAGGAGGGACGCAAGAAGATCGACGACGCCCTGCGTAGCCCGTGGAAGTGGCTGGCGCTGATCGCCGCCCTCGGGCTCGTCCCCGCACTCGCCGTCGTTCTCTCCGTGTACTGGTTCTTCGGGCGTGAGCTGCCCAGCACGTACGACCGGGAGTACGAGCAGGAGCCACCCACCGACACCCCGCCCGCGCTCGTGCCGACGCTGCTCGCGCAGGGCGGCACCCCAGGCTCCTTCGAGTTCACGGCCACGCTCTTCGACCTGATCCGCCGCAAGGTCTACGCCGCGAAGCCGATCCAGACCGAGCGGAAGACCTGGGCGGGCCTGCGCACCGAACTGGTCAACGACCTCGAGCTCTCGGCAGGTGAGCAGCAGCCGCTGACCGAGTGGGAGGAGGAGGTGCAGCGCATCGTCGACGACGTCCTCGACGGAGGTGCCGTCCCGCTCTCCCGCTTCCGCAAGGAGATCGAGAAGGAACGCAAAGAGATGGCGCCCCGCTTCATGAACTTCAAGTCGGACGTCGGCAAGGAGGTTTCTGCGCGCAAGTGGTTCCGCTCGATCGGTGCGCTGCCACTCGTGCTGGCGCTGCTCGCGTTCGGTGCGATAGGCGTGCTGCTGTTCGTCGCCGCGGCCGACGGCTGGCGCGGCGTCTACCCACAGTGGGGCGACGTGGTCAAGATCGGGCTCGGGATCGCCTCGCTGATCAACGCCGCCGTCGTGCTCGGTGCACTGACCCGCCGCAAGCTCTGGCGACGCCGTTCCGCCGAAGCCGACCTCGAGGCGCGACGCTGGGATGCTTTTCGCCGCTACCTCTCGGACTTCCCGCGCATGGACGAGGCACCGGTCGCCTCCCTCCCGCTCTGGGAGAGGTTCCTCGTGTATGGGATCGCGTTCGGCATCGCCGACCGGGTGTTGCAGGCCGCGCACCTCTACATGCCGGAGGAGATGGCCGCGGCCTCGACCGTCTACTGGATCTCACCCGGCGGTGACCTCGGCTCGGGCGCCAGCTCGATCTCGATCGGCGACCTCTCGTCCGGCTTCGGCTCCGCCCTGGCACCTCCCAGCTCCGGTTCCGGGGGTGGCGGTGGCGGCTTCTCCGGCGGCGGCGGAGGGGGCGGCGGTGGCGGGGGCGGCGGGTTCGGCTAGGACAGACGTGTCCGGAGCGGCCACCTTGACGGAGGTTGGCAACACAGGCACTCTCGGGATGTGGGCGGGATCACGGAGACAGATCAGGTGATTCTCGAGGCCTTGTTCGACATTCGCGTGATGCTGTCCGATCTACACACGCTGATCTTTTCGCCGGAGGACGACGATGAAAGATCCGAGGAAGAAGACACGTGAGGAGTGGGCCGCCGAGCGCGCCTACCGTGAGGATCTCACGCGTCGACTCGTCGCGCTGATCGAGAAGTACAAGAAGCTCAACGCCGAGAAGCGCGCGAGCTGACCGCTCCGGCTCCGGCCGGCGGGGCCGCCCACCCAGCGGCGGCCCTCTCCGGTGGAGTCCTTTCAGCGCTCGTACGACCAGATCGAGCCGCTGTGGGTCATGCGCAGGGTCTCGCTGCCTTCGTCGTCACCGATCTTCAACCCGACCTCGAGCGGGTTCGTCAGCCGCTCGAGAGCGGGGCGGATGACCTGGGCGTTCCAGGTGCCCTTGCCGAGATCGAGCTCCAGCCGCCCGATCTCGTTCGTGGTCTTGGCCACGAACACACAGCGATTGCCCGCTTGGCGCACGAACCGCGTGCCGGGGACGCGCTGAGCGACCACCGTCCTGCCGAGACTCAGCGTGACGTCATCGCCGCACGCGATCGTCCGTCCCTCGATCGGCCGCAGGCGGCCCGACAGCACCGCAAGATCCGGCAACCGCGAGAAGCGGGTGATCACCGCCGTGTCGACCGACACAAACAAGGTGTCGTCGACCGCGACCACCGTCTCACCGGCTGCGTGGGCGAACCGGATCGGCCGAGCGAGGATCAGCGAGCCCGTCGCGACACCGTAGTTCGTCTCCGAGGTGGCGCCCGACCCGATCGTGACCACCTTCCCGACGAGGCCCGCGGACGTGCTGACATCAAGCCGGGAGCTGCCGGCGGGAGCCGGGGAGATCAATCGCAAGATGTCCTCTGTGGCGAGGCGGCACGGGGACAGCTCGGACGTGCTTCCGTCGCTGTTCGTCGCGGTGGCTGTGATGTACTCCCCGGCGCGAAAACCGCCCGGAATCGGCTGGCGAAAGATCGCCGTGCCCAGCACGTCGGTCGTGACGACGAAGGTACCGACGAATCGGCCAGCCTCACCGTAGCCCGACGGGTCGCACGCCTGCGAGGCGAAGACCTCTATCGTGAAGGAGGCGAGCGGCGCGCTGTCGAGGCTGCCGCTCAGGACCGACTCTGCTCCGACCACGGCGCCGCCGACAAGCGGATGGTTCTGCAGGCCATTGGGCCCCGAGTCGGCATCGAAGGCGGAGTCGTTCGGTGTCGGCCCGATGCTCCCACCCGCCGTGGCGAGGTCGATCCCGAGCCCGGCGTTGCCGAACAGCACGTTGCGCGAGAGCGTGTTGCCCGAGCCGTCGTCGACCAGGATCCCGTGTCCGAACCTGCCCGCGCCGAAGGAGGTGTAGGCGATCGTGTTGCCGACGACGAGCGCACCCGACCCGGACGCGGAAATCCCGAACAGCCCGTTGGGCACGGGCGCGTCCGACGACGCGGCGAGGCCGACGCGGTTCCCGGTCACGTTCGCGTCGCGACCCGCAACCTGGACTCCGCTCTCGTTGCCAGACACGACATTGCCGACGATGCGGGTGCCGTCCTCTTCCGAGAAGATCCCGACCGCCTTGTCGGAGATCGAGCCCGGCGGGATGGGGTCGCTCACGCCCGTCGCGTCGACGCCGATGTAATTGCCCTCGATGGACGTCCCGGTGCTGGACGACTCGACGATGACACCGGCGTCGCCGCTCACGATCACGTTGCGGGCGTCCACCGATCCGCCACCGATCCGCGCGCCGGAGCCGCCTCGGACCCGGACGCCTGCTTGCGTGCCCGCGCTGCAACTGGTGTTGCGGGCAGGCCCTACGAAGACCCGGCCGGTGACGTCCAGCCCGATGATGTTGCTCTGAACGACGTTTCCCGCGCCTGCCGCGATCTCGACGCCGACGTGATCGAGGGTATCGCAGTGGGTACCCCCCTCATACGGGTGGCGCATGCTGTTCCCCGAGATGACGTTGCCCGCGCCCGGCAGTCCGACGGTGTTGGCTGAGGAGCCGATCAGGATCCCGCCCCCGTACCCCGTCCCGGGAAGATCCTCCAGGCTGCACGCGAGCCCGTTGCCTAGGCTGCTCGTCCCGGCGGCGTCGACGCCGACGAACGTCTGCGTGACCTTGTGACCACCGTTCTCGCCGAGCACGAGCGCGTAACCGGGGAAGCTGTGCAGGACGAGGCCCCGCACGAGGGACGCGGAGCCGTCGAGAATCAATCCGTCGTGGAAGGAATCGAAGGCGTCGCAGGCCGCGACAGGGTCGCGGAGGCCTCCATCCAGCTCCACCTTGCCGCCACCGGGCTGTGTCGCTCCGTCGATCGTGATCTGCTGCTTGGAGACGAGAACCTCGGAGACCGCGATCACGGGGATGCTCGCCCCCGGGACGTCGAAACCGACGGTGTCGGGGCCGTCGCGCTCATTGGCTTCGTCGATCGCCGCCCTGAGCGTGCACTCCGGCTCCTGTGCCGTCCCGCGGGTGATGCGCTCTCCCGTGAAGCACACGCCGTCGCTCGCGTCCGAGTCGGGCGTGTCTGCCGTCGAATTGACGAGGAGCGAGCCCGATGGCACGAGCTCGAACGTGCACGTCACCGCCTCTCCCGGTGCGATGTCGACGTCGACCGAGGCGTCCGCGGGTCTTGTGGACGAGTCGAAGGTGGGGTCAGTGCAGGAGAGCGAACCGACCCGCCAGCTCTCCGGGAGATCCTGGTGCACGGTGTACTTGCCCGGGTCGAGCTGATCGAAGGAAATCCGGTCCTGGAGCGCCGTCTCCGGGTTCGTGTCGAGCTGGAACGACCCGAGTGGGCCGCTGCCGCCGAAGGCGAACACCGTCGGGTCACCGGTGGGCCGGGTCTCAAGGATGATCTCCAGGGCCCCCTGGCCGACTGTCACGTCGGCGCTATGCGGGTCGCTCAGCCCTTCCGCGTCGGTGACGGTGAGGGTGACGCCGTAGGTCCCTGCTGTGGCGAAGGTGTGGCTCGTCGTGATGCCAGAGGCCGTGCCGCCGTCGCTGAAGCTCCATTCGTAGGAGACGATGCCCTTGTCGTCGCTCGAGAACGAACCGTCGAGGTCGATGGTCAGCGGATCCGTCGCCGACGGCTGCCAGCGCCACCCGGCGGCCGGTGGTGTGTTGCTCGTCTCGACCGTCACGGATTGCAGAGTCCAGCGACCGTGATCGACAACGGCGTCGGCGCAATCCTGGGCGCGAAACGCGTCCAGCGCACCACCGAGCACGATCCAGCTCATCCCGTCGGGCGCGGTCCGTACGATCGGATCCTGGCCACCCCCGGGTAGACGTGTCGAGGTGTTCCACGGTGGCGCACCGATCGCGGGGTACTCGAACGGTATCCCCGCCGACCAGTTGGGATGCGTCGCCGTCGCCACTGCGCTCGTCGCACCGGGCACCTGGCGGAACTGTACGTACGGAGCAACGACACAGCGCTCCTGAGGCTGCCCGGAGAAATCCACCCCGGTGTAGGTGTACGAGTCGATCACGATCTCGCCCTGCACAGCAATTTGCGCAGCGGGCGCCGCGCCCACCGCCGCCAGCACCACGGCGACAGCCGCCGCGACGACGAGCACGACACGCCTGCGCCCAATCATGTGCTTCATCGATCCACGCACCCACACTCGACGCCGCATGATCCCCCACTCCCTTCGCGTTGTGCACTCACCACCGATACCTCCCGCGGGCAGGAGTAACGGCTCAGGAAGTCGACAAGCTCGTCCCCATCCCGAATCGTCCCCCGCGCCCCCGTCTCCACGATCTCGACCTCGCCCGCCAGCCGACCGTCTGCCAAAGCACGCTCAACCAGCCGCAACACAACCGAGACCGTCACCCCAGC
>JBJXGY010000067.1:0-92330 GCA_046160185.1 Gaiella sp. | reverse complement strand
CCCCCCCCCCCCCCCCCCCCCCGACTCCGCTTCTATCATCGTTGTGAGACGCCGCACGAGAGGCTTGATGTGGGTTAGAGGCGCCGTCGGGCGTGTCTGGGCCGAGGAGCGTGTCCGCGGTGGCGCCGGCAAGGCTGGAGGCCTTGGTGGTGACGCCGACGGGCGCGATCCGACGCGCTCAGGCGCGCATCCGGCGGTGTCGATAGCCCACCTCGAGCCTCTAGGTCTGTCATTGTTCAGGACTCGCATCCCGCTTCGTCGAGGAGGCCTGGCATGACTGACAGCGTGTACCGGGTGACCGAAGTCATCGGCACGAGTAGCGAGTCGTGGGAAGCGGCGGCGAGGAACGCCGTCGAGACGGCGGGGAAGTCCGTTCGCGATCTTCGTGTCGCCGAAGTCGTGCGACAGGACGTGACGATCGAGAACGGCTCGATCACCAGCTTTCGCGTCCGCCTCGGCATCTCGTTCAAGTACGAGTCCGGCGACTGACGGAGGCTCGGGGCTCAGGATGACCGAGCCTGAGAAGGCTGCGACCACCGTTCCCTCAGTGCTGGGGGACGTGGCTCGGCGCCGCGCCGATCTTTTCGAGGCGATCGTGGGGCTCGAAGGGGCCGCCGCGCGGCCGGCGTCAGGCCGTGAGGCGGACTGGACGGAGGGCGTGCTCGAGGCGACCGGTGAGGTCCGCGACCACGTCATCGAGCACATCGAGACGACGGAGCATCCCGAAGGGCTTTACGCGGAGATCACCGCGCACGCCCCGAGGTTGCTGCACCGCATCGGTGTCCTGCGCGAGGAGCACCTGCGGATGCGCCACGACGTGACTGCCCTCGAACACAGACTGCACGCGAATCCCCCGGCCGACGCAGACGGGGTGGCGAATACACGGCAGGACGTCCAGGTGCTGCTCGGGCTGCTCGTGAAGCACCGCCAGCATGGCGCCGATCTCGTCTGGGAGGCGTTCACGCTGGACATCGGCAACACCGGCTGAACCTGGATCCGCCTGAGAGCGAGGCTGGACGACAGGCCCAGGGGGGAGTAAAGTCGTGCTCGGGCGCATGAGCTCTCTGGAACGAAGAACGGGGAATGGGATGAGCAGCCTCCGTCACCCGGACTGAACCTTCGAGGTTCCACTGAGTGGTGATCCCGTTGAGGCTCGTGCGCCCCTTCGTCTTCGTCGCACCGCCGCGAGGGCGTGCGAGTCACGTCCCGACCCTCCAGCCGGCGACGAACCGGTGCTGCTCGCTCGTCTGAGGCGAGTCCGGGAAGCGGTGGAAGCCGGGTGTCTCTCGCCGCCGCTCACGGATCAGCTCGATCGCGCCGGCCGCGCTCATCCCGCGGCGCACGAGCCAGCAACCCAGGACCGTCCCTGTCCTCCCGATCCCGCCCCAGCAGTGCACGTAGAGGGGCTTTCCCGCTCCGACGGCCCCGTCCAGCGCGTCCAGGATCTCCACCATTCGAGCGTCCGAGGGGATGCCGTAGTCGGGAATCGGATGACCAAGCCGCGTCGCCAGGCCCAGGTGGCGCTCGTAGGACGGGAGGCCGTCACCCGGGTGCGTGAGGTCGACGAAGACGCGGATGCCGGCGTCCTCGAACCGACGAATCTCCGCAGCGGTGCCCGGCTCGGAAACCGGGTACTCGCCCGCCGCGAGCCCGTCCGTGAGCCAGTAGGAGTCCGGGACGATGGATGGGGGCACGCTCGAAGAATCCCATACCCCCACCCGGGTCTCGTAGGGTTTCGGCGTGGAGACCGAGCTCCTCGAGTGGTACGAGCGCACGGCACGCGACCTCCCGTGGCGGAAGACGCGGGATCCCTACGCCATCCTGGTCTCAGAGATCATGCTGCAGCAGACTCAGGTCGACAGGGTCGCTCCGCGATACGTGCGCTGGCTCGAGCGGTGGCCGACGGTGGCGGAGCTGGCCGCTGCGTCCCCTGCGGATGTGATTCGGGAGTGGCAGGGTCTCGGCTACAACCGGCGCGCGCTGTCGCTACACCGCGCAGCCCGGCAGGTGGCCGCGGAGGGATGGCCCGCCGACCTGACTCGGCTACCCGGGGTCGGCCCCTACACCGCGGCGGCGATCCGGAACTTCGCGTTCGGCGAGGACGTGCTGCCGGTCGACGTCAACGTCGAGCGGGTGCAACGCCGGATCGGCGTGAGCTTCAGCGGGGCGGCTGCGCAGGCGCTGATGGATCTCGGCGCGACCATCTGCCGCGCGCGCGCGCCGCGCTGCGCCGCGTGCCCGCTGGTGAAGGGGTGTCCGTCGCGCGGCACGCGAGACGAGCCGGCACGGAAGCAGTCCCGCTTCGAGGGGTCGTTCCGGCAGCGGCGAGCCGCTCTCCTGCGGGACGTGGCGGCCGGCGAGCTCGCGCGCTCGACGGCGGACGCGGACGCGCTTCATTCCCTGGAGCTGGACGGGCTCGTGGTCGTCGACGGCGAGACCGTTCGCCTGCCGGGCTGAGCGAAGATTTACCCGCGCGTAATGTCCGCCGATACACCATGAGACGATGGCCACCGTTCTCGTAGTCGACGACGAGCCGATCGTCCGCGATGTCGTCGTGCGCTACCTCGAGCGAGAGGGGCATACGACGGTGGAGGCGGGTGACGGCACCACGGCGCGCACCGTGATGGAGCAGCGGCCGCTCGATCTCGTGGTGCTCGACGTGATGCTCCCGGGCACCGACGGGCTCGAGCTCTGCCGCTGGATCCGCTCGCGGTCGGAGCTGCCCGTGATCATGCTCACCGCACGCGGTGAGGAGGCCGATCGCATCGTCGGGCTCGAGCTCGGGGCCGACGACTACGTGACCAAGCCGTTCTCTCCGCGGGAGCTCGCTGCGCGCGTGCGCACGGTGCTTCGTCGCACCGCCGCGCGGGAGCAGGGGGCGCCGAAGGAGCGGATCACGTTCGGAGAGATCTCGCTCGATTCGGCGACCCGCGAGGCCCGGCGGAACGGCGACGAGATCAAGCTCACGGCCAAGGAGTTCGACCTGCTCTGGTTCCTCGCCAGCCACCCTCGCCGCGTCTTCGGGCGCGACCAGCTGATGCTCAGCGTGTGGGGCTACGAGGCCGCGCTCGACACGGGCACGGTGACCGTGCACATGCGCCGGCTACGCGAGAAGGTCGAGGCCGTCCCCTCCGAGCCCAATCACCTGCAGACCGTGTGGGGCGTCGGCTACCGGCTCGTCCCGTGACCCTCTCCGCCTTCGCGATCGCCGCCGCCACACTGGGCGCCGGGCTGCTGGCCGCATACCTCCTGCGCTGCCTGCCCACTGTGCGGTTGCAGCTCGCCGGGCTCGCGCTGATAGCCGTCTGCCTACCGCTCGCCTCCGTGCTCTTCAGCGGCTTCCTGATGTACCACATGGGAGACGACGTTCGGATCCTTGCCATCTCGGCCGCGGCTGCGCTCGTGGCCGTGATCGGCGGCCTCGTCGTCGCACGCTCGATCGCGGGACGGATCGACGCGCTCGAGGAGGCTTCGGAGGCGATCGCGGGCGGCGACCTGTCGACGCGCGCCTCCACCGACGGCCCGGCGGAGATCGCCAAGCTCGCGGGCGCCTTCAACGAGATGGCCGGCAGCCTGGAGCAGCTCTTCGAGGCGCGACGAGAGCTCGTGGCCTGGGCCTCACATGACCTGAGAACGCCACTCGCGAACATGCAGGCGCTGCTCGAGGCAACCGAGGACGGTCTCAAGGAGCCGGCCGAGGCACTGCCGGTGCTGCGCGAGCAGGTCGCTGTCCTCACCACGCTCGTCGACGACCTCTTCGAGCTCGCTCGCATCGACGCCGGCTCGCTCACGCTGGAGCTCGAGGACGCATCCCTGACCGGGCTGGTGGAGGGATGCCTGCGTGGTGTGGAGGCGGAGGCGCGCCGCCGGGGCATCGCGGTCGCCACCGAGACTCCAGGCGACGTTCGTGCCCGCTGTGCACCCGACAAGATCGAGCGCGTGCTCCTCAACCTGCTGACCAACGCGCTCCGGCACACCCCCTCCGACGGCACGGTCGCGGTGCGCGTGGCCGCCCGGCCGGCCGAGGTTCAGGTCACGGTGGAGGACACCGGCGAGGGCCTCGACGACGAAGCCGAGAAGCGGATGTTCGAGCGCTTCTGGCGTGGTGACCGCGCGCGCGCCGGACAGCGCGCCGGGCTCGGGTTGGCGATCGCGCGCGGCCTGGTGGAGGCGCACGGCGGGCGCATCTGGGCGGAGAACCGCCCCGGCGGCGGCGCCGCCATCAGCTTCACGCTTCCGAGTTGACTCCCTTTCCTGCGCAAGCGCGTATCCCGCTCCCGCGGGACACACGCGCGCCGCTGCGCGAGCTTCGCATGCGGTTCCGGCTGCCAGAGGGGCGTGCTGCGCAACGCTGTGCGTGACGCTAACTATCGGCGCCGGCAGAACCGCAGCGCAACATCCGTCCCTACGCGCAGTGCCCGTCTCATGCAAGGCGGCTCCGGCGCACGCAAGCCTCAAAGCGTCCGCCCCACCTCCCGCGTGATCTCCACGAGCGCGCGCACGTCGTCGTCGGTGGTGCGGAAGTTGACGAAGCAGGGACGTAGACAGACGACGCCGTCGACACGTGCAGGCGCGATCCACACCCGGCCGTCCGCCTGCAACGCCTGCGCGAGACGGGCGTTGTGGTCGTCGAGATCGGCGACGCCCGGCGGTCGATGGCGAAAGGGGACGATGGAGAGCGGCGGGGGCCCGCAGAGCGGCTCCATGTCCTCGCACGCGAGTAGCTCCTCGTGGAGCAGCCGCGCCTGCGTCACGTTGCGTCCGATTGCTTCGCGGATCGCGCTCGCGCCGTGGACGCGGAAGGCGAGCCACAGCTTGAGCGCACGGAAGGGCCGCGAGTACTCCAGCGTGATGTCGACCATGTGCTGCTCGAGACGATCGTGAGGGAGATACGCCTCCTCGTGCGCCAGCGCCGCCGTCAGGTCGTCGCGCTGACGGACGAGCAGGATCCCGCACGCCTTTGGCAGGAACATCCACTTGTGTGCGTCGACGGTGAGCGAATCGGCCCGCTCGAGGCCGGCGAAGAGCGCCCGGGTCTCCGGCACGGTGGCGGCCGCACCTCCGTAGGCGCCGTCGACGTGTAGCCATGCACCGGCTTCCTCGCAGATGTCGGCCAGCGCGTCGAGCGGGTCGACTGCACCCGTGAGGGTGGTTCCGGCCGTGGCGACGACGGCGACGGGTGTCACGCCCGCGGCGCGGTCGCGTGCGATGGCTTCGGCCACCGCCTCCGGGACGAGCCGCCGCTCGCCGTCGATCGGCAGTAGTCGCACATTCTCGTCGCCGAGCCCCAGCAGCTCCGCCGAGCGCTGAACCGAGTAGTGCGCCTCGGCGGAGGCGTAGAGCGCTCCACGCCGACCGGCGAGCCCCGACCGTCGCGACCCGGGGAGCGCCCGCTCGCGCGCCGCCGCCAGCGCCGTCACGTTGGAAACCGTGCCCCCGCTGGTGAACGCGCCCGTCTCGGCGGGGAAGCCGAGGAACTCCGCAGCCCAGGCGATTGCGGTCTCCTCCAGCCGGGTCGCGGCCGCCGCCCAGGTGGCGAGATTGACGTCGTAGCAGGAAGCGAGCAGGTCACCAACGACCCCGATCGGTAGCCCCGAGGAACCGATGAACGCGAAGTAGCGCGGGCGAGGCTGCGCGATCGAGTGATCGAGGATTCTGGCTGCCTCGTCCAGCGCAGCGAGGGCAGAGCCACCGGTCACAGGCAGGGCCTGCCTGAGGAGCTCGTCCACGTTGCTGAGCGCCGGCTCGGACGGGCGCGCGCGATCGAAGCTTTCCCATGCACCCAGCACGATCTCCGCCGCCTTCGCCAGCACCTCCTCGCGCGGGGCGTCGAGACGAAGTGCGGGAGGATCGGGAGCCGGCATCGCGGCGGAGTGTAGTGGTCTGGGTACCCGATACCCGGCCGCCCGGGCCGGCGGCCGGGGCCGGAACGGGGTGCCGGTGCGCCCTCTGGCAACAGTGCGCTCGAAACGTCCACAGCGCAGGCGCGCGAAGCGCGCCACCAGGATCACGGGCCTGGCTGCGCAAGCAGCCAGGCCCGTGCAGGACGATCTAGTGCCCGTGCCGTTCCTGTGCCGACGTCTTGCGGTCGAAGGTGCCTCTGCTGTGGAGGGCGAAGAGCGCGACCACGCCGATGCCGGCCCAGATCAGCATCAGCCACCAGACCTTGTCCAGCCCGTACACGGGAGGAGCGTCCTTGACCGTCCCGTACACGGCAGCGAGCGTCGCCGCCCCTCCGACGACGGCGGCCAGGATCAGCTTCCCGTGGTGCTCGCCTGCCATGCCCTTCAAACCGGACACGGAGATCAGCAGGTACACGAGGATGAGCCCCAGCGCACCGAACGTGGCGCCGAACTGGAAGAACCGGAACCACACGCCCGGGTCGGTGTCGGTGCCGGCGAAGATGCCGTCGTCGAGCTCCGTCCAGATCGTGGCCACGATCGAGAGGACGGCGAGCACGGTGGCGGCCACCCACGGCGTCTTGAACCGGGGCTGCACGGACGCGAGCACCTTGGGCAGGCGGCCGTCGCGGGCGAGCGCGAAGTAGCCGCGACTGCAGGCGTTGGCGACGCCGAGCGCGACGGCGAGGATGTCGATCAGCACGATCCATTGCACGATCTCGCCGAAGGTGTCACCACCCAGCTCCGGGTTGGCTGCTCCCGAGTAGAGCGGCGGGAAGTTCTCGAGATTGAGGAATGCAGCCATGTCGAGACCGAACGCCAGCTCGAGCGCGTACATCACGATCACGTAGAACCCGCCGACCGCGATCACGCTCCACAACACGGCGCGCGGAATCGAGCGCTTCGGCTCGGCGGTCTCCTCGGCCAGATTGGCCGCCGTCTCGAACCCGGTGAAGACGAGACAGGCGTAGATCAGCCCGTAGAAGAGATTGTTGAACGACAGCTCTCCCGGGTTGAAGGGCGTGGCCGAGTTGCCTTCGGTGCCGCCCTTGATGATCACGTAGATCGCCCAGCCGAGGATCACGGCGATCGACACGGCTGCCAGCACGAGCTGGGCGCGCGTCGAAAGCTGCACACCGAGGATCGTCATCCCGAACACGAGCACGATCGCGAGCAGGGCGAGGATCCACCAGGAGATGTCGATGTCGTGGTTCCCGAGCAGCGTCAGCGCCATGAACCCCCCGAAGGCCGGGAAGATGGCGATCGAGAGCAGCGTCATGCCGCCGTAGTAGACCCAGCCGGCGAGGAAGCCGACCCGCTGCCCGAAGCCGTCGGTGACGTAGTCGTAAAGCGCGCCCGCGGCATGGATGCGTCGCGCGTAGCAGGAGATGATCCATGCGACGCCGCACATGCCGATCGTGGCGATGATGAGCACGAGCGGCGAGACCACTCCGGCGCCCTTTCCGGTAAACCCGAGCCCGGCCACTGCCGGCAGCAGGAAGGCCGCCGAGAACACCGGACCGATGAAGCCCACCGACTGGGCGACGACGTCGACCAGGCTCAGCCGCGCATGGCCGAGCTCACCCCCCGTCTGCCCCTGAGTGTGCGTTTCCATGTGCTCTTCCTCCCGGTTTGCTTACGCGGCCCGCCGGCCGAGCTCGACGGGCATGTGCCTGATCACCCGCAGGAACTCGGTGTGCGCGAACTCCACGTCACCGGCCGGCCGAGCATGCGGGAACTGCGTGACAAGGGCGGATACTCCCACCTCACCCTGGGCGCGTGCAAGAGCAGACCCGATACACGCATGAATGCCGCTGCCGAACGCGAGTTGCCTGGAGAGCAGCTCGCGGTCGATGTCGAGGATGCCCGGGTTCGGGTAGACGCGTGGATCGCGGTTGGCCGCACCGATCATCATCATCACCACGGCACCGGCTGGTAGCACCACCTCGCCGACGGCCACCTCCTCCTTGGTCGCACGAACCACGAACTGCTCGGGCGTTTCGTGGCGCAGGAGCTCGAGCACGGCCCTCGACCGGCAGGCCGGATCCTCGAGCCACCGGCGCCGGAGAGGCTCGTCACGCAGAAGCTGCAGCACGCCGTTCGCGATCAGGTAGGTGTTGTCGAGGTGCCCGACTGCGTAGAGCAGGGTCATCGTCGCCAGCACCTCGTTCTCGCTCATCGTCCCTTCGTGCTCCGCCCGCACGAACGTGCTGAGCAGGTCGTCCGCGGGTGCGCGCCGCTTCGCGGCCATCAGCCTCCGCACATAGTCGTAGTACCAGTCGAGCGACCGCTCACCCTGGGCGAGGTCGTCCCCGGTCGCGCCCGGCGCAAGCGCGCGGCCGATGAGGTACGTGTGGAGCCGGCACGCCTCCGCCTCGTCGGTGGAGACGCCGAACATCAAGGAGATCGTCCCGAACGTCGCGTCGAAGGCGTAGTCGTCGATCATGTCGAGGGTGCCGTCACCCTGCTCGGCCCTCCCAAGGGCGGCATTCAGGCGGCGCTCGGTGTCGGCGGCCCATTCACGTACGCGCGACGCCGTGAACCACTTCTGGAACACGGCACGCAACCGCCCGTGGTCCGGCGGATCCTGTCCCAGCACCGAGTCGTGGAACCTGTCCCCGACCCCGAAGGAGAGCTCGAGTGCGCTCATCCGCGGATCGCGCAACAGCTCGGCGATATCGGCGTGCCCGGTCAGCACGAACACCCCGGACGGGCTCTGGTACACCGGGCCCAACTCGCGCACGCGGTCGTAGTACGGGTACGGGTCGTGCCAGTAGGCGGGGTCGGTGAAGGGGAGCAGATCCACGACTTTCAGGAGCGGGCAGAGCGCCGTTCCGGGTCGTAGTGGAGCCGGTTCCGTGGGGCACAGGTTGTCTGCAGTATTCGGCGGCCCTCCTCGGCGAGGACGAAGCGGGCAGGGTACGGCACCGGACGAGAACTTGTCAATAGGTCAGTTTTACGTTCGGCCAGAATCGGGTACGTTCGACGTGTGAGCGAGTCCACACCGCGTGGGCGGCGCTACGGGGAAGGCCGCCAGGCCCTGATCGAGGCCACGATCCGTGTCGTGGCGCGCTTCGGTCTGCGGGGCCTCACGCACCGTGCGGTGGCCAGGGAGGCGGGCGTCACTCACGGGCTCGTCACGTTTCACTTCGGGTCGCGGCAGGAGCTGATCCGGGAAGCGCTCGTCGTCGCCGCCCGGGAATCGATCGAGCGGTCGGCACTCGATCCAGCGAGCGGGTCGCTCGCGGACCTCGTCGCGACGCTACCGTCGCTCGTGGCGAGCGACGAGGAGGGGCAGGCATTCCAGTTCGAGCTGGCACTCGAGGCGAGGCGCAACCCCGACCTCCTCCCCGCGGCGCGCGAGCTCTACCGCGCCTACCTGGACGCCACCGCCGATTCGCTGCGCCATCTCGGCATCGAGGCCGGTGACGACCTCACCCGACTCGTCTTCGCGGCGCTCGACGGGCTCGTCTTCCAGCAGCTGCTGTTCGGCGACCCGCAGCAGACCGAGCGGTCGATCGCGGAGTTGCGCACCATCCTTGCGCAGTTACGGCTCCCCGTTGCCGGCTGAGGTTCTGGGCGAGGACCGGGGAACATGGTGTCTGACTGAAGTCAGACACCATGGCACGACGGCACCACGGGCACCACGCCCCAGGCACCACGGGCACCACGCCCCAGGCACCACCCGTGGTTCCCAGTTAATCGTCCCAGAGCGTACGCGCTTCCTCCCAGATCTCCGCGGGTGAGGCGTCGGCGGGCGGGATGTAGCGCGCACCGGGCGCGGGGTGTGCCGGCGGGGTGAAGGTGCCGCGATCGACGAGCCGCTGGATGTTGGCGCGGTACACCTCGTCGACCTCCTGATGGGTACCAGGGTCGCGCTCCAGCCAGAGATTCGCCGGGTGGATCGGCTCGTCGTACATCGTGCGAAAGAGCTCGGTGCGGAGGTCCTTGATCCAGTTGGAGTTGAGGTTCATGACACGGAAGTGGCGGAGCGCCTCGATGTCCACGATGCCGGCCACGAACGTGTTGAGCCCGCCGCTCGCGTGGCCGAGCACATGGCCCTGGTAGTCGACGATGTGCCCATGACCCCCGGCGATGTCGTACGGGTGCTCCGATCGCGGGCTCACGTAGACCGGGCCGACGTTGGGACACACCATGTACAGGCTGTTGAAATGCGCATGCGCGCGGTTCTGGAGCAGCCAGGTGCCACCCGGATCCGGCCCCGAGGCGGTCATCGGCACCGCCTCGCTCGGCCGGTACACGACCTCGGCGCCGTTGAACGCGAGGGCTCGCACGGCCTCGGGGTACTCGCCGTCCGAGCAGCAGATCAACCCGATGTTGCCGATGTCCGATGAGCGGTACACCGGGAAGAACGCCTCGATGCCGTCGCCGAAGAGCTCGACCCAGCGGTCGTAGACGTCGTGCGGAGTGCAGGAATGCTCCCGGCACCAGAGGTGGTTCTTGGCCACACGGTGCACGATCTCACCCTCGGGCGAGATCAGGAACAAGCAGTTGAAGAAGCGGTTCTCCATCACCTCCGGCCAGCGCGCCTTGCACTGCACCGCCAGATACGTGCCGTAATGCCTGGCCAATCCCGCGAGGCGGTCGGTCTCCGGCCCCGGGATGTCGATGAACAGCTCGCGTGCGGCCGTCGTGTGCGGGATGTCGAAGATCTCGTCGGTGAAGCCGGTGATCGCCCCTTCGGCCAGCGCGATCAGCCGCACCGGCATGTTGATGCCCACGATGGCGGCGGCCGCGTGGATCGCCTCCTCGATCGTGTCGAGGTTGCGCCCGATGTGCTTTCTGGCACCGACTCCGTGGACGACGGTGGAGAGCCCCACCGCGAGGTAGGGGGCGATCGGCGCGGGGGCAGCTGTCTTGCGCGAAGCCACGCGGTGTCCTTTCAGTCGGGGAGCCCGTGCGTGCCTAGCCGCTGCAGGCACACCTCGGCGCTCCAGGGAAGCATCAGCGCGCCGCAGCGCGCGTCGCGGTAGTACTGCTCGAGCGGCAGGTTCTTCAGGATCGTCGTGCCGCCGCACACGCGGATCGCCTTCGCCGCCACCTCCTGCGCGGTCTCCATCGCGGTGTAGGTAGCGGCGAGCGCGCGGCGCACGGCGTCGGGCGAAGGGTCGATCCCGGCCTCGTCCACCGCGCGCTCCCAGAGAGCCTGGCTGCGCTCGGCCATGATCTGGATCTCCGCCCACCCCCACTGCTTGGGTGGGATCTCCCGGCGCGGGGTAACTCCGGGCGGTGCATCCGCGGAGAGGTACTCGCGGACGAAATCGACGACGGCTGCCGTGAGCCCAACGTACGCGGGCGTGAGGGTCATCCAGACGTGCGGCCAGCGCGTGGCGAGCTGGTCGAAGGCGCCGGGCGGCAGCAACTCGGCGTCGGCCGGCACGAAGACGTCCTCGAACACAAGGTTCCGGGAGTCGGTGCCGCGCATGCCGAGCGCGTCCCACTCCCCCTCGATCGTCACGCCCTCGCTCCCGGCCGCCACCGCCAGGAAACGGATCCCGTCCTCGCCGGGCACGACGCAGGTGATGTTGTGCGAGGCCGCGGCACCCGCGAGCGATGCGAAGATCTTGCGCCCGGTGACCAGCCACCCATCGTCGACCGGCGTCGCGGACACCGTCACGCCCGCGGTGGCGCCCTTGGCCTTCCCCTCCGAGAGCGCCTGGCTCTGAATCGCGCCGTCATCCAGGATCGATCGGTACAGGCGGGTGCGGCGCGCCTCGTGGCCGGCCCGCTCCTGCTCCGTCAGGTCGAGCTGGTCGGCCAGCACGCCTGTCCACAGCACGGTCTGCGTGTGCATGTTGAAGGTGAGCGCAGTCATCGGACAGAAGCGCGCAAGGGCGGCCGCGACGTGCATGTAGTCCGTGAAGCCGCACCCCAGCCCGCCGTAGCGCTCGGGGATGCACAGTCCGAGCATCCCGGCGTCGCGGAGGTCGTCGTAGTTCGCCGTCGGGAACTCCGTCGCACGATCCCACTGCGGTGCGCGCACGGCGAAGCCCGGGCCCAGCTCGGCGACGATTCCGAGCGCCCGCTCGCGTGCCGGCGAGCGTTCGCTGCTGGCCCCTCGCATCACCGCCCCGACGCTACAGCTTGCGGATCGCGTCGCCTGGCCGTACCGAGCCGTGGTCGACGACCCTGGCATTGACCCCGCGCAGTCGAAGCGCCCGTCCGGTCGGCGAGTTGATGAAGCGCAGCGCGTCGGAGCCGAAGCGAGCACTGAACTTCGCGCATCCCATGTGCGGCTCCGCGGTGATCTCGACGACCGCGGTGCCGACCTGGAGGCGTGAGCCGGGAGGAAGGTTGTCGACCGAGAGATCGAGGTCGACATAGAGCTGATCGCCCGCGAGAGGCCACTTGTCCCGGTCTCCAGCGACGAGCTCCGCCAATCGTGCGTTCATCAGCGTGAGTTGGGCGTTCGGGTCCGGCCCGCCGTCCGGGCCGGTAGCGGTGGGGCGACGTGACCACGCGTCGCCGACGAGGCCCACGGTCGGGTCGAGCACCCCCTCGTCGAGTACCTCACGCTCGTTCTCGTCCGGGCGCCGCACCACGAGCTCGACGACGCCCTCCTCACGGGGCGCGTCCTCGACGTGGCCGAGACCGGCATCGAGCTCAGCGGGAGTGACCTGAGACACGCCCATATTCAACACGAGAGGCCCGGGGTGTGAGGCGGGGCCGTATGATCGCGCTCCGTGGACGTCGAGGGAGCGCTCGCGTGGCGGGAAGCCGGGAGCGGTGAACCGGTGCTGTTCCTGCACGGGCTGGGTGGAAGCCGCACCGCCTGGGATCCACAGCTGCAGGCGCTGGCCGCCGACGGGTACCGGTGTGTCGCGTGGGACGCACCCGGGTACGGAGCCTCGGCGCCTCTCGCGGGCGCGTGGACGTTCGCGCGGCTCGCCGACGCTGTCGCGGAGTTGGCGACCGCGGCCGGCGCGGAGGGCTTCCACCTCGTCGGGCTTTCGCTGGGCGGCATGATCGCGCAGCACGTCGCGCTCCGGCACCCGGCGCGTGTGCGCACGCTGGCTCTGCTGGCGACGAGCCCGGCGTTCGGCCACGACGGTGTGACGCAACCTGACGAATGGCGCCGCGCGCGGCTCGCACCCCTCGCAGCGGGACACGAGCCCGGGGACTTCGCCGACATCGTGCTGCGCGCGATCGCCGGCCCGGCTATCGGAGAGGAGGCGCTCGCGGCCCAGGTCGCGGCGATGACACGCGTTCCGTCTGCTGCTCTCCGGCAGGCCGTGGACTGTCTCGTCACGCACGACACGCGTGCGATGCTTCCGGATGTGAGGACGCCGACGCTCGTGCTGGTGGGTGAGCTGGACGAGGAGACGCCGCCGACCTACGCCCGCGCGCTGGCCGAGCTCATCCCGGGCGCGGCGCTCGAGGTGATCCCGGGAGCGGGCCACCTGCTGCATGTGGAGGCGCCTG
Organism: Gaiella sp.; assembly: GCA_046160185.1. Taxonomy (GTDB): domain Bacteria; phylum Actinomycetota; class Thermoleophilia; order Gaiellales; family Gaiellaceae; genus Gaiella. The sequence continues at coordinate 78,987 of JBJXGY010000067.1, read as the reverse complement.
ACGCGGTCAACGACGCCCTACGCGCCCATTTCGAGGCGGCGTGACCGAGGCACGCTGGCTACGACCGCTCGGCGAGCACTTCCGGCGCTGCGGACTTGCCGCCGGCGAGGTCGTGGCGGTGCTCAGCGAGAGCGCAAGCCGGCGCGAGCTCGTCGACGCGGCGCGCCTCGCGGCCGAGCTCGGCGGGGGCCGGGTCGTGGACGTGGTCGTGCCGACTCCGGCCAACACCCAGACGGTGCCGATCCGCTCCACCGGCGCGTCGCAGGCGCTCCAGGGAAACCGCGCGGCGATCGCCGCGCTCGCAGCCGCCGATCTCGTCATCGACTGCACGGTCGAGGGCATCCTCCACGCGCCCGAGCTCGGCGAGATCCTCTCCGGCGCCGCGCGTGTGCTCATGCTCTCGAACGAACATCCCGAGAACTACGAGCGGTACGTCTGGGATCCCGACCTGCCGCGACGTGTCGAGCTCGCCGCCGGATGGACACGCGACGCGACGGAGATGCAGGTGTCGAGCGCAGCGGGTTCCGATCTTCGCGTGTCGCTCGCGGGCGCCTTCGTGGCCGCGTCAACGGGACTCACGGCCGGGCCGGGGTCGATCGCACACTGGCCGGGGGGCCTGGTGGCTGCCTTCCCGGCTGCCCACACCGTCTCCGGGACGGTGGTGCTTGCTCCCGGTGATCTCAACCTCACCTTCAAGCGTTACGTCGAGACCGTGGTGCGGTTGGTGCTGGAGGACGACCACGTGGTGGCGGTCGAAGGTGACGGGGTCGACGCCCGGATCTTCCGGTCCTACCTTTCGGCATTCGACGATGCGGCGCAAGCCGTGAGCCACGTCGGCTTCGGCATCAACCCCGCCGCTCGCTGGGACTACGTCGAGCTGTACGACAAGAGCCAGATCAACGGCACAGAGGCGCGCGCCGCAGCCGGCAACTTCCTGTTCTCCACGGGCGCCAACGAGCACGCCGGCCGGTTCACCGCCGGCCACTTCGACCTGCCGCTCCTCGGGCACACGGTAGCGCTGGACGGGCGCCCCGTCGTGGAGGAGGGGAGGCTGATCCCGGAGCTTCTGCCTCCGTGCGGGCTCAGCCCGCACGGCACGTAGCGGCAGTCGCACCGGCCGCGAAGCACCTCGAGGGGACATCACGGCGTGTGCCACGCGGGCGAAGCGCGCTCTGGGGACAGTCCCCTACGGGGACTGTCCCCAGACATGTCACGGCCTCTTCTACGTCGTCGATGCGGCGAACCTCGCGCTGCGGCGGGCGACGAGGCGATTCGAAGGCTCATCACTCACGGTTGCGTCTACCTAGGAATTCCACGGGCGCCCGGCCGGGATACCGCTCTGGGGACAGTCCCCACCGGGGACTGTCCCCATTCTCACCCCCACGCGAGATGCAGCGTCCCCGGCCGGCGGAACGCGAACCCGGACGGTTCGTCGCCGCCTGCGCCGCCCGTGAGACGCAGGCCGGGCAGCCGGTCGAACAGAGCCCTGACTGCCTCCGCCGTCTCGAGCCGGGCGAGGTGTGCGCCGATGCAGTGATGGGTGCCGTAGGAGAACGCGAAGTGGCGGCGGGCGTTGTCCCGGCGCACGTCGAAGCTCAGCGGGTCGCTGAAGACGATGGGGTCTCGGTTGGCCGCCAGCACCGAGCAACCGACGAACTCGCCGCCCCGGATCTCCACGCCGCCGACGGTCACCCTCTCCCTCGGCCAGCGCTCGATGAACGCGACCGGCGGGATCAGCCTCGCAGCCTCCTCCACCGCACCGCGGACGAGCGTCGGGTCGGCTCGGACGAGCGTCAGCTGGCCGGCGTTTCGCAGCAGGAGGAGCACGGTGTTCATCACGGCCGACTGCACCGTCTCGATCCCACCGAACATCACGACCCGGAGCTGCGCAACGATCTCGTCGTCACTCAACCCCGATGCCGCATCGTTGGCGAGCCGTGAGGTAACCGAAGAGTCCGGCTCGCGCCGGCAGCGCTCCAGCTCCGAGAGCAGGATCTCATTCAGCTCGGAGCGAGCGGCGTCGGCAAGGCGCTGCGGCTCCGGGTTGCCGTCGTAGACCATCGCCCCCGCGAAGGCGGAATAGAAACCGTCGATCCGTCCGATGTCCTCGAACGAGAGCCCGAGCACGCGACCGGTCATCCGCACCGCATAGGGCGCGGCGAACGCCTGGCCGAGCTCGCATGCTCCGGCAGGCGCGAGCGCCGCGATCAGCTCGTCCAGCTCGACTGCGATCGCCCCGCCGAAGCTGCCCTGGACATCGCGCATGCGAAACGGCTTCTCGAACGGCTCGCGCTGGCGCGAGTGCTCGACGCCGTCCGAGACCAGCATCATCTCGCCGAGCGAGGCCCGCACGAGATTCTCCTCGACCTCGACGGTCATCGGCTGCCTGGGACCGAGCACCTCGCGGACGGCGTCATGGCTCGTCGCCAGCCAGCCGCCGAGCGCCGGCACCCACGAGACCGGCTCCGCCTCGCGCAACCGGTCCAGCGCCTCCTCCCGCCCGGCCTCCTCGAGATCGGCGAACTCGAGGGCGGCGCCGAGCGGGAAACGCCGGCGGCGGGCCTCGTCCTCCGCCTCCGTCACGGCGCACTGGCGCAGCAGCTCGCGCGCCGTCATGCCATGCTCCGCGCGATCTCGTCCACGCGCGCCACCACCTCGGCGCACCACTCGGGGAAGCGGCCCGCGTCGTCCAGGTACTGGGACGGCTTGATGCAAACCGTGGTGAGCCCTCGCGCCAGCAGCCCGGGCAACTGCGCCAGGGCCGGGTCGAGCGGCGACACGCTGTCGTCGTCGGGAAACACCGGGCGCATCCCACCGACCAGCTCGAGCTCATCGAGCGAGCGGCCCGCTGCCGCCAGGCCTTCCGCCAGCAGCTCCAGGTCGTAGTCGGACGGCTGCCCGATGGGATGGAAGCCGTGCGCGTGACCGACGATGCGCCGCAGCAGACGTGGGTGCACGGTCTCGCCACCGAGCCAGAGCCGCGGCCCGTCGGGCCGCCACGCCTTCGGCTCCAGGTAGACGTCCTGAAAGCGGTAGTGCTTGCCCGCGAAGCTTGCGGGCGTCTCGCGCCACAGCACCTCCCAGGCGGCGAGGTGCTCGTCGAGCAGCTCCCCCCGCTTGCGGAAGGGGACGCCGAGCGCTTCGTACTCCTCGTGATGCCAGCTCACGGTGGGCTGCACCACAAGCCGCCCCTCGGAGAGCAGGTCGAGCGTCCCGAGCTCACGCGCGAGGAGCAGCGGATGGCGGAGTGGCGCGATAACCGCGCAGGCCGCGAGCCTGATGCGTGTCGTCGCAGCCGCAATCGCCGACAGCAGGACGAGCGAGCTCGGCCAGGGCAGCGCCGGATCCTGATTGCCTGGCATCGCGTAGTCGCGGGGGTTGCCCATGATCCCGTTGGCGCCGGCCGACGGCCCGAGCACGATGTGCTCGGAGAGCATGACCGCGTCGAACCCCGAGGCCTCCGCAACCACGGCCATCTCCACGAGCGCCCGCAGATCGCGCGGCGAGGTGAGCGTCCAGTTCTCGGAGAGCACGAGCACGAGCTTTGGTGTCAGGGAAGCGGGCACGTGTCCTCGAGGACTTGCAGCGACTTGAGGTCGGAGTAGAAGTCGAGGGCGTATTGGCCTCCCTCGCGGCCGATTCCTGAGGCGCCGACACCGCCGAATGGTGCTGTGAGATCGCGCACGAGGAACGTGTTCACCCACACGACGCCGGCGCGGACGGCCCGGCCGAAACGCTCGGCGCGCCTCTCGGAGCCGGTGTAGACGATTGCCGAGAGGCCGTACTCGGTCGAATTGGCGAGGCTCAGCGCTTCAGCCTCGTCACGAAACGTCTGGAACGTGAGCACCGGCCCGAACACTTCACGTTGCACGATCTCGCTGTCGTTCGAGCGTGGCTCGACCAGGGTCGGCTCCACGAAGAGGCCCCCGTCCCGCTCCACGCGTGAGCCACCGCGGACGATCGTGTCGCCGTTCGCACGTGCGCGCTCGACGAACCCGAGGACGCGCGCCACGTGGTCGCCGTGGATCATCGGCGCGATCGTCGTCGCCTGCTCACGCGGGTCGCCGAGCACGTGCTCGTCGGTGAACCGGTGGAAGAGGTCGAGGAACGCGTCGCGAATCGACTCTTCGACCAGCAAACGGGTCCCCGCCAGGCACACCTGGCCCGAGTCGTCGAACTGGCCGGCAGCCTTGCGGGCCGCCGCCTCGAGATCGCAGTCCGCGAACACGACGAGTGGCCCCTTGCCACCCAGTTCGGCGGTAAAGGGCACGAGGTTGCGGGCCGCCGAGACGCCGATCTGCCTCGCCGTCTCGCCCGAGCCGGTGAAGGAGATGCGCCTGACCGCCGCGTCGGCGACCAGCGCAGCACCGATCTCCTCGCCGATCCCCTGCACGACGTTGAACACGCCCGGCGGGATGCCGGCCTCGACCGTGAGATCTGCGAGCAGGGAGCAGGACAGCGGCGACCACTCGGCGGGTTTGAGGATCACGGTGCAGCCGGCGGCGAGCGCAGGCGCCGTCTTCCAGGTGGAGAGCATGAAGGGGGCGTTCCACGGGGTGATCACGACGGCCGGGCCGCTCGGCATGCGGAGCACGCGGTTGTGCGTGCCGTTCGAGTCCCACACGCGCTCTTCGTAGTCCTGAGCGAGGTCGGCGTACGACCGGAAGTTCCGAGCACCCCGATTGATCAGACGGGCCCGCAGCGAGCGGAGCAGCATCGCCATGTCAGAGCACTCGACCGCTGCCAGCGGCTCGACGTGTGCGTCGATGAGATCGGCCAGTTTACGCAGGAGCTCGCCGCGCCCCTGGACGCCGAGGGCCGCCCACGCCGGGAACGCACGCGCGGCGGCGGCTACGGCGAGACCGGCTTCACGCTCGCCTCCACGTGCGACCCGCGCGAGCAACGAGCCGTCGATGGGAGAGTGGTCGGGAAACGTCGAGCCGCTCCCGATCCGCTCACCGTCGATGAAGTGCCGGGTGTCGACACGAATGCCGGCGACGGTCGCGTGCTCTTCCATCACTGCTTCCCGAAGACGGTCGTGGCGACGTCGACGACGATGCTGCCACCGTCGACGGGCAGGACCGCACCGTTCACGTACGACGCCTCGGGGGAGGCGAGCCAGGCCACCGTGGCAGCGACCTCGTCGGCGGTCGCGGCGCGGCGCAGCGGTACCTCGGCGGTGGCGGTGGCGTAGGCGCCTTCGCGACCGAGCCCGAGGCTCTCGCCGAGATCGTCCATCTCACCGTCGGCCATCGGCGTACGCGTCCAGCCGGGGCACACGCAGTTGGCGCGAACGCCGGCCGGACCGTGGTCGAGTGCGAGACACTGCGTCAGCATGACCAGGGCGGCCTTCGACGAGTTGTAGGCGAGCGAGCCGGACGAGGCGCGCAGTCCGGCCACGGAGGCAACCGTGACGATCGTCCCTTTGCGGGCAATCAGCTCGCGGATTGCCGCCCGCGCGGTGAGGAACGCACCGGTGAGGTTGGTGGCGAGCACCCGCTCAAAGACGTCAGGATCCATGTCGAGCAGCGAGCCGGCCCCGCCGATTCCGGCGTTGAGCACGAGCACGTCCAGCCGGCCGAGCTCCTCGATGCACGCCGCGACCGCGCGTTCCGCCCCCTCACGCGTAGAGGTGTCGGCGACGATCGCGAGGGCGCCGGTCTCGGCTGCCACGCTCTCGAGGGGCGACGGCCGGCGCCCGCTGACGGCGATGCGCAACCCGTCCGCACCGAGCCTGCGCGCAACCGCCGCGCCGATACCGGTGCCGCCGCCGGTGACGAGCGCGACGCGCTGGTCGTTCATCCGATCGTCCGCACCGTCTCGAGGTCGTCGACGCTGTAGGCGAAGGTGAAGCGGAACCCCTGGCCCATGCGAATCGGGGCCAGGGCCGTGTGCTCCTCGTTCGGCGCCGGGTGGAGCTCGAGCGAGGCCTCCCCTTCCCAGATCTGCGAGATCGCACGGTCGCGGCTGCGCGCCCGTACGAGCTCGTGCACCGCGGGTTCGTCGTGCCGGCCGGATTCGAGACGTGGGAAGTGCCGCACGTTGACGAGGGGCGGGTCGTTGTGCGTCGGCCCGCCCGTGGCCGGGCCGGTGAGGGTGACCGAGCCTTCCGCGAGGCGCCTGTCGTTTGCTGCGAGCGTGCCCGCGAAGACCGCGCCGGGCGCCAACCCCGGATCGGCCTTGCAATCGAGCCCGAAGGTGCGGGTCATCCACACCGAGCCGAGCTTCTTCGGGAACCCCTGGATCCAGCCGCGGGCAAGCGCGAAGTCACGGTCGACCCAGATGTACGGGCACGTGGTGACGTGCTCGCCGTCGAGCAGTGCGTTGACGACGAGGAAGAACTCCTTGTACTGGCTGCGGGCAGGGTCGAGGAGCTCGCCACCGCCGTCCGAGCGGGACTGCCAGTCGACGAAGAGCGCCGCTGCGCGTCCAGGGTCGTCCGGAAACGGCTCCAGCCCCGCGGGCAGCACCGCGGCAACCGCGTCCGGGTCGGCCCAGTACTCGAGCACCAGGAAATCGCCCACGTAGTGCCACGGCGGCGGCGGCACGAGACCGGCCCGGCCCTCCGGGGAGCGCGGAACGGTGTAGCCGCTGAGCGCGCGTTCGCTCACCGCGGTCCCTCCCACCCGTCCGGCACGGGCGGCAGGCTCTTGCCACGCGTCTCCCAGCTCTCACGCTCGTACTCGATCGCGAGAGGATCGAAACGGAAGTACGACCGCGGCGGCAGCGGCCCCCAGGTGTTCGAGGAGTAGCGATCGTCGGGGAACGTCCGCGGCACGTGTGGATCCTGGAGTTGCTCCATGTCGCAGTACAGCTCGACATGGCACTCCTCCTCGGGGATGCGCACGTAGCTCGCGATATTGCCGGCGATGCCGTGCCGGGTAGGCCCCCAGGAAAGCCAGCGGCCGTGCCGCGCCACGTGATCGAGCATGTCACGCATCTTCCCGATATCCACCGTCTCGAACGCGAAGTGATGAAAATGGGCGTACCCGACGTCGACCAGCGCCAGCACATGGTGATCGGAGTTGATGTGGAGCCAGACGCCGCTGTCGCCGAGCCAGTCGGAGAGCCGCATGCCGAGGACCTCCGTGTAGAAGCCGAAGCCGGCGCGGATGTCGGCCGTGAGGCAGTTGACGTGGCCGAGCTTCCGTGCCCCGCCGAGATGAACGGTGCTCGACTGCCGTGCGTGTTGCGGCCACCGGTCCTGTTCGTCGGCAGGCGTCCGGTAGGGCATCACCTGCACGAGCCGGCCGTCTGGGTCGTCGACGAAGAGCGAACCTTCGGCCTCGCTCCAGACGACGCCGAGCCGCTCCAGATGGGAGCACGCGTCGTCGAGCGAGCACTCCGGATGCAGCTCGAAGGCGAAGTGGTCGTGCCCCGGCCGCCCTTCGCCAACGAGCTCGAGGCAGTATGGCTCGTCGTTGCAGGCGAGGTAGGCGCGGTTGCCGTCGCGCCGGCGCTCGACCAGGCCGAACTGCAGCTGCCAGCGCGCCGACGCCTCGTCGAGGTCGGCGACGCGCAGACCGACGTGATCGAGGAGATGCAGGCGCAGGTCACACCCTCCCTTCTGCGACGCGACGCTCGGCCTCGTCCTCGGGGACGGCCAGCGCCACATGAATCGTGTTCGGCGAGACCTCGAGCTGCGCGCCGCATTCGGTGAGATCGACGTCCCATTCCTCCACGGTGCTGGAGAGGCGCCCGAGCCCTTCGATCTCGACCTCGACCACGTCACCCGGCTTCATGGGCCGAGAGTTCGCCGGCGTCCCCGTGAGGATCACGTCCCCGGGCTCGAGCGTGATCAGCCGCGAAAGATCGGCGAGCTGGTACGCCACCCCCCAGATCAGGTCGTCGGATGTCGTCTCCTGAACGACGACGCCGTTGACGTATGTGCGGAGCGTGAACGACGTCGGGTCGAACTCCGAGGCCGGGACGAGCTCGGGCCCGAGCGGCAGGAAGCCGTCCTGCCCCTTCACCCTCAGCATCGAGCCGCGGTCGGCGTGGCGAAAGTCGTGCATCCCGACGTCGTTCGCGGGCGTGTAGCCGGCGACATGCGAAAGCGCCTCCGACATCCGCACGCCCTTCATGCGCCTGCCGACGACAACGGCGAGCTCGCCCTCGTAGTTGAGGTAGTGCGCCCCACGCGCCATCCTGATCGGCCGGCGATGACCGTTGAGCGTGCTCGGCGGCTTCATGAAGTACGACGGCTCCGCGGGTTCGCGCGCGCCGTACTCCTCGAGCCGGCTGCGGTACGTGAGGTGAACCGCGATGATCTTCGAAGGCTGCTCCACCGGTGCGAGATAGCTGGCGTTCGCCTCGAGCAGGCGCTCTCCGTCGTCGAGCACGATCGCGCCCCCGAACTTCCTCCCGGAGCGCGCAACGCCGTCGACGTCCACCCGGACTCGCCGGCTCTCGAGCACCAGTTCCGGCGGCATCGTGCTCACAGATGCGCGACGTACTCGTCGATCTCCCACTGGGTGACCGTCTCCACGTCGAGCACGCCCACCTCCTGCTCGAAGCGCTCGAGCTCGAACCGCTTCATGGCGAGGAACGTGTCGACCAGCGGCCCGCCGAGCTCCGCCACGAGCGTGGAGTCGGCCTCGAGCGCATCGAGTGCCTCCCTGAGCGTCCCCGGCAGCTTCGTCCCCGCATGGGCCTCGTCGGCGCGATAGGCGTCTCCGACGACCGGCTCGGGCGGTGTCAGCCCCCGATCGAGGCCGTCGAGGCCGGCAAGCAGGATCGCGGCAATGATCAGGTGGGCGTTGGCACTGCCGTCACCGGTACGTACCTCGACACGCGCGCGGGAGCCCCCCTCCTTCGGCACGCGGCAGAACGCGGTGCGGTTGTCATGACCCCAGTTGGCGTGCGTCGGCGCCAGTGAATCGGGAAGGATCCGCTTGTACGCGTTGACCGTCGGACCGAGGAGGGCCTGCAGAGCGGGCGCATGATCGATCACGCCGGCGATGAACGAGCCTGCGACCGGGCTGAGCCCGCCGAGATGGAGTCCAGTCGGATCCGGACCCGGCGGGTCGGGGCCGGCGAAGATGTTGCGCCCCTCGGTGTCCTGCAAGGAGAGGTGGACGTGGAAGCCGGAGCCGCCCTGGTCGGCGAAAGGCCTGCCCATGAACGTCGCGATCAGCCCCTCCTGCACCGCCAGCTCCTTGACCGCGGCCTTGAGCATGAAGGCGCGGTCGGCGGCGCCGAGCGCCTCGGAGTGCCTGACGTTGATCTCGTACTGCGAGTTCATGAACTCGTGATTGGCGGCGAACGCCTCGAGCCCCAGGTCGTCGCAGGCGAGCAGCATCTTCAGCGAGATCTGGCGGGGATCGGAGACGGCACCCACGGTGTAGACCCGAGAGTGCTCGTCGACGTACCGGCTGATCGTGCCGTCCGCGGCGCGCTCGACGAGGAAGAACTCGAGCTCGGGTGCGACGATCGGGATCAGCCCTCGAACGGAGTAGGCATCGACCACGCGCTCCAGCAGGGCACGCGCGCACACCGGCCAGTGATTCGAGCCGTCGAGCTCCCAGGCCTCGCCCACGCACCACGCCACCTCGGGCTGCCACGGAACCCTGCGGAGCGTGCCCAGATCCGGGCGGATCGCCAGATCGACGTAACCCCCCTCGCCGCCCACGACAGGCGTGTGGCGCAGATCGGTTCCCATGATGGCGGCGCAGAACATGACGCCCTCCTCGCACATGCCCGGGAAGTGCCGCAGCGGGATGTCCTTGCCCCGCGCGACGCCGTGCAGGTCGGTGTAGAGCAGGCGCACCGCACGCACGCCTTGCTCGCCCAGTCTGCGGGCCGCGGCTTCCGCCAGATGCAGCTGTTCGTCCGTCACGTCCCCTCCCTGCCTGCGGTCACGGTCGCACCCGTACCGGCATCCGCTTGATCCCGTTGAAGAAGTTCGAGCGTAGCCGTGCCGGCTCCCCGGCGAGCTCGATCCGCTCGAGGTAGGGGACGCATTCCTCCAGCCAGATCCGCACCTCCAGCCGTGCGAGGTGGGCGCCGAGGCAGAAGTGCGGGCCGCCGAGCCCGAACGTGAGGTGGCGATTCGGCGTCCGCGCGACGTCGAGACGGAAGGGGTCCGCGAACTTCGTCTCGTCGAAGTTGCCGGACGCGTACCAGAACGTCACCTTGTCGCCGGCACGGATCCTGCGACCGTGCATGACGACGTCGCGAGTTGCGGTGCGGCGGAAGTGATGGACGGGATGGGCTCGCCGCAGGATCTCGTCGGCCGCCTTGGCTGCCAGGGACCGGTCTGCGACCAGACGCGCAAGCTCTTCCGGGTGCTCGAGGAGGTCGAGCAGCCCGAGCGAGATCGTGTGGCGCGTGGTCTCGTTCCCGGCGGTGGTGAGGAGAATGAAGAACGCACCGAACTCCTTGTCGGTCAGCCGGGAACCGTCCAGCTCCGCCTCCACGAGCCTGGTCGTGATGTCGTCGCGAGGGTCGCGGCGCCGGGCCTCGCCCAGCTTCCGCCCGTACTCGATGAGCTCCAGCGAGAACGGGCTCGAGAACGGAAGCAGCCGCAGCTTCGGATCCTGTAAGGCCACGTCCTGCACGAAGTCATCCCCGACCACCTCCGGATCCGTGTTGCCGAGCAGCTTGTCGCCGAGCTCGATCAGCAGCCGGCGATCATCCACGGGCAAGCCCATGATCTCCGAGAAGACCCACATGGGGATCTCCGAGGCGACGGACTCGACCCAGTCGAACTCGGACAGGGTGAACGCCTGTTCGAGGATGCCCCGGGCCAGACCGCGGATCCGCGCTTCGTAGGTGTTGACGACGCGCGGCGTGAAGCCCTGGTTGACCAGCGCCCGCATGCGCGTGTGGGCGGGTGGGTCGGTATCGAGCATCGACTTGCGCGCCTCGATCTCCTCCTCGGTGAGGTCCTGCAGCGATGTGCCGCCGAGCTCGGAGGAGAACGTCTCCCAGTCCTTCGAGACCGCGACGATGTCGTCATAGCGCGTAAAGACCCAGAACCCCCGGCCGGCCGTCTCCGGGTGCCAGTGCAACGGCGCCTCGCGGCGCAGAAGCGTCAGCCAGTCGTGGGGGACGCGTTGCTGCCAGACATCGAGATCCGTCAGGTCGACGTCGTCGAGCGTGAGCCCGGTGGTGGAGGGCCCGGCGACAGTGGCTGCGTCCGCCACCGTTGCCGACACATGGTCGGCGCGTTCGTGAACCGCCTCAGCGGCCGCGGGCGGAGGCGCCAGCTTGATCTGCACCGCACCGTCGATCTCCCGCGCCTCGTAGATGGGGAGCGGCTCCAGAGCGGGTGGCGCCAGCACGTCGCCCGTCCGCAAGTCGAACTCCGACCCGTGACACGGACACACGACGACAACGCCGTCGATGAAGCCGTCCGACAACGAGCACTCCTCGTGCGTGCACTCGTCCTGGAAGGCCACCCAACCGGTTGCCGAGCGCCCGACACACACACCGACTCCGTCGACCTCGACGCGGCGCAGACCCTCGGTCGGCCCGTCACCGATCTCGTGCCAGGTCGAGGAACCTCCGCTCACCGGCACATGCTCGCAAAAACGGCGGGTGAGTTCTGCTACACGCGGCGCAGCAGGGCGACCGCCTCAGCCGCGAGCCCCTCCCCACGCCCGGTAAAGCCGAGCCGGTCCGTCGTCGTCGCGCGCACGTTGACGCGCTCCACACTCACGCCCAGCGCGCCGGCCAGCCGCCCGCGCATCTGCTCCCGGTATGGAGCGATCTTCGGTTCCTGCCCGATGAGCACGCAGTCGGCGCTGACGAGCTCGAAACCCGCCTCCCGCACCTGCCGGTAGGCCTCGACGAGCAGGACGAGGGAATCGGCGCCGCGGTACGTCTCCTCCTCGGACGGGAAGAGCGCGCCGATATCCGCCAGGCCCGCCGCGCCGAGAACCGCGTCGGTCAGCACATGCGCAATCACGTCGCCGTCCGAGTGTCCGGCCAGACCGCGCGGATGGTCGATGGTGACGCCGCCGAGCACGAGCGGCGTGCCCTCGACCAGCGCGTGGGCGTCGACGCCGAGCCCGATCCGCAGGTCGCTCACAGCAGTCACGCTATCGAGTGAGAGGCCGTCCGCGCCGTCCTTGCGTCACGGGCGGACGGAGGTGAGGGCGGCGAGAACGCCTTCGAGATCGTCGATGGACACGTGCGCGGCACCCTCGTCACGCTGCAGCCTGCCCCACGGGCCACGACGCAGGTGCACCGCCACCAATCCGGCGGCGCGGGCCGGGCGAACGTCGAAGTCGACGCGGTCGCCGACGTAGGCGACCTCGCTCGCCTCGCATCCTGCGAGCACCACCAGCCGCTCGAAGAACGCGAGCGCGGGCTTGCGTACGCCGAGGCTGGCGGACGACGTGACGACGTCGGCCGGCAGGCGCTCCTCCCGCAACCAGTTCTCGAGCACCTCGCTCTGGTTGCCGGCGAGACCGACGAGCAGGCCTGCCCCTCGGCACGCCTCCAGACAGGCGAGCGCGTCCGGGTAGAGGTCGCCTCGTGCGTACGGAATCTCATCCGCGAGAGCCGGCCGGGGCAGCCCGAGGAGACGCCAGAGATCACGGTGATCGTCGCCACGCTCGATCGTGACGCCGAGCGCCGCCCAGACCACATGCGGCTGCAGGCCGAGACGGGCGGCGAGCTCGCGCCAGTAGCGCTCCTCGTCGACGAGCGTCTCGCCGATGTCGAAGAACACGGCGCGGACGGCCATGCGCTCAGCCCGACTCGAGCCACGAAGTCACGAGCCGCAGGTCGTCCTCGGTCGTGACCTTGTGCAGACGCTGGTCGCCTGCGACCGTGCGTACCCGGCCTCCTGTGCGCTCCACGAGCGAGGCGCAGTCGGTGGCACCGGAGAGCTCGCCTTCGTACGCCCGCCGCAAGGCGGCGGCGACGAAGCTCTGGGGGGTTTGCACCGCAACGAGCGCCGAGCGGTCGACGGTCTCGCTGACGTGCTCGCCGGCCACGCGCTTGAGAGTGTCGGCCACGGGGATCGCGGGCACGCATCCGGCAGACCCGTCGGCGAGCCCTCCGAGCACACGCTCGAGCACGTCGTCGGCCAGAAGCGGTCGGGCTGCGTCATGCACGACCACCACGAGCGCCTCGTCCGCCACCTCCGCCAGGCCGATGCGCACGGACTCGGCCCGGGTGGCGCCGCCGGCAACGACGCTCGCCACCTTGGAGACGGCGAGCTCCTCCGCCAGCAGGATCGTCTGCTCCTCCCACTCGGGCGGGGCGACGACGACGATCGCGTCGATCCAGTCCGAGAGGTCGAGCCGCTCGAGGCTCTCGGCCAGCAACGGACGGCCGCCGAGTGCGACGAACGCCTTCGGACGCCCCACGTTCAGGCGGGCGCCGTCACCGGCGGCGACCAGAATCGCCCACGTCGTCGCGTCAGCCGTGGCGCCCGACATCACGAGCGCGGTCGCGCCCTAGACGCTGGCCGCGGCGACCTTGGCCTTGGCCCGCGGCTTCTTGCCGCCGGCAGGGTTGGCGAGCACATCTTCGAGCCACGCGTGCGCCTCGTCCTCGGTCATGTCCTTGGCGTACATGAGCTCCGAGGCAAGGATCTTCTTGGCCTTGACGTACATCTGCTTCTCGCCGGTGGAGAGACCCTTGTCGTGATCGCGCAGGGCGAGGTTGCGGACGACCTCTGCGAGCTCGAGGATGTCCCCCGTCTTCATCTTGTCGCGGTTGTGCTTGAAGCGCCTGTTCCAGTTCTTCGGCATCTCGGTGGAGCCGCCGATCAGCGCCTTTTCGACGATGTCGACCATGCGCTGGTCGATCACCCACCGGAGCCCGACCTTCTCGGCGTTCTCCGTGGGCACGTTGACCGTCATGTCGTTGTGCAGGATCTTGATCGTCAGATACTCGCGCTCGGAGCCGAGCACGATCCTGCTCTCCTTGCTTACGACCGTCCCCGCCCCGTGGTGGGGATACACCACCTTGTCACCGATATCGAACAAGCTCGCCTCCCGCCCTCAACCGTTCCGTGACAGAGAAAGCGCCGGCGTCGAGAACTTTCTGACTCCGGCGAACCCTCATATTCTAGCTGGTTTCCCGAACATGCTCCTCACATCTCGATGGGCGGCTCGCAGGCCCTCTCGCGGGCCGTCCGGACGGTTCATGGGCTCCGGCCTGCCGAGATCGTCCGTGCGTCTCACGCCGCGGCGACGGCAGGGGTCTCGACCGGATGTCCGGCGACATCCGTCAGATCCGGTACCGCCCCGGCCTGCCCGCGCCCCGCCGATCCCGGCCCGAGCGCGACGGTGATCGCGCGTCGCAGCGTGTCCGCCTCGGCGGTTCGCGCCCGGCTCCGCGATACCACCCCCGACGGCACGACGACGGACCCGACCCCGAGCTTGGCGCACTCCTCGAGCCGCCGGTCGGCCTGCGCGGCAGGCCGCAGCCGGCCGGTCAGGCCGATCTCGCCGAACGCCGCGAGACCCTCCCTCACCGGGATGCCACGGGCCGCCGAGGAGATGGCGAGCGCGACTCCGAGGTCGGCCCCGGGCTCGTCGATGCGGACGCCGCCCGCGACGTTGACGAAGACGTCGGCACTCCCCAAACCGATGCCGGCGTGCCGGCCGAGTACGGCCACGATCATGGCCAGGCGCTTGGTGTCGACCCCCGTGGCCACGCGCCGAGGCATGGCGAGGTCGGAGCGAGCGACGAGCGCCTGGATCTCGATCAGCATGGGCCTTGTGCCCTCGAGCACGCAGGCGACAGCCGCCCCGATCTCCCCCGGCTCGACGCGTCCGAAGAGCTCGGACGGGTCGGGGACCCCTACCAGGCCCTCGCTGGTCATCTCGAACACGCCGAGCTCGTTGGTCGATCCGAACCGGTTCTTGACAGCTCGCAGCACACGGTGGGCGTGGTACCGATCGCCCTCGAACTGCAGTACGCAGTCGACGAGATGCTCGAGCACCCGCGGGCCGGCGACCGACCCGTCCTTGGTCACGTGGCCGACGAGGACGACCGCGACACCGGCCTCCTTGGCCGTCCGTAGCAAGCGGGACGCAGCCTCCCGGACCTGACCGACGGAGCCGGGCGCCGAGCCGAGATCCTCGGACGAGAGCGTCTGTACCGAGTCGATCACACAGACGGCGGGCCGCTCCGCCTCGAGCGTGGCGAGGATCGTCTCGAGCTGCGTCTCGGCGAGGATCTCCACCGCGTCTGTGCCACCCAATCGCGCCGCTCGAAGCTTGACCTGCGCCACCGACTCCTCGCCGGTGACAAGGAGCGCCCGCCGGCCGCCAGCGGCGATCGCGCCGAGTGCGCTGAGGAGGAGGGTCGACTTGCCGACGCCGGGCTCACCGCCCACGAGCACCAGCGAGGCCGGCACGATCCCGCCTCCGAGGACGCGGTCGAGCTCGGGAATGCCGGTGCAGATCCTCGTTGCCTCCTCGACCCTCACCTCACCGAGGATCTCTGGCTTGAGCGCGACGCCGCCACCGCCTCGAACACTCGAAGCGGGGAACGTGCGCTCCTCGACCAGCGTCCCGAAGGCACCGCACCCTGGGCACTTGCCCAACCAGCGGCCCGCGGCGGTGCCGCACTCCTGACAGGTGAACTGCGCCGACGCCTTCGCTGCCATGAACTCAGGGTAGCCGACGCGTCGGACGTTCCGTCTCCAACCCTGACAACAGACGCCCGCGCCTGGTCAGCCCTCGAGAGGCCGCGCGAGAAGCACACGGTCCTCGCCGGGGCCGTCGTAGTCCTCTGCCAGGCCTTCGATCGCAAACCCCATTGCCCTGTGGAACGCGACCGACGCCTCGTTCGCGGGAGACGTCACGCAGTGCACGACCGAGCATCCATGCGCGCGGGCGGTCGCGAAGAACTCCTGGTAGAGCCTGCGCCCCAGTCCCTGTCCTCTCCGTTCCGGATCGACGCCCACGAAATGGATGTACGCATCGGTCGGCTTCGTCTGGGACTGGAAGCCGATCAGAAAACCCGCCAGCTGGCCGTCCTCACCGTCGGCCACGAAGCTCGTGCCTTCGAAATGCACGAAGAAGAGCTTCGGCAGCATCGGGGCCATCGGCCGCCCTCCCCACCATGCGTTGACCCGACCGATCACGCGTCCGTAGTCGGCGGGCTCGGCGTGGCGGATGGTGACGGTCACGTGGTTGATCCTACGCGCGCAACGCCGTCAGAGCCGGCGCCAGCCGGCGCAGCACCTCCACCCCTGCTGGATCGGCGGAGGAGCCGAGCGGCTGAATCGCAACCTGCGTCGCTCCTGCTGCGAGGTGGGCCTCCACGTGAGCGACGACCGCGTCCTCACCCCCATGCGCGACCAGGTCGTCCACAAGCCGATCGGACCCTCCCCCCGCCAGGTCGTCGTCGCCGTACCCGACCCAGCGCAGGCATTCTCGGTAGTTCGGCGTGTCGAGATACCAGCCGATGGCCGCCCGGCCACGCGCGCGGGCCTCGACGGCCGTGGCGCCCGCGACGACCTTCGCCTCCACGACGAGCACCGGTGCCGGCCCCAGGATCTCCCGCGCGCGCCGCGTGTGCTCGACCGGAACCAGATAGCTGTGCGCACCCGCGGCCTTCTCTGCTGCGAGCCTGAGCATCGGCGGGCGCAAGGCTGCGAGCACGCGCTCAACCGGACGGCGGGGCGCGCCCGCGCCGTCCGGTGAGACGAACGGATCGTCGTCCATCGCCTCGAGGTAGGCGCGCATCGTCGCCACCGGTCTGTCGTAGCGATGCCCGCGCGGATCCACTTGCCGGGGGTGGCTCACGCCCAGACCGAGGACGAACCGGCCGTCATACGCGTCATCGAGCACCCGAGCTGCGTTGGCCGTCGCCACGGGGTCGCGCGCCCAGATGTTGGCGATACCGCTCCCCACGTGGAGCCGCGTCGTGGCACCGAGCAGGACGGCACCGTTGGTGAACGACTCGCGTGTGCCGAGACCCTCGGGATACCAGAGCGTGTCGAATCCGAGCTCCTCGACCTCATGTGCGACCTCCCGCCCCTGTGCAGCAGGAAGAACGGTGAGCGCGCCGATCCAGGCGCCGAGGCGGCCGAGCTGCATCGGGCGAGCGTAGCTCGTCCGGCTTCGGCGCGATCAACCGCCCGACGATCGACCCGCCTCGCCGTATCGGGCATGAGCCGCACCGCGCGTGACGGAAGGGCGTCGAACGAGTCAGCCGCGCGACCGAGTCTGCGCGCTCGCGACCGCGGCAGCGAAAGCCGCCACCGTCCGTTCGATGTCGAGCTCGGTTGTACGCCAGCTCGAGACCGAGAGCCGGATCGCCGATCTCCCATCCCACGTCGTGCCGCTCATCCAGGCCTCGCCGCTCTCCTGCACGTGAGCGAGCACGGCGTTCGTCACCGCGTCGTCGCCGAAGCAGAAGAGCACCTGGTTCAGGACGACATCGTTCAGCACCCGGCAGCCCGGAAGGAGCGCGATGTCCCGGGCGAAGCGGCGCGCGTGCTCGCACGACCGGTCGACGAGGCTCGCTACCCCCTTTCGTCCTAGCTGCCGTAGCACGACATAGAGAGCCGTGCCACGCGCCCTGCGCGAGTGGTCCGGCGTCCAGTCCAGCGGCTCGCGCATCGCATCCGGATCACGCACGTAGTAGTCGGCGTGGGCGGTCATCGCGCGCAGGTGGGAGTCGGGGTGGGCGCAGAATGCGATCCCGCAGTCGTATGGGACGTTGAGCCACTTGTGAGCGTCCGTCGCCCAGGAGTCTGCTCTGTCGTGACCGGCGACGAGATGCCGGCGAGCCGGGCTGGCGGCCGCCCAGAGGCCGAACGCGCCGTCGACGTGGAGCCATGCTCGGGTGGCTCGCACGACGTCCGCGATCGCGGCGAGATCGTCGCACGCGCCCGTGTTCACGTCTCCGGCTTGCGCACAGACGATGGTCGGCGCGTCGGTGTCGGCTGAGAGCGCGTCCCGTAACGCCTCGGGGAGCATTCGCCCTCTCGGATCCACTGCCACCTCGCGGACCTGGCGCCGCCCGATACCGAGGAACTTGAGCGCCCGGTCGATCGTCGAATGACGCGTCTCACCGGCGACGACGCGAATCGGCGGGCTTCCGGCAAGCCCCTGCTCGACGAGATCCCATCCCTCTTGCCTGAGAACGTGCTCTCTCGCTGCGGCGAGGCACGTCACGTGCGCCATCTGGCACCCGGTGACAAGTGCGAAGGACGCGTCCCGCGGGATCCCGAGCAGCTCGGCGACCCAGCGCCCCGCGGTGTTCTCCATGACGAGGGCGGAGGGCCCGAGCGCACGAAGGCCGAGGTTTTGATCCCAGGCACTGGTGAGCCAATCGGCTGCGAGCGCGGCCGGGAGCGTCGAGCCGACCACGAACCCGAAGTACCGGCCGGATTGGCTCGCCACGACCCCGGGATCGACCGCCTGCGCCACGGCCTCGACGACAGCGAGGGGATCGGCCGTGTCCTCCGGCAGCGGCACGTCGAGCGCGCCGCGCAGATGCTCCCCCTCGACCGTCGGAAACACCGGACGGTCGTCGAGCGACTCGAGGAAGTCGACCGCGATCTCGGCCGTCCGGCGAAGCAGATCCCGTTCGCTCACCGCGTTGAGTCTACGGTGGCGCGACCCTGAGACGCGGCGACGGAGATTCGCCGGGCCAGCTGCGCTCTCGTCCACCGAGTGGTCGACGGTTCGCTCCGGCCCATGGCGGCGGCGATCCGTACACGAGGACGATCGACAGGGCTCAGAAGCGTCGAGCTTTCGCCGAGCACCTCGGTTGCCTTGGCGAGCGGGCGCATGCCGCGCGGACACTGCCCGCGCGGGGCGGTCACTCCTCCGGTGTTTCGGGTCCGTCCGGCTCTGCGTCGTCGCCGGCAGGGACCGCCACGGCGACTGGGCTCGGCTTGCCCTCGATCACGCGGATGTCCACCTTCGACTCCTCCGGGCCGAACTCCCCAGTGCGCCGGTCGATGAGGATCGTCGCGCCCTCGCCGAGCTCTCGCCCGAGCACGAAGTCGGCCAGCGGGTCCTCGATCAGCCGCTGGATCGCGCGGCGCAGCGGTCGGGCGCCCATGGCCGGGTCGTACCCCTCGTCCACCAGCAACTCCTTGGCCGCGTCGGTGAGCTCCATCGCGGCACCGTGGATCGACATCTGATCACGCAGGCGCTTCATCATCAGTTCGACGATCACCAGGATCTCATGCTTCTCGAGCTTGTGGAAGACGATGATCTCGTCGATCCGGTTGAGCAACTCGGGTCGGAAGACCTTCCGCAGCTCGCCCATCACGCGGCCCTTCATGTCGTCGTACGAGAGGCCCTGCTCGTCACCCACGTTGAAGCCGAGCGACATGTTCTTCGAGATCTGGCCGGCCCCGATGTTCGAGGTCATGATCACGATCGTGTTGCGGAAGTCGACCTTGCGCCCCTGGGCGTCGGTGAGCTTTCCGTCCTCCAGGATCTGCAGCAGGATGTTGAACACGTCAGGATGCGCCTTCTCGATCTCGTCGAGCAGGAGCACCGAGTACGGCTTGCGGCGCACCGCCTCGGTGAGCTGGCCGCCCTCGTCGTACCCGACGTAGCCGGGAGGCGAGCCGACGAGCCGGGAGACGGAATGCTTCTCCATGTACTCCGACATGTCCACCTGGATCATCGCGTCCTCGTCGCCGAACAGGAACTCGGCGAGCGTGCGCGCCAACTCGGTCTTGCCGACACCGGACGGGCCGAGGAAGATGAACGAGCCTGTGGGGCGCTTCGGGTCCTTGATACCCGCGCGAGCGCGGCGGATCGCCTTGGACACGGCGACGATCGCCGCCTCCTGTCCGATCACGCGCTTGTGGAGCTCCTCCTCCATCCGCATCAGCTTCTGAGACTCGGCCTCGGTCAGCTTGAAGACGGGGATGCCCGTCCACATCGAGACGACGTCCGCGATGTCGTCCTCCGACACCTCCGGCTGCTCCTCGTCTGCCTCGTTCCGCCAGTTCTCCTCCAGCTCCTTGCGCTTCTGCGTGAGCTTGCGCTCCTTGTCGCGCAGCGAGGCCGCCTTCTCGAACTCCTGCGCCTCGATCGCGGCTTCCTTGTCGGTGCGAACCTTGTCGATCTCCTCCTCCAGCTCACGCCAGCGGGGCGGCGCGGACATCGTGCGGATGCGCAGCCGAGACCCGGCCTCATCGATGAGGTCGATCGCCTTGTCCGGCAGGTGCCGGTCCTGGATGTAGCGGTCGGCCAGCACCGCCGAGGCCTGCAGCGCGTCGTCGGTGATCTTCACGCGGTGATGGGCCTCGTAGCGGTCGCGCAGGCCCCGCAGGATCAGGACGGTCTCGTCGATCGAGGGCTCCTCGACACGCACCTGCTGGAAGCGTCGCTCGAGCGCGGCGTCGCGCTCCAGGTACTTGCGGTACTCGTCCAGCGTGGTGGCGCCGATCGTCTGCAGCTCGCCGCGTGCCAGCGCGGGCTTCAGGATGGAGGCTGCGTCGATCGCGCCTTCCGCGGCTCCGGCGCCGACGAGATTGTGGAGCTCGTCGATGAAGAGGATGATGTCGCCGCGCTGGGTGATCTCCTTCATCACCTTCTTCAGGCGCTCCTCGAACTCACCGCGATACTTGGAGCCCGCGACGAGCGCGGCCAGGTCGAGCGTGTAGATCTGCTTGTTCTTGAGCAGCTCGGGCACCTGGTTCGAGGAGATCCGCGAGGCGAGGCCCTCGACGACGGCCGTCTTGCCGACACCCGGCTCGCCGATCAGCACCGGGTTGTTCTTCTGGCGGCGCGAAAGGATCTGCATCACGCGCTCGATCTCGGTCTGCCGGCCCACGACGGGGTCGAGCTTCCCTTCGGTCGCGGCCTTCGTCAGGTTGCGGCCGAACTGGTCGAGGAGCTTCGAGTTCTTCGACTTCTCGCCGGGAGGCCCGCCGGCGGCACCGGCGCCCTGACCCTGCTGGCGGCGGCCGGGACCCGAGAGCATGCGGATGATCTCGTTGCGGATCTTCTCGGCATCCGCGTCGAAGTCGAGCAGGATGCGCGCGGCCACGCCCTCGTTCTCGCGCACCAGCCCGAGCAGGATGTGCTCCGTGCCGATGTAGTTGTGACCGAGCGAGAGGGCCTCACGCAGCGCGAGCTCGAGCACCTTCTTCGCACGCGGTGTAAAGGGGATCTGACCGGTCGTGACCTCGTCACCCTGCCCGACGATCCGCGCAACCTGGCTGCGAACCTCGTCCACGGTGATGTCGAGCGACTCGAGCACGCGCGCGGCGAGCCCCTCCTCTTCGCGAAGGAGGCCCAGCAGGATGTGCTCGGTGCCGATGTAGTTGTGCTTCAGGGCGCGGGCCTCGTCCTGCGCCAGAACGACTACCTGTCGCGCCCGCTCCGTAAATCGCTCGAACACCGCTCTCGATCTCCTTACCGCTTCTGGCGGATGCCAGACCCGCCGTTTGGGGGATTCATCGGCATCGTAACGAAACCCTATAGGGGTCCCGTCGAGGCCCGCGGCACCAACGCAGAGTTGGAGCTCAGCCCGTGAAGGCGTGCGTAACGCCCGCCGGGGGCGCCTTGAGCGTCACCGGGACGTCGTAGGCGGGCGTGGTGACCGAGATCGAGCTCGTCACGCGCGCGGCGCCGGATCCCAGCCGCTGAACGAATCTGACGCGCCGGAAACGGCCGTCCGGTCCGACCCACACGTCCATCGGGACGCGGGTCAACGGCGCGCCGGAGGCGCGAAGCCTCGCCAGCGCGCTCTGCAGCGCCGGGTTCTCCGCCGCGGCGCGCTCGTAGTCGACCGTCGCTCGGTAGCGGACGGAGCGCACGCCCAGGATCGGGCTCGTCCCCACCCGCTTTGTGCTGACGAGGCCGGCTTCGAGGAACGCGGTCGATTGGGTTCCGACGAGCGACGAGAAGTCCAGCCCCAGCTCGCGACCTGCTTTCTCGAGGTCGTAGCGGATCCACGTCTTGCCCGGCGGCAGCTGCGGAGCGAGGAGCGCCGAGCGCATGTACATGACGAAGCCCGTCGCTTCCCGCAGCAGGATCACACGCATCGAGATCGTGTCGTACGGGCCGGCGAGCCGCATGGTGACGTCGGCCTGCCGGCCACGCTGCTTCCCGCTCCCGGAGATCCTGGTTTCCTGGCCCTGGGCCGAGATCACGCCGCTGAACCGCACGGTGGAGGTCTTTGCCGCAAGGGTCTTTTTCGCAGCGGCAATCACCGGGTTCCCTGCTGAGGCAGCGAGCGCTGCCGCGGCGAACGCCACCGCCCCGAGCACCGCCAGCAGCAGGACGACCGATTTCCGCATCTTTCTCATGGTACGAACGCAGGCAAGCAGGGCCAGCCCCTCGGCCACCTTGCGGGGACAGTCCCCTCTCGAGTCAGGGACGCGGCCGTGACCTCGGCGGCGGGACAGTCCCCGACCGTCACGTGGGCGGGGGCTCTCATCTTGGGGGGACAGTCCCATCTCGCGACCAGGGATGCGGCCGCAGCCTCGGCTCGGGGACAGTCCCCCACCGTAGTGCTGGTTGAAGGTGGGCTACACCTGGCGTAGCGCCGGGAACAGCACGACGTCGCGGATCGTCTCGCGACCCGTGAGCAGCATCACGAGTCGGTCGATACCGAGGCCGAGACCGCCCGTTGGGGGCATGCCGTAGGACAGCGCCTCCACGTAGTCCGAATCACCCCGGACGCCCTCGACGTACGCGGACTGCTCGTCGAAGCGCCGCTGCTGCTCGGCCGCGTCGTTGATCTCCGAGTACGCGTTGCCGAGCTCCATGCCGGCGGCGAAGTACTCGAAGCGCTCCGTCAGCGACGGGTCGTGCGTGGTCGTGCGTGCGAACGGCGAGAGCTCCACCGGATACTCGTAGACGATCGTGGGCTCGATCAGGGAGGGCTCCACGTAGTGACTGAACGCATGATCGACCAGCTGCGTCCAGTCGTTGTCGGCCTCCGTGTCAACCCCGCGCTCGACGAGCCGCGCCCGCAGCTCGCTCTCGTCCTGGGCCCAGAGACCGTGGCTCTCGAGCGCCTCGACGAACCGGATCCGTCTCCACGGCCGCTTGAGATCGACGCTGTGACCCCGGAAGGTGACGGCCGTCGTGGCCAGCACCTCGAGCGCGACCTGCTCGACCAGCTCCTCGATGCGATCCATGGTGTCCTGGAAGTCCGCGTAGGCCTCGTACCACTCGAGCATCGTGAACTCGGGGTTGTGCTTGAACGACACGCCTTCGTTCCGGAAGTCCTTGCCGATCTCGTACACCTTCTCCAGCCCGCCCACGATCAGCCGCTTGAGGTAGAGCTCGGTCGCGATGCGCAGGAAGAAGTCCTGGTCGAGCTCGTTGTGGTGGGTCGTGAACGGCCGCGCGAAGGCGCCTCCGTAACTGGGCTGGAGCACCGGTGTCTCGACCTCGACGAAGCCCGCCTGGTCGAGATAGCGACGGATCGCGGTGACGATGCGGGTACGGCCCATGAAGTCGTCGCGCACCTCCGGGTTCATGAGCAGGTCGAGGTACCGCTTGCGGTAGCGCAGTTCGATATCGGTCAGGCCGTGGAATGTGTCCGGCAACGGCTGGGTGTTGCGGGCCAGTACCTCCAGCGAGGCTGCCGCCAGCGAGGGCTCACCGCGCCGCGACCTGGCGGGCCTGCCCGTAACCCCCACGACGTCGCCGAGCCGAACCTCGATCTCCCCCGTCACGGAGACGTCACACATGACCTGGATGCGGCCGGAGCGGTCGACGACATCGACAAACACGAGCTTCCCCATGCCGCGTCGCGCCATCGCCCTGCCGGCGATACGAATCTCGATCTCGCCCTGGCCGCCGGCCTCGAGCGGCTCACAGAGCTCGAGCGCCTTGGAGACCTCGGTGCGGTTCGGGAAGCGCTTGGCGGAGGTCATCGCCGGACGGTAGCGCGTGGCGGGACACTGGAGCGCACCAGTCGACGAGCCAAGGGTCTGGCGCCGAAGGTGCCTGACCCTGCTTGGACGTTCTTCACGTCTCTCACGGCGCCTGCCTTGCGCCTCGCGGACGTCCAGGCGGGCTGGCAGACGTCTTTAAGGCGGGGTCAGACCCCTGGCTGCCCCCCTTGTACCGAGTGGCGATTCGGACTACGCGGACTTGATCTCCATGATCTTGTACTTGACGACCGCGCCGCGGGGCGTCGTCACTTCGACGGTCTCGTTCTTCTTGCGGCCCATGATCGCCTTGCCGACGGGCGACTCGTTGGAGAGCTTGCGCTCGGTGGGATTCGCTTCGGCGGAGCCGACGATGTGGTACTCGACGCTTTGCTTGGCGTCGACGTCGCGGAGCTTCACGACCGATCCGATGGAGACCACGCTCGTATCGACGTCGCCGGTGTCGATCACGCGCGCGCGAGCCAGGCGCTCCTCGAGCTGGGCGATCTTGTGCTCGAGCATCGCCTGCTCGTTCTTGGCGTCGTCGTACTCCGCGTTTTCGGCGATATCGCCGAATTCGCGCGCCACCCGAATGCGGTCGGCAACCTCGCGGCGACGGTCGCTGCGCAGGTGCTCGAGCTCCTGGGTGAGTGTTTCGTAACCCTCGGGTGTGAGGAGCACGTCCTTCACGGTCGCAAGTGCCTCCAGTGGTGGGGAGAGACACATCGAGGCGCTAGCGCGCCACGACGGACCGGCATGGTAGCCAGTTGCCCGGACGCTGGTCAAACGAGTGCCGTCGCAGCGACGACTACCATCGGGGCGTGGCCTTCGATCTCCGTTCGAGCTGGTACATCCGCGACATCGAGATACCGTCACGCCTCGTCCTGGCGCCGATGGCCGGGGTCAGCGTGCAGGCCTTCCGACGGCAGGGACGGCGCTTCGGGGCCGGCCTCGTATGCTCGGAGATGGTGAGCTGCGCCGGCATCGAGCACCGCAACGAGCGGACGCTCGGGTACCTGCGGGTGGCTTCCGACGAGCATCCCCTCGCGATCCAGCTCTTCGGCTCCGATCCGGCAGTGATGGGCGAGGCGGCGCGGATGGTCGAGGCTGCCGGCGCCGACATCGTCGATCTCAACTTCGGCTGCCCCGTGCGCAAGGTGACCAAGACCGGGGCGGGCGCGACGCTCCTCGACAACGAGCCGCTCGCGTGCGCGATCGTGGAGGCCATCGCGGACGCGACGAGCCTGCCCGTGACCGTGAAGATGCGGCGCGGCCTGCGCAACGGCTCGCGAACCTGTCTCGACATCGGCCCGCGGCTGGTCGAGGCCGGAGCGGCCTCGCTGACGCTCCACCCGCGCTCGGCGGAGCAGATGTACACCGGTACCGCCGACCACTCGCTGACGGCCGAGCTCGCCGCGAGCGTCGACGTGCCGGTGGTGGCTTCGGGCGACGTCACCTCCCACCTACGAGCGGAGGGGGTCCTCGCGGCCACCGGGGCAGCAGCCGTGATGGTCGGTCGTGGCGCCCAGGGGAACCCATGGGGCTTGCGTGAGATCGTCGACGGGCGCCAGACCGGGCCGAGCCGGGAGGCGGTGGTCGCCGAGCTCGTGCATTTCATCCGCGAGACCGTCCGCGAGCTCGGCGAGCGCCGGGCGACTGGCTTCCTCAAGAAGTTCTACGGCTGGTACCTCGGCCAGGGACGCTTCCCACGTGCTTTCAAGCAGGAGATCGTCGTCGCCGGCTCGACAGACGAGGTCGAGCGACGGTTGCTGGCGGCTGTGCCCGGTGCGCTGCCCCTGCTCGCGGAGCTGGAGGCGCAGGTGCCGAGCGGTGACGAGGTCACGCTCGAGCTGCCGATCTCGATCTACGGCGGCGGCTGACGCCCGGGTCGTCGCTCGACGACGGGATCAGGCGACGAGGCGGTCGTCGAACGGCAGCGCCGTGGTCTCGAAGCGTGAGAGCACCTCGATCGCGGCGGCAGCGGTGCGCGGGCAGAACTGGCTGCCGGTGAAGGTCCGGAGCTCCTCGATCGTGGCTTCGATCGTGCGGCCCGCGCGATAGATCCTCGTGGTCAGCATCGAGTCGACCGCGTCGGCGACGTGGACGATACGCGCCCCGACGGGGATGTCGACGCCGGCCAGGCCGTCCGGATACCCACCGCCGTTCCAATGCTCGTGGTGGTGGCGGATGCCGGGAACGGCGTCGGCCAGGAAGCCGAGGCGGCTGACGATGACCGCGCCCTCGGCAGCATGGCCACGCATGATCGCCATCTCCCGGTCGTCGAGAGGGCCGGGCTTGAGCAGGATCGCATCGGGAATCGCGAGCTTCCCGATGTCGTGGAACAGCGCGGAGTAGCCGAGCACCTCCAGCTCGGGAGCGGAGAGGCCGAGCTCGCGACCGATCTCGAGCGCGAGCTCCTGCACGCGGCGCGAGTGACCCGCTGTGTACGCGTCGCGAGCGTCCACCGTTGCCGAGAGCCCTTCGAGCGCGGACATCGAGCGCTGCCGCAGGAGTGAGTTCGCCTGCTCCAGCGAGACGTTCTGCAAGCGGATCGTCTGCGCCGCCTCACGCAGCTGCTCGGCGTTCTCCGAGGTGTGACGCAGGTAGCTCTGCTGGCTCGCCCGCATCAACACGAGCGGGACGGCGAACACGGCGATCGCGTACAGATGCGCCGTCTCGTAGGCGATCGCCACGACCGCTCCGACGAATCCGTACGCGATGTAGTGGGGGAAGAGCCAGAGGAAGCGATTGCTCCACACGTAGTCCGGCCGCTCGCCGTCCTCCAGCCCGACCACGCCGGCGAGCAGACCGGTGTTGACGAGGAAGTAAAGCGCGCCGGCTGCGAAGCCGACCACCGCGAGGCCGACGTTGCCGCGCCAGTCGGGGATGAGCATCGGCGGCACGGAGGCGAGCATGGCCGCGATGGTCAGCGCGCCGGCGTTGAACACGGACTGGTGAACCTTCGGACGCCGCTGGAACCAGTCGAGCGCCGCGCTGGTGATCGCGAGCGGCAGCGCCACCCCCGGTCCGAACATGGCCACACCGGCGAGCATGCCGACTGCGGCCACGGAGACGGAGCCGGTCTCCGCGCGCAGGGCCATGCCCTGACCGATCGCCACGAGCGCGGTGATCGCGAGGAAGCCCACGAGGTCGTCCGGGTAGTCGAGCGCGAGGGCAAGAGACCCGGCGAGGACCCCGAGAGCACCGACGGCGAGGGCAATCCGCGCGATCGTCCTCGGGGCCGCTCTGATGGCTGCGGGCTGGCTGGTCGCGTACGTGTCCTCGGGCCCGGGGGCGC
Organism: Gaiella sp.; assembly: GCA_046160185.1. Taxonomy (GTDB): domain Bacteria; phylum Actinomycetota; class Thermoleophilia; order Gaiellales; family Gaiellaceae; genus Gaiella. The sequence goes on along the minus strand of JBJXGY010000067.1, from coordinate 51,904 downwards.
CGACGTCGAGCGAGCGGTCGGGGTCTCCGTGCTCGAAGATGGCGGTGAAGGCCGATTGGTCGGCATTCACCGCGAGATCCGACCCGGCGGAGACGACGCGGTTTCGCCCCTGGATCTTGGCCCGGTAGACAGCGAGGTCCGCCTGATGAACGATCTCTTGCCCGTTCGTGGCGTGGTCGGGGAAGGTAGCAACACCGATCGAGATCGTCGCGCGAAGCTCCCGGTCGACCGTCGGTGCCGAGAAGCCCGTGGCGGCAACCGCGGCGCGCAGGCGTTCGGCCGTCGCCACGGCCTGCTCCTCTGTCAGGCCCGGCAGGAGAACGGCGAACTCCTCACCACCGAACCGCGAGGGTATGTCCTCGGTCCGTAGACTCGCGCGCAGCGTCGCGGCGATTCCCTCGAGCACCGCGTCCCCGGCCAGGTGGCCGTAGGTGTTGTTCAGCTCCCGCAGGAGATCGAGGTCGATCATCAGCAGCGAGAACCGCCCTCCGGTCCGACCCGCGGTGTCGATCTCGTCGCGCAGCGCCTCGGAGAAGTACCTCGCGTTGTAGAGGCCTGTCTTGGGGTCGGCCCGGGCCGCCTCCTGCAACTCGGGCACAGAGAGCGACCGGTGGACGAGGATGATCGGCGCGAGCGCGAACACGGTGAGCCAGACGTCGTTCGTGAAGACGAAGCCGACGACCACGCCGAGGAGGGCGATCATGAAGTCGATGGTCAGGCTTTCGAGCGAGAAGAGCCCGGATTGCTCGAACGTGTGGCCCCGCCCCAGCTTGAGCATGACCGCGAGCACGAAGTGGTTGATGAGGACTAGGAGCACGGCAGCCACCAGACCGGCGACGGCGTAGCGCAGGTCGCCGCGCGAGATGAAGCCGTCTGCGGCCCCGATCCCACGCGCGGCCGCCGCCGCCGCCAGCAGCGCCACGGTGTAGTTCGCGATGTTGAACGTCTGGATGTACCACGGGAACCGAGCCTTGGCCCACTCGAGGGAGTGCTGGGCGATGGTCACGAGCGGCAGCAACTCGAGCGGGAGCACGAGAGCGGCGGGTACGAGCACGACCATCGTGGTGTGGTACGAGCCGTTGTTGCTCGGGGTGAACACCACGAACAGGTGCATGACCGCCGCGCCTGCGGCGATGATCGCGCAATTCCGCCAATCCTCGACGGTGATCTCGTCGCCGGACAGCCGGGCGAGCGCGGTGCCGCCGACGGCGAGCGTCGTGATCGCGACGAGGAAAAGCCAAGCGCGACCGTTCAGTCCGCGCGCAGGGGCGGGCCGCGGGAGCTGCCCAGTGTGGTCCACAGAAGATGTCACCGATGCAGTCAACGGCTCACCCGCACGGTGCGATGATCCCCCGGACGGGGTATCCCCCGAATGGGGGAACGACCCGTCCTTGCGACGCGCGCAAGGAGTCGTCGCTCACCCCGGTTCGGAGCGGCAGATCAGCCGTTGCGGCCGGTGACCGCAGCGGCCGCGCCGAGGCCGATGAAGACGAGGCCCGAGACGTAGCGCTGGACGCGCAGGAACACCCTGCTGCGCTGCAGGACTGCACCCGCCGAGCCGGCGGCGAGCGCCCACAGGCAGTCGCTGGCAAGTGCGATGGTCGTGAAGATCCCGCCCAGCACGAGGAGCTGCGGACGTACCGCGTGCTCCGCATCGACGAACTGCGGGAGGAAGGCGAGAAAGAAGAGCGCCGTCTTCGGATTGAGGACATTCACGATCACGCCCTGACGGTACGTCCGCCAGTGGCCGAGCTCGCGGGTGCGTCCGCCGATGGTGTCCGATGCGGGTCGCAGCAACGTGCGGAGGCCGAGATAGACGAGGTAGGCTGCCCCGGCGACCTTGACGATCGTGAACGCCTCGGCGGAGGCCAGGATCAGCGCGGACAGCCCTGCGACCGCCGCCACGACGTGCACCACACCACCGCTGGCGATGCCTGCGGCGGACACGAGCCCGGCCAGGCGGCCGCCGTAGACCGACTGGGAGACGATGTACAGCACGGCCGGTCCCGGCACGGCCGCGAGCGCCAGCGACGCAAGCGCGAAAGCGGCAAGGCGGCCCGCGTCGATCAGCGGTTGAGCTCCCACACGAGTCGCAGGCCGTCCAGCGTCAGGAACGGGTCGACGTGGCCGATCGTCGTCGAGTGCGGCGCGATCAACCCGGCCAGCCCGCCGGTCGCCACGACCGGCGCCTCCGCGGCCCCGAGCTCGCCGCGGATCGCTGTCACGATCCCGTCCACCTGGCCGGCGAAGCCGTACACGACCCCCGACTGCAGGGCCGACACCGTCGTCTTGCCGACCACGCCGGGCGGCTCGACGTAATCGACCTTGACGAGACGCGCCGCGCGCTGGAACAGCGCCTCCATCGAGGTCTCGATACCCGGTGCGAGCACGCCGCCGATGTACTCGCCGGCCGCGGAGACCACGTCGAAGTTCGTCGAGGTGCCGAAGTCGACGACGATGCTCGGCGCGCCGTAGCGGGCCTTGGCCGCCACCGAGTTGACGATGCGGTCGGGGCCGAGCTCGCGCGGGTCGTCGTAGCGGATGGGGATGCCCGTCTTGATGCCCGGACCCACGACGAGCAGCGGCGCCTGCGCCCACCGTTCGGCGAATCGCGACCACTCGCGGACGAGGGCGGGGACGGTGGAGGCCAGGCAGATGCCGTCGACAGGCTCCAGGTCGACCAGACCGGCGAGCAGCACCGCGAGCTCGTCCCCCGTGCGAGTGCGGTCGGTGGCGACGCGCCAGTCGTCCTGCAGCTCCGTGCCCTCGTAGAGCCCGAGCACGGTCTGGGTGTTCCCGACGTCGACTGCCAGCAGCAAGGGGCGCTCAGGCGGGATCGTCGTCGGAGCGGGCCGTCTCGCCCAGCCGCTCGGCGAGCTCGTCAGCCGTCAGCCTTGGCTCGTCGCTGTCGTTTCGCAACTCCTCGACCGTGACGTCGCCGGAGGTGTACACCTCGGCGCGCGGAATGATGCGAGTCGGCCGGTTCTTGTCCCAGACCCACACGTCCTCCATGCGCACGTGAAAGAACGGATAGCTGGCCTGGGGCACGACCTTCAGATCGAGCGTGTTGCACAGGTACGTGGCGTCCTGGGTGAGCACGCAGTAGCGAAACAACGGGAAGACTGCCGTGTACTCGCGCTTCAGCTGGAGCTCGAGCTCGGCCTCGAATTCGTCCAGTTCGTCGAGATGGCTCATGCTCCTCCGGAGTGTACGCCGCGTACCGCCGCCAGCAGCTCGGCAGCGGCTCCGCGGCCCGGGAGCCGGAGGTCGGGCACGAGCTCGACAAGCGGCTCGAGTGCGAACTCGCGCTCGTGGAGGCGGGGATGCGGCACCTGCAGCCCGGGTTCCTCGACGACCAGCTCGCCGAAGAGGAGCAGGTCGAGGTCGATCGTGCGCGGGCCGAATCGCGTTCCGCCGCGGCGCCGTCCGAGCGTCGCCTCGGTCGCGAGCAGCAACCGCATGAGCTCACCCGCGCTCAGCGTCGTCTCCAGCTCGAAGACGCCGTTCAGGAACCGCGGCTGATCGAGGAACCCGACCGGGTCGGTCTCGCGCAGTGACGAGACGCGCGTCACGCGAACACCCGGCGTCGTGGCGAGCGCCTCGCGCGCCGCCTCGATCGTCCGCCGCGGGTCGCCGACGTTGGCACCCACACCGACGTAGGCGACGGTCGTCACTCCGCGAGCAGGCGTTCGACGACCACCGCGCTGCCCTCCGAGGGAAGTGTCAGCTCCACGTCCGGTTTCGCCACCCTCACGACCACGCGCCGGAGCGGGAGCCGGGTCAGAAGCTCGTCTGCGAGCTGCGCGGCGACGGTCTCCAGCAGCTGCAGCCTGCGCTCGCGGAACATCTCCTCGACGATCGCGACGGGGATCCGGTAGTCGACCGCGTCCGCGATGTCGTCGCTGACGGAGGCGTGCTGGTGGAGGGGCTCGAGCTCCAGATCGACGACAAAGCGCTGGCCGTCCCGCTGCTCGTGCGCCAGCACCCCGTGGAAGCCGTGCACCTCGAGGCCCTTCAGCTCGATCGTGGTCCTCACGCCATCCCTCCCTGCTCCACGGCGTGCGAGAGGGACAAGGCCTCGACATGCTCGCGGACGTCGTGCACGCGGAAGATGGCGGCGCCGCGCTCGAACGCGGCGACCGCCGCCCCCACCGAGCCCGCGAGCGAGCCGATGCGGCCCTCCGTGTCTCCGAGCACCCGCGCGACCAGGCTCTTTCGCGAGATCCCGACCAGCACCGGCCGGCCGAGGGCGACCAGGCGATCGAGCGAGTGCAGCAGTGCGAGGTTGTGCTGCACCGTCTTGCCGAAGCCGATGCCGGGGTCGAGACAGATCCGCTCTTCGGGAATCCCGGCCGCGACGGCCGCCGCGAGTCGCAGCTCGAGAAAGGAGATCACCTCGGAGACGACATCGTCGTAGCGCGGGCCCTCCTGCATCGTCCCGGGCTCGCCCTTCATGTGCATCAGGCACAGGTAGCTCCCGGCGTCGGCGACCACGCCGGCCAGCGCCGGATCGCCGCGGAGCGCCGTGACGTCGTTGACCAGCTCGACTCCGAGCGCGATCGCCGCCGAGGCCACATCGGCCTTCGACGTATCGATCGAAAGGGGAATCCCGGCCAGGCCCTCGAGGACGGGAAGCACCCGCTCCAGCTCCACCCGCGCGTCGATCGCGGCGGCGCCCGGTCTCGTGGACTCTCCGCCGACGTCGACGATCGCGGCGCCCTCCTCATGCATTCTCCGCGCAGCAGCGATCGCCGCCTCGGTCTCGCGGTGCCGGCCCCCGTCCGAGAAGCTGTCAGGCGTGACGTTGAGCACCCCCATCACGGACGGCCGCGGCAAACGAAGAGCGATCGGTTGTCGTCTCATCACGCATGGACGGTAGCCGCTCGGCGGCGCGCGACCGGCTGCGCCGAAGCGCGGCACACACAGCACTGCCGGTGGGGTTGCTCGTACTCGCGCTGACCGCGGTCGCGATCGCGGCAGGCGGGGGGACACCGGTGGGACGCCCAGGTGGACCGCGCGCGACCCATCTCCTGGCGGACGTTGCTGCGAGCGCCGCGCTCGTCCTGCTCGTGCTGGGCGGCGGGCTCTGGTGTGCGGTCCTCTTCCTCCGCGGCGACGCCATCGCGAAGGGCGAAGCCGACCTTCCCAGGCGAAACCGCTGGGCCGTGGTGGCAGGTCTGGCCGGGTTCGCCCTGGTGCTCGCCGTCGTGGTCGTCGTGGACCGCTCACGATCGGGGCCCGGTGTCCTCGATTCCCTGACGGGCTTCGGGGAACGAGGGGGAGGATCGGGTGCAGGGGACAGCTACCAACCCCGGTTCGCGACGTTGCCGATCACGATCGGCCTCACGCTTGCGGCGCTCGCGCTCGTCGCCTGGGTGCTCGCGCGCCGGGCCGGCTCGGCCGCGGGGAGTGACCGGCTCGAGCCGATGCGGCTCGCCCTGGCGGATGTGCTCGCCGAGACGATCGACGATCTGCGGCACGAGGTCGATCCACGGCGGGCCGTCGTCGCCAGCTACGCGCGCATGGAGCGGGCGCTCGACGCCTACGGGGTACCGCGCGATCCGGCCGAGTCCCAGGAGGAGTACGTCCAGCGGGTCGGCCGCGCCGCCGAGCTCGAGGGCGATTCCGTGGCGCGGCTCAGCAGGATCTACGCGTGGGCCCGCTTCTCCGGCCGTGACGTGCCGGCGGGCCTCAAGGAGGACGCGATCGAGACACTCGTCGACCTGCGGGACGAGCTGCGCCGGCTCGACGGCGCAGCCTCCGCTCCCGGCGGGCGAAAGACGGCACAGCCGGCATGAAACGGGCGTTGCGCGCGATCGCTGTTCCGACCGTCGCTCTCGTCGCCGGGCTCCTGCTCCTGCCCGGCCGGGGCGAGCTGCTCGTCCACCTCTGGATCGCCCTCGTCCTCACGCTCCTCGCAGCCATCGGCCTCGAGGCGCTGCGCGATCTCGTCCCGCACAGGGAGTCGGCCTTCGATCGCCTCGCGCGGCCCGCCGGCCGCCTGGTCGGACGTCCACCCTCGCTCGAGTCGCTCGAACGGCAGGTGACGACGGCGACCGCGAGCGCGTACGACGTACATCATCGGCTCCGGCCGCTGCTCGCCCCCGTCGCGCGCGAGCTCTTGACCGCGCACCGGGTCGACCTGGAGCACGATCGGGAACGGTGCCAGACACTGCTCGGCGACTCCCTGTGGTCGATCGTCGATCCACTCCGGCCCGCACCGGAAGACCGCAGTGCCGCCGGGCTCGCGCCCGGCGCGCTTCCCGTCCTGCTCGAGCGACTGGAGAGACTGTGACCGTCACCGACGTCAGCGCCGTGGGCGCGCAGATCCTGGACGAGGTCGAACGGGCGGTGATCGGGAAACGCGACCGTCTCGAGCTGGTGCTGCTCGGGCTGCTGGCGGACGGCCACATCCTGCTCGAGGACGTCCCCGGCCTGGCCAAGACGCTGGCCGCACGCTCGTTCGCGCGCGTCACGGGCCTCGATTTCCGCCGGGTGCAGTTCACCCCCGACCTCCTCCCGTCGGATATCACCGGCTCCTCGATCTGGAACCAGCGCGATCTCGACTTCGAGTTCCGGCCCGGGCCGATCTTCGCGGGGCTGCTGCTGGCCGACGAGATCAACCGCGGCACCCCGAAGACCCAGGCCGCCCTGCTCGAGGCGATGCAGGAGCGTCAGGTGACGACGGACGGCGCGACGCGTCCGCTGCCCCGGCCCTTCCTCGTGCTGGCAACCCAGAATCCGATCGAGTACGAGGGCACGTACGCGCTGCCCGAGGCGCAGCTCGATCGCTTTCTGCTCCGCGTGGGCTTCGGGTACCCGAGCGCCGACGACGAATGGCAGCTGCTCGACCGTCGCGCGCGCCGCGGCACGGACGAGGTCGAACTCGAGCAGATGATCGACGCCGCCGCGCTGATCGCGCTGCAACAGGCGGTCGAGACGGTGCACGTGGACGAGGCGGTCGGACGCTACGCCGTCAGTCTCGTGGGCGCCACACGCGAGAGCCCCGCCACCAACGTGGGAGCGAGCCCCCGGGGAACGCTGGCCCTGCTCAAGCTGGCCCGCAGCCGAGCGGCTCTCTCCGCCCGGGACTACGTGCTCCCCGAGGACGTGAAGGCCGTTGCCGTGCCGGCACTGGCGCACCGGCTCGTGCTGCGACCCGAGCTCTGGGTGAAGCGCACGACGGGAGTCGACGTGATCGAGGAGATCCTCGCCCAGGTGCCCACCCCCGCCGCCGAGGATCTCGAGCCGCTGCCCGGCGCCGCCGGGTGACCGCCCGCCGCGGCCCGAAGCTGCTCCCGTACACGACGCTCGGCGCGTCGCTCCTGATCGCCGCGCTCATCTCGCGAAGACCCGAGCTCGCGGTGCTGGCCGCCCCCTTCGCGGTCTTCGCGGCCCTGGGCCTGCTCCGCCGGCCACCCCAGATCCGCGCCTGGCTCGAGCTCGACGAGGAACGCGCGATCGTCGGCGAGAGCCTGTGCGGGCGCCTCGTCGTCCGGAGCGCGGAGCCGGTCGCGCGCGTCGAGCTGCTCCCGGTGCTGGGCCGGGCGCTCCGAGTCAGCCACGGCGCGCCCATCGCGCTCTCGCTCGGCTACGACGCCGAGCGGCTGCTCGACGTCGAGCTTCACGCCGCGCGCTTCGGAAGCGCCGGCGTCGGCGCCGTCGCCGTCCGGGCCCGCGATCGCTACGGGATGGTGCTCTGGGAGTCGACCAGCGGGAGCGAGCGCAAGCTCCACGTCTATCCCACTGCCGAGCAACTGCGCCGGCTGGTGGCCCCGGCCGAGGCGTATGCAGCGATCGGGGCAGAGCGCACTGCGCGGCGCCGATCCGACGGCCTCGAGTTCGCCGACACGCGTCCCTACGTGCCCGGCGACCGGCTGCGGGCGATCAACTGGCGCGCCACGGCAAGGCTCGGGGAGCTCATCGTCGACGAGCGGTATCCCGACCGCAACGCCGACGTGCTGCTCTTCGTCGACAGCTTCGCCGAGGTAAGCGACGGCGCCGGCGGCACGCTCGAGCTCGGCGTCCGCGCGGCCTCCAGCCTCGCGGACGCGTACCTCGCGCGGCGTGACCGCGTCGGGCTGGTCAGTTTCGGAGGGATCCTGCGCTGGCTGGAGCCGGGCAGCGGTCCGGTTCAGCGGTACCGGCTGGTCGAGGCCATGCTCGAGACCCGCATCGATTTCAGCTACGCGTGGAAGGGCGTGGAGTCGATCCCCGCACGAGCGCTGACGCCGGGCGCGCTCGTGCTCGCCGTGACCCCGCTCATCGACGAGCGCTCCGTTGCCGCGTTGCTCGACCTGCGCCGCCGCGGCCATGACGTCGCCGTGGTCGAGGTCGACCCGGACCCCTTCATCGCGGAGCCGGCGGACGACGACGAGGCGTACGCCAGGCGCCTGTGGCGCCTTCGCCGCGATGCACTGCGGTCGTCCTTCCGCCGTGCCGGGATCGCCGTGCAGCCGTACGCTCCGGGCACACCGCTGGCGGCGACCGTGGAGGGGGTGAGGTCGTTCCGGCGTCACGGGCAGCTCCATCTGTAGTCCCGCTGCTCTCCGCGGGCGGCCTCAGCGGCTGGCTGGCGATCACGGCGAAGGCTCCGGAGGCGAGGTGGCTGGTGACCGCGCTCGGGCTGTTCGCCGTGTGCTGCCTGGTCGCCGGTCTCGCAGCCCGCCACGCGTGGCCGCTCGGGCTGGCCCTGCCTGCCCTGGCTGCCGCCTACGCGGCCGTGCTCCTCGTGGACGAGCTTCCGCTCGATCGCCGCGCGCCGCTCGTGGCAGCGCTGGTGCTGATCACCGGCGAGACGGCATTCCGAGCGCTCGAAGTGCTCACCACGAGCCCTGACGAGCCGGGAGGGACGGCGCGCGAGCTTGCGCGAACAGCCGGCGCGGCGCTCGTCGCGCTCGCCGTCGGCCTGGTGCTGATCGCGGCCGCCGACGGTCTACGCTGGCACGGAACCGCGATCGAGCTCGCCGCCGCCGCTGCTGCCGTGGCCGCCTTCGCAGCCCTCCTCGCCGTGCGGCGCGCCTCCCCGCCCGACTGACCGCACCGCATTCGGGCGCCGCGGCCGGCGCGGTCACAGAGGACTAGTCTTCCCAATCCCATGAAATCCCCTGAGTGTCCTTCGGTGAGGGATGACGCACGCGCGATCGCCTGGTGGCTGCTCGCCGGGGCAGCCTCTGGGGCTATTGCCGGGCTCCTGATCGGCGGTGTCGGCGGACGCCTGGCGATGCTCCTGCTACGGCTGACCTCTCCGGACGCCGTGATCGGGCTGACGAGCGACGACGGGTTCGAGATCGGCGTGGTGTCGATGAGAACAATTGGGCTTCTGTTCTCCATGGCCTCCCTCGGCGCAGCGAACGGCATGCTGTACGCGGCCTTTCGTGGCTCGATCCCGATCGCATTGCGGCTCCCGCTGTGGACGCTGTTCACCGCGGCTGTCGGCGGCACGAGCTTCGTCGGCGAGGACGGAATCGACTTCACGCTGCTGGAGCCGGTGGCGCTCGCGATCACGCTCTTCGTGGTGCTCCCGGGAGCCGCCGCCGCGCTTGTTGTGATCCTTGTCGAGCGCTGGGCACCTCGGGACCCAAGAGAGCACCGCCGGCTCGCGGGCACCCTCGTGGTGACAGCTCTTGCCGGAACGGTTGCGCTCTTGCTGGCCGGCTTCGCCTTCGCGGTCGCTCTCGGGATGCGACGAGCGGGCGCGACCGAGCTGCTTCGCCCGATCACGCGCCTCGCTGTACCCCTCGGGCTGCTCGCGATCGCCTTGCTGAGCGCGGTTCAGCTCGTCGGCAAGGCGTCTCGCCTGATGTAGTCGTCCCCGCTAGTGCGGCGGCTCACAACGATGGACAGGAGATGATCGTTGGGAGCCACCGCACCATGTTTGTTGCAGAGGCCGGCTGCCGGCGCAGCCGGCCTCTGATCCTCAAGGGCGCGTCCGCTCGCCTGCCGCACAGTAGGCGTCTCGAGCGACAGGTTGACGACGGCGCACCTAGGAGGCGGCTGGATCCGGCGGCGGCTGCATGGCCGCACCGGGCAGCGCGCGGGGCGCGGCCTTGGGCGCCGGCTTGTCGCGCAACACACCTTCCGGGGGTGCTGCCGGCTCGGGCTGCTCCGGCTCGGCGAACACCGATTCCTCCGCCTCGCCGGCAAGCAGTCGCTCGAACTGATCCTTGTCGATCGTCTCGCGCTCGATGAGGATCGCGGAGAGGTTGTGCAGAGCGTCCATGTGCTCGCTGAGCACGCGGCGCGCGGTGTCGTGCGACTCCTCGATCACGCGCCGGATCTCGTCGTCGATCTCTTTCGCGATCTCGTCGGAGTAGTCGGGCTCGGCGCCCATCTCCCGGCCGAGGAAGGGCAGGTCGTGGTTGCGGCCGAGCACGCGCGGGCCGAGCTTCTCGCTCATCCCGAAGCGCATGATCATCTGCTTTGCGGTATGGGTGACCTTCTCCAGGTCGTTGGCGGCGCCGGTGGTGACCTCGTGGAAGACGATCTCCTCGGCGGCGCGCCCGCCGAGCGTCATCGCCATCTGCGCCATCAGTGTGCTCTTGGTGGTCAGGTACCGGTCCTCGGAGGGCAGCGAGATCGTGTACCCGAGCGCCTGACCGCGGCTGACGATGGAGATCTTGTGCACCTCGTCGGTGTCGGCGAGGTAGAAGCCGACGAGTGCGTGCCCCATCTCGTGGTAGGCGGTGATCTTCCGCTCCTTCTCCGAGAAGAGCCGCGACTTCTTCTCGGGGCCGGCGATCACGCGCATGATCCCCTCTTCGAGCTCGTCCTGGCCGACGACCTTGTGCCCGCGACGCGCGGCCAGGAGCGCCGCCTCGTTGATCACGTTCTGCAGGTCGGCGCCGGTGAACCCCGGCGTGCCGGCGGCGAGCACGTCGAGCTCGATCTCCTTGGCCAGCGGCTTCCCCTTCGAGTGAACCTCGAGGATCTCGCGGCGGCCCTTGCGGTCGGGGCGGTCGACGACGATCTGGCGGTCGAAGCGGCCCGGGCGCAGCAGGGCCGGGTCGAGGATGTCCGGCCGGTTGGTGGCTGCGATCAAGATGATGTTGTCCTTGAGCTCGAACCCGTCCATCTCCACCAGGAGCTGGTTCAGGGTCTGCTCGCGCTCGTCATGGCCGCCGCCGAGACCGGCGCCACGGTGACGGCCGACAGCGTCGATCTCGTCGATGAAGATGATGCACGGGCTCGCCTGCTTCGCCTGCTCGAAGAGGTCTCGAACCCTGGACGCGCCCACACCGACGAACATCTCCACGAAATCGGAGCCGGAGATCGAGAAGAACGGCACGCCGGCCTCGCCTGCGGTCGCACGGGCGAGGAGCGTCTTACCGGTGCCGGGCGGCCCGTAGAGGAGAACGCCCTTCGGGATGCGCGCGCCGAGCGCCTGGAACTTCTTCGGGTTCTCGAGGAACTCCTTGATCTCCTGCAACTCCTCGACGGCCTCGTCGGCGCCGGCCACATCCTTGTAGGTGACCTTCGGCGAATCCGGCGACATGCGCTTGGCGCGGCTCTTGCCGAAGCTCATCACCTTCGAGCCCCCGCCCTGCACCTGGTTCATGAGGAAGATCCAGAAGGCGATGAGGATGGCGATGGGCAAGAGGCCGGAGAGGATCGCGACCCAGGTGGAAGAGCCGATCCCCTTCGAGTCGTACTCGACGCCCTTCTCCTTGAGCAGCTTCTCCAGCTCGAGCTGCGACTGCGGGCTCGGGTAGTTGACCTTGACGTCCGTCGGCTTGCCCTCGGGTCCCGAAGCGTCGATCTTGGCGGTGATCTGCTGGCGGCGCGGCTCGAACAGCACTCGTGAGACGTTGCCGCTCTCGATCTGCTGGAACAGCTCGGAATAGGTGAACTTGTCGGCCTGGCCACGATCCGGCAGCAGCGTCTGGCTCGCGAGGTACACGAGCAGCACGATCACGACCAGGGGGAACAGCGCGCTACGGAAGAATCGGTTCATAGGTGTCTGCTCAGGGTAGCGGATGGGTTCTTAGCTCCCGATGAACGTGATTCCGTCGTTCTCGGCAGAACCCTGCCTGCGGTTGAGTCGGGTCGCGTCGAGGCCCTGCCGGAGAATCCTGTTCTTTCGGGGAGCAAGCATCTCGTGCGGCGTCTCACAACGTTTCGGGCGCGGACGCGCGCCCTTCAGGATCAGAGGCTGGCTGCGCCGGCAGCCGGCCTCTGCAACAAACATTGGTGCGGCGGCTCACAACGATCATTCCTGTCTATCGTTGTGAGGCGCCGCACTAGATGGCTGCCGGGTCCATGACGCCGATGTACGGCAGGTTACGGTACTTCTCCGCGTAGTCCAGCCCGTAGCCGATCACGAACTCGTTGGGGATCTCGAAACCGACGTACCGCACCGGCAGCTCGATCTCCCGGCGCTCGGGCTTGGTCAGGAGCGCGCAGACCTCGAGCGACCCCGGCCGCCGTGCACCGAGACTGCGCATCAGGTACGAGAGGGTCAGACCGGAGTCGATGATGTCCTCGACGACCAGCACGTGACGGCCGGAGATGTTGATGTCGAGATCCTTGAGGATGCGTACGACACCGGACGAGTCGGTACGCCCGCCGTAGGAGGAGATCGCCATGAAGTCGATCTCGCACGGGATCGAGAGCTCCCGCATGAGGTCGGCGAGAAAGAAGATCGCGCCCTTGAGCACGCCGACGAGCAGGAGGTCACGGCCGGCGTAGTCCTCGGAGATCTCCTCGCCGAGCGCGGCGACGCGATCCCGCAGCGCCTCCTGGTCGATCAGGACGCTGGCCACTCCGTGGTCTTTCACCGTCACGACACCCGCTCCGCCACGATGTCGCCCTCGTGACCGGGCGCCACCGCGAGCCCGGGAACTGCGACGACGCCCTCGGGACCGGCGACAACCGGCCAGGCGTCCCGCTCCGCTCGCGGCACCTTCGCGTCCACCAGTACATCCTGCACTTTCTTGCGCCGGCCCGCGAGCCGATCCCCCGGACGGCGCGACCGCACGACGAGGTCGGCGCGTTGCGTCGAGATCCGCCACGGGCCCCAGGCGACCTCCCCTTCGATCCGCAACTCGTCGTAGGCGCGGACGCCGCGAAGCCCGTGGCCGAGATCGGCGACCTTCGTACCGTCCCGCGAGGAGAGCAGCTCGACGAGCGAGGCCTCGAGCGCCCGCGGCAGGCGCGGCTGCTCGCCCGCCAACGCCAGCAGGTTCGCCTCGGCGCGTGGCTCGAGCTCGCGAAGCAGCGGAAGCAGCTGCGAGCGGATGCGGCCGCGCATGGTCTCGGGGTTCGTCTCGTCGGTTCGCACGGGCAGACGGTGGCGCTCGCAATACGCCTCGGTCTCCGTGCGCCATACGTGGAGCAGCGGCCGGACGACGCCGTCGGCCCGGCGGACGCGGATGCCCCGGGTCGAGCCGCTCGAGAGCAGCCGGTAAAGCAGCGTCTCGACCTGATCCGATGCGGTGTGACCGGTGGCGCGCAGGCCGAAACGCGCCGTGGCCTCGTAGCGGTGCCGTCGCAACTCGGCCTCGTTGGCGCCGGGCGGGATGCGCACGATCTCGGCCTCGAAGGCCGTGGCGCAGTGCTCCGCGTCAGCGTCGGCGGCTGCACCGCGCACGCCGTGGTGCACGTGGACGGCCCGCACCTCGTGCCCCAGCGAGCCCAGCGAGTGCCACAGGCACGTGGAGTCGGCGCCACCGGAGACGAGACAGGTGACAACCCCGCCCGGAAGTAGCCCGTGCTGTTCGACGTGGCGGGCGACGCGGTCGAGCAGGGGATCGCTCACCCCGTCATTGTGGCTGCCGGAGCGCGGTGAGTCGTGAACTACGTGGTTCCGCCGAGGAGCCCGCCGAGCTTCTCGAGCGCGGAGGAATCCACGGTCTCGGAGGCGTCCGGCACATCGACGTCGATGGGCTGGCCCCAGTCGAACATGTCCATGGCGAGCGACAGCGAGCCCTCGCCGCCTTGCCCCTTCATCTCGAGCTCGACCGCGATCCGCCGCGGGAGGCTGTCCGAGCCCAGCCAGAGCTCGAGCGGGATCTCGCTGAGCCCGCTTTCGCCCTTCAGCTGCTCGACCAGCTTGGAGAAATCGAGGGGCGTGGCGCCGGCCTGGGCGTCGAGTGCGTCCTGCAGCAGGGTGGCGACTTTCGCGACGTCGATCACAGCACGGTAGTGCGTCGTCGGCTCGCCGCGGACATCATCCTGGCCGAGGTTCTCGAGCTCGCCTGAGATCTTGCCGAGCAGGTCGAGAATCTGCCTGGGATCGCTGAACTGCTCGAGCAGCTTGGGGTCGAACCCGTTCGCTGCCCCGCTCGAGAGCGACTTCGCATCGAGCAGCACCCACTTCTTCCCCCCGAGCTGCGAGTCGAGGAGCGGGAAGCGGAGGTACGCCTTGTCGCCCTCCGAGACGATCGACAGCTTCCAGCCGTCGGGGTCCGCGAAGTCGATGCCGCCCGACTGTTGGCCGCCGAGCCCGGCAAGGAGATCGCCGAGCATGCGGCCGAGAGAGGACAGATCGAGGTCGATCTGCGCCTTCTTGGCCGCGGTGTCGAACGCGCCGGAGGCGCCGATCGAGAACCCGTCCGGCATGCCCTCGGCCGAGAGCTCGAGGGTCAGCTCGAAGCGGCTGGAGTTGGCCTCGGCGGCCACTCCCGCCAGCTGGCTGAGATTGGTGATCTTGGCGGCCTCGGATGCTTCTGGGGCGGTCGAGGCGCCGCAACCGGCGAACAGCACGGTCGCGAGCAGGCAGGCGAGAAAGGCGATGATCCTCATGAATCCCCTCATCGGCAGTAAAGCAGGACTTGCTCAAGACCCCGCGCAGGGCTCGTCATCCTCATCGACGAAGCGCGGCTGCTCGATCCAGAGGCGGAGCGCATCCAGGGCCGCCTCAACCTGCTGCGCGGTGAATGTGTATGGCGTCGCGTGAGGCACATGCTCGATGCGGGCTGCAGGGAACAGTGAGTCGGATGCGTCGATCACGTACCGCACGGGCAACGCGTGCGCGACGACAAGAACGAGCCGCTCGGCTCGCTCGAGCAGCTGTTCGAGCCCGTCGGCGAGCCGGGCGGCCAACGCCACCCTGCTCTCGCCGCCGCCAGGGCACGGCACGTCGGGCTCGGTCGACCAGGCCCACTCGCGGTAGTCGGCGAGCGGTCCTCCTTCGTACCGGCCGAAGTCGATCTCGTTGAGCGCCGGCAGCACGAGCGTCGGCGCCCGCCCGGCGAGCGCCAGGTCGAGCGTCTCCTGCGTCCGCCTGAGCTCGGTCGCGACCCCGAGCTCGATCGGCTCGCCGGCGAGCTGCTCGCGCAGGGCGAGTGCCTGCTCGACCCCGAGCGCCGAGAGCCCCTCCCCGGGCGGCCGCCCGCTGACGACATCCCGGACGTTGGACGCTGCGTGGCCATGACGGGCCAGGATCAGACGCTCCAGGCTCAGCCTGGATCCACCGATCTGCGCGGGCGGCTGCGTCCGTCTGGGCTCGCCAGGCCGCTTCCCGTCCGGGCTTCGGCCCCTTGCGGGGCCTGCACCCGGCCGCTGCGCTCCACGTCACAGCGGCAACGGGCGGGCCTCGGCCCGCCCGTCACCGCTGCGCCGCTCCTGACGGCCCAGCCGAACGCCCCGCGGTCACGCATATCGGTTGATCCAGGCTGAGCCTGCTGAGCAAGGCTGAGCCTGACAGCGCCGTGGCGGCGGCGGTCCGCTCGCGCCGCGTCTACGACGTCCCGCTACTCGTCGAGCTCGTAGGCGGAGTGCAGCGCCCGCACCGCTGTCGGGATGTGCTCACGCTCGATCATGCAGGAGATCTTGATCGGCGAGGTCGAGATCATCGCGATGTTGATCTCGAGGTCGGCCAGCGTCCTGAACATCTTGGCGGCGACGCCCGGATGCGAGCGCATGCCGGCTCCGATCAGCGAGACCTTCCCCAGGTTGTGGTTCTCCTCGATGTCGAGCCGGCCGAGGCGGTGGCGGGTGGTGTCGAGGGCCGCACGCGTCGCCGGAACGTCTTCGGACGGTACCGAGAACGAGATCTCGGCGTTCCCGTGGACGACGTTCTGGATGATCGTGTCCACGTTGACATGGCCGCCGGCGATCGTGTCGAAGATGGTCGCTGCGACGCCCGGCTCGTCGGGTATCCCGGTCAGCACGAACACGACGTCGGTCTCGGAGTGGGTCACGGCCGACACGATCGGTTGCTCCATGTCTGCTCCTTCCTGGATCCAGGTGCCCTCCTCGTCGGAGAACGTCGAGCGCGCGTGCACGCGCACGTTGTGGTTGCGGGCCAGCTCCACCGAGCGCAGCATCAGCACCTTGGCGCCTGATGCCGACATCTCGAGCATCTCCTCGTAGGAGATGACGGGGATCTTCTTCGCCTCGGGCACGATGCGGGGATCGGCGGTGTACACACCTGCCACGTCAGAGTAGATCTCACATGCGGCGTCGAGGGCGGCGGCCAGCGCCACCGCCGTTGCGTCCGTGCCGCCGCGGCCGAGCGTCGTCACGTCCATCGTGTCCCGCGAGAAGCCCTGGAAGCCGGCGACGAGCACGATCTTGCCCTGATCGAGCCCGGCCCTCACGCGGTCCGCTCGGATCTCCCGGATCTTCGCCTTGTTGTGCGCATCGTCGGTGATGATCCCGGCCTGCGATCCGGTAAGAGAGACGGCCTCCTCGCCGAGATCGTGAATCGCCATCGCCACGAGTGCGCATGCGATCCGTTCCCCGGTGGAGAGGAGCATGTCGAGCTCGCGCGGATGCGGTTGCGGAGAGACGTCGCCGGCGAGGGCGAGCAACTGGTCGGTGGTCTTGCCCATCGCCGAGACAGTCCCGACCACGCGCAAGCCCCGTCGTCGCGCGTCCACGAACCGCTTCGCAACGAGACGGATCTTCTCCGGGTCGGCAACGGACGAGCCGCCGAACTTCATGACGATGGTGTCGAAACCCAGGTCGGGGGCGGTCACGCCTTCTATTCTGGCGGCCACGTCAGGCCGGGGCGCCGGTAATCGGCGGCGTAGGGCGGTACGGGAATACCCTCGTGCAGACCCGCGGCCGGGACAGGCCGGCCTGCGCTGATCGCGAGTGGGACGACTCCTGCCCAGATAGGGAGCAGGGCGTCTTCGCTGTCGTCGTCATCCGGGCCACCGGCCGCCACCTTGCCCGAGGCCTCGTCGAGAGGAAGGGAAAGGATCGCGGTCGCCTTCAGCTCGGTCGCGGTGGGGAGACGGGCATCCCGCCAGCGGCCCGGGAGGACCTTCTCGGTGAACTCCTCGAGCGCACCGAGCTTCTCCGCAGGGTCACCGACCAGCGTCGCCTCGCCGAAGACCATCACGGAGCGATAGTTGACGGAGTGCTCGAACACCGAGCGGGCGAGCACGATCCCATCGAGAAGCGTCACCGTGAGACAGCAGGGAAGTCCTTTCCCGAGCAGACGAAGGGAGCGGGCGGCCGACGATCCGTGCACATACACGACGTCACCGACGCGCGCATGGAGCGTCGGCGTGACCACGGGTTGACCGTCGTGGACGTACCCGAGGTGCGAAACCAGTCCGGCGTCGAGGATGGCGTCGATTGCCCCACGGTCGTACACGCCCTTCTCCGGCAGCCGGCGCACTCTGGTGCGGTCACTCGCCGCTTGCCGTCGGGCCATGTTCAGACGGTAGCGGGTGTGCCGGGATGTCCATGCACAGGAAGGCTTGCATCCCGGCCCATTTCCCTGCAAAACTCTCGGACCGACGATCTGTGGTCGAGCAAAGGTGGAGGCGTTGAGCACCGAGTTCGTCAGTTCATACGAGCACGCAGCGGAAGAGGCCCGCGCGGCGCGGCGCCCTCGACGCGTGCTGGCGATCGAGGCGATCGGCCCCCTGACGATCGTCGGCGGCATCGTCTGGGCGATCGCGCAGCCGTACCGAATCGCCTTCATCCACCGTGAAGGGAAAGGCGTTTACGACTATCTCGCGCAGGCGCCTCTGCTTGTTGTCGTGGTCGGGCTCTTCTTTGCGTTGGTGGTCGCTCCTGGTCTCGCGGCCGATCTGGAGAGCGCAGCCGACGAAACACAAACCGTTGCGGAAGCCGATGGAGCCCCGCGCTGAGATCGCGCACTGGCTGTTCGCCTCGCTGTTTCTGCTCGTCGGCCTGACGCTGCTGGCGGAGGCGATCGCAGGGCCAGGAGTGTTCAGACGGAGGACATGGCGCGCCTACCTCTTCCCGGGACTCTGCCTGTTCGGCGGTGTCACGCTGTGGATCGTCTCCGTACTCTCGACCTTCTCCACCTTGCACCTCCTGGCCCATTCGTTGTGGGCGCAGGCGGCTCTCGTCGCAGGCGGAGTGCAGTTCGCGGTGGCGCGCGGCAAGCTGACGAGCCCGGCCTGGTCGCTCGTTACCGCAGCCGGGCTGGCGTTGAGTGGTGCCTCCTTCTTGCTGCACGAACAGAACGGCTGGCTCTTCTCGCGCTCCGCGTTTCTGCATCACCTGATCGGCTGGTGGCTCGTCGTCGGTGCGCTGTTCCCTCTGTTCGAGGCGCTGCGGCCGCGGTTCCCGCTGTGGCGGTACGGGTACGCGGCCACATTCGTGGGGATCGCCGTGATGCTGTACTGCGATCGGGACATCGCGCCGATCTTCGGTCACCTCTCGGAGTTCGCGGGAGCTGCGAAGTGAGGCGGCGCCTACCGTGGCTCGTGGTGGCCCTGATCGTGCCCGCGTTGGCGTTTCCCGCGGCGGCCCTTGCGCACGCGGCGCTGCAGAGTACGATCCCGATCCGGCAGTCGTCGCTCGACGAGTCGCCCACGGAGGTCTCACTGACCTTCGACCAGGCGGTCACGATCGTTCCTCGCTCGATCGAGGTCTTCGCCGCCGATGGGGCCGTTGTCTCGGGGGCGGTGGTCGCTCGCGACCGCGGTCGTGTGCTCGTCGCGCGTCTCCCCGACCTGGCGCGCGGAGCCTACACGGTGCGCTGGCGCGAGCTCTCGGCGGACGGGCATATCGGCACCGGGGTGTGGACGTTCGGGGTGGGCGTGCCGGCACCGTCGCCGACCGAGGCCGTTGGCGCGTCGGGACTGACGTGGAAGGACGACGTCGTGCGGTTCGGGTATCTCGCGACGCTCTCGTTGCTGCTCGGCGCCCTCGCCGTGAGACTTCTCGTCCTCCGCCCCGGAGTCACCGGGCGCTTGCGCACCTGGCTGATGCTCAGTGCCACGGTCGGTGCGTTCGGCGTGATCAACACCGGCATCGCCGCGTTCGTGTTGCGTGGGGCGAATGCACTCCAGCTCAGCTTCGCCGATCTCCTCTACGCCGACCTCTCCCCGTTCGCCGAAAGCACACGATTCGGTGCGGCCTTCATGGTGACCACGGTCGGGTTCGGCCTTGTGGCCGCGCTCCTCCTGCTCGCGTGGACACTCGATCGGGACCGGCTGCTCTGGCCCGCGTTCGTCCTGGCGGCGCTGATGGGCGCCGGGCTCTCGGTGTCCGGGCACCAGGGAACCGAGGCCGACGCGACCGCATTCACGCAAGGCGCCGACTGGGTGCACCTGACCGCGGCGTCGATCTGGGTGGGAGGGCTCGCGATTCTCGCCACCGTGGTCTGGGCGCTCGGCCCCGACGAGCGCGTCGGCGCATTCCTTCGTTTCTCCCGCGTGGCAACGGTCGCGGTCGCAGCGATGCTGGCCGCCGGCCTCTATCTCGCCTTCGTCCGCCTGCCCGCTATGTCCGATCTGTGGCGCACGGACTACGGACAGCTGCTGCTGGTGAAGGTGGCGATCGTGGTCCTGGCCCTCGGCGTCGGGGCATTCCACCAGCTCGTGGTCAAGCCGAAGCTCGAACGCGGGATCGAGCCGCGTGGCGTCGTACGCAGCCTGCTCGGCGAAGGCACGGTCGCGATGGCGGTGCTGCTCGTCGCGGCGATGCTCGTGAACGGCGCGCCTCCCGCGTAACCACGCCTACGATGGCGGCGATGCCCAGGCCGCCACTCGTCGCAGTCTCCGGCGGCGCCGGCTTCCTCGGTCTTCATCTCGTGCGGCGTCTGGTCGCGGACGGGTATCGCGTGCGCACGCTCGATCTGGTCGAGCTTGTCGACCCGCTGACTGGCGGGAACGTCGAACAGATCGTGGGTGATGTTCGCGACGGTCGCGCTGCTGCAGCGCTCGTCGACGGTGCGTCTCATGTCGTGCACGCGGCGGCGGCGCTGCCGATCCAGGAGTCTCGCGCGGCGATCTGGTCGGCCAACGTGGAGGGGACGGGGTGCGTCCTCGCCGCCTCCGCGGGGGCACATCTGCAGCGAGCCGTGTTCATCTCCTCGACCGCGGTCTACGGGGTTCCCGCGAAGCACCCGATCGAGGAGGGCGACCCGCTCGTCGGTGTCGGCGCGTACGGGGAGTCGAAGATCGCAGCCGAGGGCCTGTGCGGCGAGTTCGCGCGCCGCGGGCTGGAGACGGTGATCATCCGGCCCAAGACGTTTCTCGGGCCGGAGCGTCTCGGCGTGTTCGAGATTCTCTTCGATTGGATCCGGGAAGGTCGCAGGATCCCGATTCTCGGCTCCGGTCACAACCGGTACCAGCTGCTAGCGGTCGAGGACCTCGTCGACGCGATTGTCCGTTCGCTCGACGCGCCCGTGGCTGGGCAGGCGCTCAACATCGGAGCCGAGCGGTTCGCGACGGTGCGAGAGGACATGGAGGCGCTGATCGCACATGCCGGCTCGGGATCGCGTGTGTTTCCGATCCCCGTGCGTCCGGCCGAGCTGTCGCTGCGCGCACTCGAGCTGGCAAAGCTATCACCCCTCGCCGAGTGGCACTACAAGACGGCGCACCGGGATTCGTTCGTCTCGGTCGACCGCGCCAAGGAGCTGCTCGGTTGGTCTCCGCGCCTGTCGAACGCCGAGACGCTGTGCGCCACGTTCGACTGGTATCTGGCCAACCGTGACCAGATGTCCGAGGCGGGAGTCACGCACCGAGTGCCGTGGGACCAGCAGGCGCTCGGCTGGTTGAAGCGGCTCGCGTAGATGCCTTCAGACGCATCACCCGAGGTGTGCCTGCTGGCGGGAGCCTCAGCGGCAGCGCAGGATCAGCCGGGTGTCGAGCCAGGGAGGCTTCGTTGCCTCCCAGTCGCCGAAGGCCTCGACCCGGTCGAATCCGGCGGCGTGCGCCATCTCGACGAACTCAGTGACCGTGTACATGCGGTGGGTCGCGCGCCGGGTATGGCTTGCGCCGCCTCGAACGACGACCTGCCGCATGTGCACGACCCCTTCCACGAGGTCGAACTCGTTCTCGTCGAGTGAGAGGGCGCCGTCGGGGAGCTCGTACCAGTGGGACGGGCGGAAACGGGCAGCCAGCCGGTCACGGTGGGCGGTCTCGACGATCAGAGGGGCGCCGGCGCGCAGCACGCGCTTCAGCTCCGCCAGGGCCTTGACGTCGTTCTCCTTGCCCGAGTAGCCGAGGGAGGTGAAGAGGTTCACGGCGCAGTCGAAGCTCGCATCCGGGAAGGGCAGCTCGCGGTAGTCGGCGGCGACCAGCACCGGCATCTCGTCCTCACCGCGGCGCTTCTTCGCCTCCGAGAGCTGCGTCTCCGAGATGTCCACGCCGGTCACGCGATAGCCGAGCTCGGCGAGGACGAGCGAATGTCGCCCGTACCCGCAGGGGCAGTCGAGCACCTCGGCCCCAGGCGCGACGCCCGCGAGCGCCATTGCTCCTCGCGCTTCGGCCGCGGTCGACTCCTCGTCGAGGAGTGGCTCATACGCGCGGATGTAGTCGGAGTCGAAGAACGCGTCCCAGTCGGTGCTCACGCCCGCAATCATGCCGACGCCAGCCTAGAGTGATGCGGCATGAGACGCCCTCTGTCAACCGGGAGGTGCATGCGCGTTCCCCGGACGGCGGCAGGCGGGGGCGGAGCCCGGCTCCGCCGGGCGGGAGCCGTCGCCGGCCAAACGCAAGTCGCGAGCTGGAGTCCGCGCGTGAGGATTCCAGCTCTGCGGACAGACGGGGGGCGCGCATGAGACGCTCTGTGTCAACCCCCAGTCTCGCGTTCCGGGGGAGCGGCCGGCCGCGGCAGCGGCCGCTTCAGGGATTCTCGCGAGCCGGGAGCCGCGGGAGCGGGTTCCGGCTCTGGGGGCAAGCATGACCACCCCGCGTCGCGAGGAACGCCTGCTCTCCCGCATCGTCTCGACGGTGACGTCGACCCTCGAGCTCGACGATGTACTGAGGGCGGTGGTCCAGCTGCTCTCCGAAGGCACCGGCGTCAACGCGTGCTTCGTGTATCTCCTCGACCAGGACGCCGACCGTCTGGTGCTGCGTGCAGCGTCCCCCGGCTACGAGGAGCTCGTCGGGCAAGCAGGCCTCGATCGGGGGCGGGGCATCGCCTGGTGGGCGGCGGTGCAGCGGGAACCGGTGTTCCTCCGCGACGACGCGGCGTCCGATGATCGCTTCGAGCTCGTGGAGGGCATCGACGAGGAGCGCTTCCAGTCGTTCCTGGCCGTGCCTCTCGTCGCGCGCCCCGGCCGGCTGGTCGGTGTGATCACGGCGCACACCCAGGCGCCGCGCGAGTTCTCGGAGGCCGAGGTGGAGTTCCTCGTCAGCGGTGCCTCTCTGGTCGCCGGCGCCATCGACAACGCACGCGCCTATGACGATTCCCGCCGGCGCGTCGAGGATCTCGAGCGGCTGACCGCCCTCGCGGAAGCCCTGGCGCGCGCTACGAGCACCGACGAGCTGGCGGCGGAGGTCGCCAGCCGGGCCGTCGAGCTGCTCCGGGCGCGCGCGGCACTGCTGTATCTGCACGACGGCGCATCGGACGAGGTCGCACTCCAGGCCTCCGCGCCTCTGGGCCAGCTGGCCCCCGGCACGCTGCGGGTGGGCCGGCTGGGGCCTGAGCTCGTACGCCGGGAGCGGCGCGTCACCGTGCCCCTGGTGTCGAGCGGTGAGCTCGTCGGCGTTCTCGTTGCCCAGGACACGACAAACGTCGAGCTGGCTCGCACGATCGCCGGCCAGGCGGCCGTGGCGATCCAGAAGATCAGGCTGATCGAGCGTCTCGCCGACCGCTCTCTCGTCGCAGACGTGCTCGACGACCTCGCGGCCGGGATCGTCGCGGCGGACGATCCGCGACTGGCACGGCTCGGGCACGACGGGGCAGGCCCGCATGTCGTCGTGCTCTCCACACACCCGTCGAACGAGGTCGCCGAAGCTCTCGGGCATCCGCCGTTGCTGGACGGCGGCGAGGCGGAGGTTCGGGTTGTGGTCGCCGCGCCCGGAGGTCATGTCGCGGTGGCCGGCAGACTCCATGATCTGTCCCGAACACGCCCCGGCAGCTCGGGTCTCTCCGGTGTCTTCGAGATCGGATCGGCCTCCTCGCGCGCGTTCACGGAGGCGCGGCACGCTCTTGTCGCAGCCGCGCTCCCCGGCGCGGCGAAGGTCGTTGTCTACGACGAGCTGGGCCCGCTCCGCTACCTGCTCCCGGCAACCCTCGCCGGCGGTGTCAGGGATCCGCTCGTCGAGCCGGTCGACAGGTTGCGCGAGTACGACGAGCGCCGCGGCACGGAGCTCCTCCTCACGCTCGAGGCTTACCTCCGGCATCGCGGCTCGCTTCGTGCGACGGCCGACGCCTTGTTCGTTCACGTCAACACGCTCCGCCAGCGGCTCGACCGCATCGCCGAGGTGAGCGGTATCGATCCTGCGAGTGTCGACGGGCTCTCGCTCGAGCTCGCGCTGCTCTCGGCGAATCTGCGCCGCGCGCTCTCGGCGTGACCGTGCCGTTCGCAATGGCGCCGCCGGCCTGGTAGAAACGAGCCCTCATCGGATCTCGGGAGGTACAAAGAGCATGACGCTCGACGACGTGCGCCGCCAGGCCAAAGACCGCGGCATCGAGTTCTTCTTCGCGCAGTTCGTGGACATGTATGCGCGGCCGAGCGCCAAGCTCATCCCTGCCGCCAACCTCGACGACCTTGTCGCCGAGGGCGCGGGCTTCGCCGGCTTCGCCGCCGGTGAGATCGGCCAGGTGCCGGCCGATCCGGACATCGCGGCCATGCCGGATCTCGACTCGTTCACGCCCGTGCCATGGCAGCCCAACCTCGCCCGCTTCGCCTGCGACATCACCGTGGAGGGCGCGCCGTGGCCGTACTGCCCGCGGACGATCCTGCGGAACGTGCTCGCGCAGGCCGCAGCGCAGGGCTACGAGTTCAAGGTCGGGATGGAGCTCGAGTACTTCCTCGTGCGGCGCACAGCCGACGGGGGGATCGAGCTCGCGGACAAGATGGACACGCTCGACAAGCCCTGCTACGACATGGCCGGGCTCACGCGGCAGTACGAGTTGCTGACGACCGTCTCCCGCTACTGCAACGAGCTCGGCTGGGGAAACTACGCGAACGACCACGAGGACGCGAACGGCCAGTTCGAGCAGAACTTCCAGTTCGCCGACGCCTTGACGACGGCGGATCGTGCGGTCTTCTTCCGCTACATGGTGCACACCCTGGCCGAGCAGCGCGGGATGATCGCCACCTTCATGCCGAAGCCGTTCACGAGCCTGACGGGTAACGGCTGCCACTTCCACATGTCGCTCTGGAAGGACGGCACCAATGTCTTCCTCGACGAGTCGGACCCGCGCGGGCTCGGGTTGTCTGCCACGGCGTACGCGTTCCTCGGTGGGCTCAAGAAGCACGCACGTGCCTACGCGGCGTTGACGGCCCCGACCGTCAACTCCTACAAGCGCTTGAAGCGGGGCACGACCACCTCCGGCGCGACGTGGTCGCCTGTCTGGATCTCGTACGGGTCGAACAACCGCACGCAGGCGTATCGCATCCCGGGCGCGGGTCGCATTGAGGACAGAACCATCGACGGCTCGTGCAACCCGTACCTGGCTGCGGCAGCGGTTCTCGCGTCGGGTCTCGACGGCATCGCGACGAACGCCGACCCGGGCGAGCCGAACCTGGAGAACCTGTACGAGATCCCCTACAGCCACCTGGTCGGCCGCGGCATGACGACGCTCCCTGCCAACCTGCTCGAGGCGACGCAGGAGCTGGCAGCGGATGGCGTGCTCCGCAGGGCGCTCGGCACCGGGCCCAAAGGGGACTACGTCGACTACGTCGTACGGGTCAAGCAGGACGAATGGGCCGCCTACCACGAGCAGGTCACCGACTGGGAGATCCGGGAGTACCTGACGCGCTTCTGAGGGTCGGGGCGACCGGGCGGTGAGCGGTCGAGATCAGTCGGGGTGGTGGTGCCTGTCGGCTGTCAGACGCCGCCAGCCGAAATATGTGTAGAACATCCATAGACAGGGTCGATGAGTGGAGGCTTCTCCCGCTGCACCGCGCATCGGCATGGAGCTACTCTCCATGTATGTGTGGAATCGCGGGTATCCTCTACAAGGACGGGCAGCGACACGACCTGGGGCGTGACCTGATCACGATGCTCGACGGCTGCCAGCACCGGGGGCCCGACTCGACGGGATTCGCTCTGTACCACGGCGGGACCGAGCGCCACGACGAGCTCCGGCTGCGCTTCTTCGTGGGCGAAGGTGAGGAACGCGATCGCGCGCTCGCTGACATCAACGCTCGCTTCGCCGAGTTCGGCGCCGACGTCCGTGAGGCCGAGGTCGTCGGAACGACCGCGCGGTTCCTCGTCCGCTTCTCCGGCGACCTGCAGGCCTTCTCGTACGCCATGGAGCACGCGGCCAAGGTCTCCTCGATCGGGGAGAGCCTCGACATCATCAAGGACATCGGCACGGCGCACGACGTCGACGACGTCTACGACATCGCCGGCTTCGACGGCACGCACGGCATCGGCCACGTCCGACTGGCCACCGAGTCCGCCGTCTCGGCTGAGGCGGGTCACCCCTTCTGGGCCACGGGCTTCGCGGACGTCGCGATCGTCCACAACGGGCAGATCACCAACTACTACAAGATGCGACGCCGGCTCGAGAAGCGTGGCTTCGAGTTCAACACCGACAACGACTCGGAGCTGCTCGCCGTATACCTCGCGGACAAGCTGGCACAGGGGTGGACGCTGGAGCGCGGCCTCGAGCAGTCGATTGCGGATCTCGACGGCACCTTCTCCTTTCTCGTCTCCACGCGAGACGAGATCGGTTTCGCCAAGGATCGGCTTGCGGCGAAGCCGATGGTGATGTACGAGGACGGCGACATCGTCGCCATCGCCTCCGAGGAGGTCTCGCTGAACAAGCTCTTCCCCGGTCATGCGCTGACGACGACAGAGCCGGCGCCCGGCACGTTCCGCACGTGGCGCCGCACCGGCGCCGCCGAGCCCGCCGCAGCCGCGGCGGCGTAGCCCGAGCGCCCGTGGCCGTCATCGACCTCTCGGGCCTCGGCATCACCGAGGCGAACAGGCTGCTCCGCGAGTACGGCGAGCAGGGTGAGGACGTGGAGATCACGAACCCGGACGCTCGTCATCACATCGGCGTCGGGCTGACGTCTCCGATCACGGTCACGGTGCGCGGGTCCGCCGGCTACTTCGCCGCGGGCCTGTGCGACGGCCCACGCTTCGAGATCGAGGGCAACGTGGGCTGGGGGCTGGCAGACAATCTCACCGCCGGCTCTGTTGTCGTTCACGGCAACGCAAGTGCGATCGCGGGTGTCGCCGTCCGCGGCGCCGAGGTGGTGGTGCACGGAAATCTCGGCTCGCGCGCCGGTCAGGTGATGAAGGAAGGCACGCTGTGTTGCGGCGGCAACGCCAACTTCATGGCCGGCTACATGATGTACGGGGGCCGGCTGATCATCTGCGGCGACTCCGGCGAGCGCGTGGGCCAGGACATCCACGGCGGGGCGATCTACGTCGGCGGCAAGGTGCAGTCGCTCGGTCAGGACGCCGCCCTCGCGGAGCTCGAGGACGCCGAGCTCGACGACGTCCGCGCGTTTCTCGACCGCTACAGGATCCCGTTCGCCGGCACCTTCCAGAAGGTTGTGAACGCCGGCAAGAACCTGCGCTACTCGAAGACCGAGCCGCGCGTCCGGGTGATCCCGTTCTACGAGGGCTCGGAGCGAACCGACTACTGGAACGCCAAGGTGCAGGAGGATATCTCCGTGAAGGCCCAGATGGGTCGCTACCGCATCCGCGGATACGGCGCGACCCGGCCTCTCCCGCACCTCAACGACATCGCCTTCCGCCGCGACCTCTCCACGGTCGATCCCGACCCCGAAGTTGTCGGTAAGGTCGATCTCTCCTCGCAGATCGGCGACCGCTCGGGCGCACAGCCGATCGAGCTTTCGATGCCCGTGATGATCGCGCCCATGTCCTACGGGGCGCTCTCCAAGTCCACCAAGATCGCGCTGGCGAAGGCGTCGACGCTTTCCGACATCTGCGACAACTCCGGCGAGGGCGGTCTCATCCCCGAGGTGCGCGAGGCTGCGAAGCGCGTCGTGGTGCAGATGCTCGGCGGCCGGCTCGGCTGGTCGGTGCAGGCGATGCGAGCCGCGGACGGCGTGGAGATCTATATCTCGCAGGGTGCCAAGCCGGGTCTGGGCGGGCAGCTGATGGCTAAGAAGGTGACGGAGGACATCGCTCGGCTGCGCGGCATACCCGCCGGGATCGATCTGCGCTCGCCGTCGCGCCATCCGGATGTGCTCGGCGCCGACGACCTCGTGATCAAGGTCGAAGAGCTGCGCGAGGCAACCGGCTGGGAGAAGCCCGTCTCGGTGAAGCTCGGCGCCGGTCGCGTGCGGGACGACATCAAGATCGCCTACAAGGACGGGTTCGACTACGTGTGCCTCGACGGCATGCAGGGGTCGACCGGCGCTGCCGGCAACGAAGTCCTCGAGTACGTCGGCATTCCCACCCTGTCCGCGATCATCGAGGCCCTCGATGCGCTGGAGGAGATCGAAGCGACGGGGATGCCGATCATGCTGATGGGCGGGGTCAAGGACGGCATCGACGCCGCCAAGGCGATCGCCCTCGGTGCGCACGGGGTCGCGCTCGGCACGAGCGCGATCATCGCCGGCGGCTGCATAGCGTGTCTGCAGTGCGCGGTCGGCCAGTGCGTGGTGGGTATCGCCACGCAGGATCCGGTGTACGAGGCGCGCTACGACATCGACACCGAGTCATGGAACATCCACCGCTACCTGGAGGCGGTGCGCTGGCAGCTGGCCTCGGTGGTGCATGCGCACGGCTACGACCGCGTGTACGACCTCGCGCGCACTGACCTGGTCGCGCTCACACCGGAGGCGGCGGAGATCACGCGCCTGCCCTTCGAGCCCGATGCCTCGCCGACGCCGCGCACGATCGGGGCGCTCGCTTGAGGCGCCCTATCTCGACATTTCGCCGTGTGTCGCGTCGTTGCGCCCGGCCGCGTCAGCGGCCGCTTCAGGGGTTTGCCCGAGACGGGATCCGCGGGAGCGGATACCCGCTCTGGGGGCAAGCGTGAGCGAGCTCACGACGCCTCCCGAGCCTGAAGTTTACGGGATCGATCGCGCTTCCTATCCGGCGGTTCCGGACGAGCTTGCCGAACGCGACGACACGGGCGACGTCAACTTCGCACCTGCGCCCTGTCAGGTGGCGTGTCCGATCGGCACCGACGCACCCTCCTACATCGCGTACATCTGGGAGGGGAAGCTCGAGGAGGCGTTCGAGGCGATCACCGCCACGAACCCGTTCTCGTCGGTCTGCGGCCGGGTGTGCGACGCACCTTGCGAGCCGGCGTGCCGGCGCGCCGACTCGGACGGGCCGCTGGCCATCCGCAATCTCAAGCGCTTCGTGATGGACGAGCTCGGTGCGACCTGGCGTCCCCAGGCGGTGCCGGTGACGAAGGAGGCGACCGTGGCCGTCGTCGGCGGCGGCCCGGCGGGCCTGACGGCGGCACAGGATCTCGCGGAGGCCGGCTACGGCGTGCACGTGTACGAGCTGACCCGGATGCTCGGCGGCTACATGACTTGGGGGATACCGGCGTTCCGCTGCCCCCCCGCAGTCTTCCAGGAGGACATCGACCGCATGCTCGCGAGGTGCCCCGGGATCACGGTGCATCTGGAAACCGGGCTGGGGACTGTCCCCGGAGGGAGCTCTCCCCCTGCGAGCACGACACTCGAGGAGCTCGAGCAACGGCACGACGCGGTGCTGCTGACGATCGGCTCCTGGTGGGCAAAGAACCCACCCGTCGAGAACGCCGACGACCCGCGCGTGCTGGACGGGGTCGAGTTCCTGCGCGACGTGAACGGCGGCGCGAGGCCCGAGCTGCCGGAACAGGTAGTGGTCGTGGGCGCCGGCGACGTCGCGATGGACGCGTGCCGGGTCGCGAAGCGCCTGCCCGGGTGCGTGGACGTGAAGATCGTCTACCGCCGCGGCCCGGCGGAGATCCCAGCTCGCAAGGACGAGCTGCACGGCGCTATCGAGGAGGGCATCGAGATCGTCTACAACACGCAGCCGGTCGGCGTCTACGAGGTCGACGGGCAATTCGTGCTGCGCTGTGTGCGCACCGAGCTGGGCGAGCCCGGGGCGGACGGGCGGCGCGTCTCGGTGAACGTGCCCGGCTCGGAGCACGACATTCCCTGCGGGCTCGTGGTGATGGCGATCGGTCAGCGCGCTGCGTCCGAGGCACTTGCGGCCAACGGGCTGATGAACGGCGATCGCATCCCGACCGACTGGGAGTCCATGCGCACATCGCGACCGCGAGTGTTCGCGGCGGGCGACGGCGCCTTCGGGCCCTCGACGATCGTCAACGCGATGTACCACGGGCACCGCGCCGCCTACTACCTGAAGGCGTTTCTGGAGGGTAACGAGTCGCCGCTGCCGTACCGCACGCCCTTCAAGACGCGGCGGGTGCCGGTGGCGCAGGACCCGCAGTGGGAGGAGTGGAACCGTCAGCATCAGGAGTTCCACGGTCTCGGCGAGAACCCGGTCGCATTTCCGGAGATCGAGTCGCGCTACGACCTGGAGACGGCGAAGCGCGAGGCGGCGCGCTGCTACCGCTGCGACGCCGAGACGGGATCGGCGGACTACTCGGTGCGCACGCGCGAGGACATCTTCGTGATGGCGCGCACGAAGCCGGACGACGGCCGCAAGCAGCGGGCGCTCTTCACCAAGCGCCTCGCCGTGTCGGGCTCGCATCACTTCGCCCCGCGGGCGGCCACGCTCGACGACCTCGTCTTCCTGCCGGCGAACCTCTCGCGGCTCGTGATCGACCCGTATCGCGATGCGTGCACGGTGGAGACGGTGCTGGGCGCGGGTGCGCTCGAGCTCGACGCTCCGTTCCTCGTCACCGGCTTCGACGACGCGCCCGACGAGGTGCGCGCGGCTGTGGCGCACGGGATCCGTTCGCGTGGGTTGGCCTACGTGGGGCGGCGGCCGCTCGCCGCCGATGTGCAGTGGCTGCAACTGGCGATGGAGGGTGACGCGAGCGACCCGTCCGCGGCGGCGGTGCTTGCGCTCGGTGCGCTTCGCGCTCCCGAGCCGGCCCGCGCCGGCCAGATGCGGGGAGTGGTGGCAACAGCGCCACAGGTGCCGTCTGCGATCCCGTTCGCGCTCGACCAGGAGCTCGACCTCGTGCTGCTCGACGGCTCGGGCGGCCTCGGCGGACGCGCCTGGCCGGAGCTCGGCGGTGCACCCGACCTGACCGCGATCCGGGACACGATTCGCACGCTCCGCTCCTTGAACCGCGAGGAAGACGTCGAGCTGCTCTGGTTCGGAGGCGTGCGGTCGGGGACGGACGTGGTGAAGCTCCTGGGCCTCGGTGCGAACGCTGCGACCGTGGGGGTCGCCCTCGCCCTGGCCGTCGGCGGAAGGATCGAAGGTAGTGAGGTGAGCTGGTACGGCGACGTGGGCCTCGAAGAGCGAGCCGAGCAGGCTGAGCTCTACCTGCAGGCGTTGCGCGCGGAGGCCTCGATCATGCCCCGCTGCACCGGCAAGACGAACATCCACAACGTCGAGCCTGAGGATCTCCGCTCGATCTCACTGGTCACGGCCGAGGCAGCCGGGGTGCCGCTGGCAGGGCGGAACGAGCGGCTCGCGGCGAAGAGTCAGGCGGCGGCGAGCGCCTGAGACGGGCCTGTCGGTCGAGCGTGCGGCACGGGGTCCGTCGTCCAGCCGTCTCCGCCCCGGCTGACCGGCTGCAGGTTCGCTCACCCCGGGCAAGCCCCACCATCCGGCCGCGGAGGATAGACCGGTCGACGGTCGACGAGCCTGACCGGGGTGTCGGCCCGCCACAAAGCAAGCGACGCGCCCGCCCCGTAACCCGGCACCGCTCCGTCGAGGTCGAATCGGGCAATCCGCCGCCCGGCAAGTGCGATCCTGGAGTCGACCACGAACCATCCCCCGGGCACCTCTCGGCCGTCGTCGAGTAGAACGCCGTCAGGCCGGACCGCCCACTGCGGCTCCTCGGGCGACGTGCTCGAGGCGGGAGACGCAACGAGCCGGGCCAGCCCCTGCGCACTCGCGTTGTAGTGATCGGTCAGGATCACGAGCCGGTCCTCCTCGAAGCGCGCTTCCTCGACGCACGGCAGAGACTCATCGATGGGAACCTCGATCTTCAGCACCGTGACGCCGCCCTCTCCCCCCGACACGCGGTGGTCGACCCACGAGAGCACCCCGGCCCGCTCGATGGGGAAGGTTGCAGACCAATCCGTCGCGCCGATGGTTGCCGCGAACGTCGTGACCACGGTCAGGAGCGGAAGCAGCGGAGACCGCGCCAACACGAAGACGAGCACCCCTGCGATCACCGGGACGACGAGCAGCACCCGATCCGGGGTGTCCGGAAACTGAACCGCGAGGTTGCGGAACGTCTGTGCCGTGAGCGCGTCGAAGTTGTTCGTGCGGGCCACGAGATCCGGTGGCAGCGTCACGACGACAGCCACGGCGGCGAGCGCCGAGATCGTCGACAGCCGTCTTGGTCGCGGCAGGCCGACCGCCAGCCAGCGGACAAGCGCAAGCAACAGCAACGGGGTGACGTAGAACAGGCTGCGCTCGTGGAGGATGTCCAACCCGAAGGGAGACGCCGACAGCAGTGCAACCGACAGCAGGATCGCGCAGCTCACCGCGGTGATGGTCGCTCCGACGCTTCGCTGCCCCCGGCTCGCGTTCTCACCCAGCAGCGACGCGAGGACGATCGGGACCGCGACGACCGCGACCGTGCCGACGGCGATGACGAGAAGCCCGGTGTTCCAGGCGGCCCACTTGGGAACGGTCGCCGCCGTGTCCGGATTGTCGGTCAGGGCGGCGTAGGCACTTCCGGGCACGGGCGCACCGAACGCCAGGGCCGAGGCTGCGGCGAGCGCGACGACGCCCAGTGCTCCGAGCGACGGGCTGTACGTCCCGAGCGCCCGTCGTAGTGCCCCCCATTCGACGATCAGGACGGCGGCCACCACAGCGCCGAGGAGGACGATGGCCTGCGGTCGCGCCAAGAAGAGCAGCCCCAGCGTCGTCAGTACGACGAACTGGCGTCCGGGAGTCGGGGACTCGAGCATGCGAGTGAGGACGAGCGCGAACAGGGTGAGCCCGAAGAGGAAGAGAGACTCGGTGAGCATCGCTGCGCCGTAGGCAGTCCACGGCATGAACGCCGTCAGCGCCGCCGCCGTCAAGCTCCAGCCCGTCGAGGTGACGCGGCGCGCCAGGAGATAGATCGGAATGGCGGCCGCGACGGCCAGTGAGCAGTTGATCGCCTTGACGAGATGCAGCGCCTCCGCGCCGTCCGACATCAGGGCATACGCCGGGCTGATGACGAGCGGGTACAGGATGCTGTGTTCGAGGTGAAGCTCTCCACCGAGGAGGGGCTTCCCGGTACGGGCGATGTTCTTTGCCAGGTCGCCGTAGATCACCTCGTCGCCAAGGACGAAGGGAATGGTGTACGCACCAGCAAGCACGAAGCGGAATGCCCCCGCCATCGTCACCACGAGCGTGAGTGTGATCGCGGGCGAGCGGACGAGGATCGAGCCGAGTCGCCCCAAGGTCCGGCCGGCTGCGGTGGCGAGGGGTCGGACAGACGACGCACGAGAGCCGATCGACCACGCGGTCGCAGCGAGCGCGACCGCCAGGGCCGCGATCACCGTCGTGCGGGGTGTCACTTCGAAGAGACCCTCGCGGAGCGTCTGGCGGACGCGAATCGCCTCGGTCCAGGCAAGCACGCCTACCACGGCCGGAACGGCAACCACCGTCAGGGCGATCAGGACATCCCGGGTGGTCACGAGACGTCGAGTCACCGACGTCAGACTAGATGAGTAGTGCCACGGGATCGTGTTCGCCCGGGGCGTAGGCGGGCGCGGCCCAGCGCGCACCCACACGCAGGCGGCCCGCGAGACGCGGAACCACTCATCCGGACACTTGATATGGGGCGCCGGGCACCGCGCAGCGTCGGAGGCGCTTGCCGCCAACGGACAGACGAACCGCCGATCGCATCCCGACCGACTGGAAGTCGATGCGCATTGCGACCCCTGCATGGTGCCCTGTCCCGAGGGACGCTGACGTGACCGCCCGGTACCCTCGCTGCATGCGGATCGGGCTCCTTCTTGCTGTTGCCGTCGCTCTCGTCCCGGCCGCGTTCGCCTCCTCGAGCGGTGAGTCGGCCGCTACCATAGTGCTCAGGCTCGACGGCATCGGCCCGCTGAAGCTCGGCATGACGGGCCAGGCCGCGGTCGCCACCGGCTGGCTCGCGAAGCGCTCGCCGGGGTGTCCGCTGGGCGGGCCGCCGCTGCCGATCACCTACAAGCTGAGCGGGCCGAAGGCACCGGCGGGGGTACACGGGATCGCCGAGTTCACCGGTGGCCGATTGCGCACGCTCAGTTTCACCCGTGGCGTGCGCACGGCGGGGCCGTGGGTCGAGGTGGGGCGAACGACGGTGGCACAGATGGTCTCACGCTTTCGCGGTGCCGGCTTCACCGCGTCCAGTCGCTACGACGACGTGTTTGTCGGCACCTTCGTGACGGTGAGACGCGGTGGCAAGGTTGTGCTCGGCGCCTTCGCCGAGCAAGGGCCGATCGCCATCCTCGGCATCCCGCACGTGCCTGTGTGCGAGTAGCGGCCCGGCGGGCGACATGGCGTCGGGCTTCCGTGCGCCCGGGAACTCCCCTTCAGGGGAGCTTGGTCGCCGGTCGTTCGATTGACGTGCGCGGACAAAGCCCTCTGAAGGACGGCCCCAGCGACGGCAGGGCGCTCAGCGCACGCGCTGGAACGTGGCCCAGGTGTTGTTCACGGGGATCCTCCAGCGGAGCGTGCTGCGGCTGCAGGTGTAGGGAGTCGCGCCGCCGCCGGGGACCGTTCGCGATGTCGGCGGCGGGCCCGGGACCGTGATCGTGCGACCGTTCTTGGTCCCGGTGAACTTGGAGATGTTGAGCTCGGTCGTGCCGCCCTGGATCACGATCCGCCCGGCGCGAGTCGTGTAGCGGAGCTCGTTGATGAACGTGGCGACCCCTTCCAGTTGCGCGTCGGCGAGTGAGATCACGACCACGAAGTCGGTCGAGCCGTAGCGCATCTCGCGCGCGTCGAAGGCAGCGGTGAGCACGCCGCGGCGCACACGGAGCTGCGGGTTGCCGATCAGTTGCTGGAGGAGGCGGTTGGCGGCGGCGTTCGACATGCGCCAGTCGCCGCGTAGACAGCGGTCGGCGGACGTCCGTGCAGTGCCCGGAGCGGCGCTGAAGGCTGCTGCTACAGCGACGACAGCGAGAACGGCGAGGACGACGAGACGGCGATGCATGACGGGCCTCCTTGCGCTACGTGGATGCGATCACTGTAGGAACGGCGTCGGCGGGTGGCCGTGTGATCACCCGATCGAGGCACCGCGCGTGAGCTTCGCGTCGAAGGCGGCCGGCGTCAGCGCGGCGTAGCGTGCCGGCGCGGCCCGCACGCTCTGGCGGCGGAAACACAGGCGGGCATAGCCCGCCGCACGATCTTGGAGGAGGTCAGGCGCCCATCGCGCGCGAGATGATCGCCGTGCGCTCGAGGAGGAGCGGCAGCGCCCTGAGAATTGCCGCGTCGTCGAAGCGCGAGCTCGGGCCCTGCAGCGCCACGATTCCGGCCAGCTCGCGGGCGGCGCCCCAGACCGGGGCGGCGACGGCGGCGAGGCCCTCCTCCCGTTCGTCGACGGCGACGGCGTAGCCCTGCGCCCGCACGCGGGCGATCTCCTCCGCGAGCACGACCGGGTCGACGATGGTCAGCGGGGTGAACGCCTCGAGCGGGCCGGACGGCAGCGGCACGTCGCCAAACGCGAGCAGCACCTTCCCCGCCGACGAAGCGTGGCCGACGGAGGGCCGGCCAAGGCGGGTCACGCCCTGCAGGTAGCGCTCGCTCGGGACGAAGTCGACCGTGATCGCGTCGCCTCCGCCCGGGACAGACAGCGTCGCCGCCTCCCCGACCGAGCGGACGAGCTCCTCCAGGTGCGGCCGCGCCAGGTCGCGCAGGTCGAGCCGCGCCAGCACCGCGTTGGCCAGCCGCAACAGCTTCACGCCGAGCCGGTAGCGGCCCGTCGCCTCAACGTGTTCGACGAGCCCGTGGCGGTTCAGGGTGCCCAGCTGCCGCGAGCAGGTGCTGGCACTGATTCCCGTGCGGCGGGCGATGTCCGTCGTTCCGAGCTCACCTCCGTCCGCAAGTGCATCGAGAATCGCGGCCGCCCTCGCGGTAGCCTCGACGTCCCTCATTGACGGTTGACCGGTACGGGCCATAGCGGTAGTGTATCGCCATAGGTAGCACGCCATTGCCTAGAATGCAATAAAGCGAAGTCTCAGAGAGCCCCACACCCATGTCGATGCTCGTACCGTGCCCGAACTGCGGGCCGCGTGAGGTTCAGGAGCTTCGGTGCGCGGGTGAGGTGACCCGCCGGCCGAAGGCGACGCCGACGGCGCGTGAGCTCAACGAGTACATCTACCTGCGCGACAACGAGGCCGGGGTGCACCGCGAGTGGTGGTTCTGCCGCGTCTGTGAGGACTGGTTTCTCGCAGAGCGCGACACCGTTTCGAACGAGGTCGTCAAGACCTGGCACCCCGAGCCGCCAGTGCGGGCTGCCTCGTGAGCCGGCCTGTCTCAATCCTTCGACTTGCGTCGTATGGTTGCGGCCGGCCGCGCCGGCGGCCCTGGCGGCAAGCATGAGCCGGCTCGCGCCCCGCGACGGCGAGCGGATCGACCGCTCGCACCGCATCACCTTCGACTACGCCGGAGCCCAGATCGAGGCGTTTGCCGGCGATACCGTCGGCTCGGCGCTTTTCGCCTCCGGCCGCCGCGTGTTCTCGCGCAGCTTCAAGTACCACCGGCCGCGCGGCCTGCAGTGCTGCTCCGGTCATTGCGCCAACTGCCAGATGACCGTCGACGGCACTCCCAACGTGCGCGTCTGCACGACCCCGGTCGAGCAGGGCATGGCCGTCAAGCCGCAGAACTTCGTCGGCTCGCTCGACCGCGACCTGATGTCGCTCACGGACAAGCTGGGCGGCCCCTTCACGCCACCCGGCTTCTACTACAAGACGTTCATCCGGCCCCGCAGGCTCTGGCCGCTGTACGAGAAGTTCCTGCGCAACGCGGCGGGGCTCGGCCGGCTGGAGAAGGAAGGCGCGCGCGACTACCGGGCAGAGGGGGAATTCCGCCACGCTGACGTGCTCGTCATCGGTGGAGGAGAGTCGGGCCTGGCCGCCGCGCTCGAGGCGGCCGCCGCCGGCCAGCACGTGATCCTCGTGGAGGAGGGCCCCGAGGTCGGCGGCTCGCTGCTCTCCGGCCCGGGTGGCCACGAGCAGGCGCGCGCCCTGGCCGCACGCGCCCGCGAGGCCGGAATCGAGATTCTCGCGCCCGCACAGGCCATCGGGCTCTTCGAGCAGAACCTGGTACCGGTCGCGCACGGCAACATGCTCAGCAAGATCCGGGCGCACGAGGTTGTCGTCGCCGCCGGGATCGTCGAGCAGCCGCTCGTCTTCCCCGGGAACGACCTCATCGGCGTGATGCTGCCGGACGCCGTGCGTCGCATGGTCAACTACTGGTCGCTCAAGCCGGGCAACCGTGCGGTCGTTCTCACCGTGGACGACCGCGGCCACGCCGCCGCGGACGATCTGCGCGCAGCCGGTGTCGAGATCGCCGAGGTCGTCGACCTGCGCGACCGGCCGCCACACATCATCTCGGCGATCGGCCGCAAGGGCCGCGTGACGGGCGTGCAGCTCGACACCCGCACGGTCAAATGCGACCTGCTCGTGATGGGTGGCAGTCCCCAGCCGAATTACAAGCTGCTTGCGCAGGCCGGCGCGCGCGTCGAGTTCGACGCGGGACGCGGGGTGTTCGTCCCCACCGACCTTCCCGCGCATGTCCGCGCCGTCGGCGCGGCCGCGGGCGAAGTGGGCGAGCCCGCCGTTCCCGAGCCGGTCTTCTCGGGCTCCGGCGACAAGTGCTTCGTGTGCTTCTGCGAGGACCAATCGGTGAAGGACCTGCGCTATGCGATCAAGGAGGGCTACGACTCGATCGAGCTCGCCAAGCGCTACACCACGGTCACGATGGGCCCCTGCCAGGGCCGGTTGTGCCACCTCAACTCGGTGCGCGTCTACGCCAAGACGCGCGGGCTCGACGAGAACACGATCGGCACGACCACCGCGCGGCCGCCCTACGCCCCGGTCTCGCTCGGGCTGCTCGCCGGGCGCCCGCACGAGCCGGCGAAGCGCACGTCTCTGCATCACCGTCACAAGGATCTCGGCGGGACGATGATGTGGACTGGGGCCTGGCGCCGCCCGCACTCATATGGCGGCGATCCCGGCGACGAGGCGCAGAACGTCCACGAGCACGTCGGTCTGATCGACGTCTCCACGCTCGGCAAGATCCTCGTCACCGGCCCCGACGCCGGCGCTTTCCTCGACCGCGTCTACCCGAACCGCTTCAGCGACCTCAAGGTCGGCCGCGTGCGCTACGGCGTGATCACCACCGACTCGGGTCGGATCATGGACGACGGTACGGCCGGCCGGCTCGAAGACGAGACGTTCTACGTGACCACGAGCTCCACCGGCGCCGACGGCGTCTACCAGTGGTTCACCTGGTGGAACGCCGTGTGGTTCATGGACGTCAAGTTCCACAACGTCACCGGCCAGGTCGCCGCGATCAACGTCGCCGGGCCGAAGGCGCGCGAGCTGATGGAGCGAGTCTCTGCCGACGATTTCTCCAACGAGGGCCTCAAGTACCTCGACGCGAAGTCCGTGACGGTTGCGGGCGTGCCGACGCTCGCGCTGCGCATCGGCTTCGTCGGCGAGCTCGGCTACGAGCTCCACCTCCCTTCGTCCCATGCGGAGTTCGTGTGGGACACCCTGCTGGAGAAGGGCGCCGATCTCGGCGCCGCCCCGTTCGGCCTCGAGCCGCAGCGCATCCTGCGTCTCGAGAAGGGCCACGTGATCGTCTCCCAGGACACCGACTCCGAGTCGAACCTGCTGGAGGCCGACATGCCGTGGATCTTCAAGGCCGACAAGGAGGAGGACTTCGTCGGCAAATGGGCGACCCAGCAGGTTGCCGAGCGCGGGCTCAAGTGGATGCTGGTCGGCTTCGAGAGCCCGCGCGGCGTGCTGCCCGTGGAGGGCGGCCAGGTCGTCGTCGGTGGGAAGTCCTCCGGGCGTGTGACGAGCGTGCGCCACTCCAAGGAGCTGAACAAGGTGATCGGCCTCGCCATCCTGCCGCACGAGCTCGCGGTCGACGGTGGCGGCTTCGACGTCGCAGTCAACGGCTCGCTCGAGCGCATGAAAGTGCATATCGGGCCGTTCTTCGACCCCGACGGGGAGCGGTTGAAAGCATGAGAGGCCCTGTGTCAACCGTTCGCCGTGCGTCGGATTGTTGCGGCCGGCCGCGTCAGCGGCCGCTCCAGAGCTTTTCCCGAGCCGAGATCCGCGGGAGCGGATACCGGCTCTGGGGGCAAGAACAGGGGTTTTCCCGAGCCGGGATCCGCCGGAGCGGATACCGGCTCTGGGGGCAAGCATGAGCGCCCTCGACTTTCTCTCCGCCGTCGCGGTCGCCGACGCGGACGGCTTCCACCCCGTAGCCCGCTCGGCGATGGATCGCCGCTTCCGCGAGGCCGGCGCCACCTTCGAGGAGCGCGACGGATGGCTCCTACCGGTGTCGGTGCCTGGCGAGGCAGAGCATCTCGCGGCGGCGGGCATCGGTGACCTCTCCCACCTCGGCAAGCTCGAGGTGCGCGGGGCGGGCGACCTGCCCGCCGCTGCGGGGGTCGTCTCGTATCGCATCTCGCCGCGCCGGTCGCTTGTGCTCTGCCCGGGCGCACAGACCGCGGCGCTGCACGCCGACCTCGCATCCCGCTTCGAGCTCGTGCTCGACGTCACCGCCGGGCTCACCGTGCTCGCGATCGCAGGCCCCGCTCGGCGAACAGTCCTCGAGCGCATGACCCACCTCCACGAGACCCCCTCGAGCGGCGAGGTCGCCCACGTTCCGGTTGTGCACGTGCTCGAAGTGGACGGCGCGCTGTGGCTCGTGTTCGCCCAAGAGTTCGCGCACTACCTCTTCGAGGTCGCGGTCGACCGTGCGGCGCCGCTTGGCGGCGGCCCCGTCGGCGTGGATGCCCTGGGAGGCCGGTCGTGAAGGAGATCTTCTTCCCCAAGAAGTCCCTCCGGCATCCCGACCGGCTGAAGCGCCACTACGACGTCGTGATCATCGGCGCCGGCTCCCACGGCCTCGCCACCGCGTACTACCTGCAGAAGCACCACGGCATCAGGGACGTGGCGATCCTCGACAAGAGCTACATCGGGTCGGGCGCCGCCGGGCGCAACACGACGATCATCCGCGCCAACTACCGCACACCGGAAGGCGCGGCCTTCTACAAGGAGAGCGTGGCGCTCTACGAGCGGCTGTCACAGGATCTCGACTTCAACCTGATGTTCTCGCAGCACGGGCACTTCACGCTCGCGCACTCCGACCGCTCGCTCGTCGTGCAGAACGAGCGCGCCGAGGTGAACAAGCTGCTCGGGATCAACTCGTACGTGATCGATGCCGCCGAGGTGAAGCGGCTCTGCCCGCAGATCAACATCTCCACCGAGGGCGTGACCTGGCCGATCCAGGGCGCGCTCTACCATCCGCCCGGCGGGATCATCCGTCACGACGCCGTCGTCTGGGGGTACGCCCGCAAGGTGATGGCCTCGGGGATCGAGGTGCACCAGGGCACCGAGGTCACCGGCGTCCTGCGTGACGGCGACCGCGTCACAGGCGTGCGCACCCCGAAGGGTGACGTCACCGCCGGCGTCGTGCTGTCCGCGACCGCCGGCTGGTCGAGCCCCGTGGCGAAGCTGGCGGGCCTCAGGCTGCCGCTCCACAACTCGATCCTGCAGGCATTCGTGACCGAGCCGGTCAAGCCGTTCCTCGACAAGATCATCGTGTCGGCCCAGATGCACATCTACGTCTCGCAGACCGACCGGGGCGAGTTCCTGATCGGCGCCGAGGTCGAGCCCTACCCCACCTACTCGAACAAGGGGACGTTCCCCTTCGTGGAGTACTCGTGCCGGCACGTACTCGAGCTGTTCCCACAGCTCGCCGGGACGAAGATCCTGCGCCACTGGACGGGTCTCTGCGACATGAGCCCGGACTACAGCCCGGTGATGGGTCTGACCGAGCTCGAGGGCTTCCTGGTCGACGGCGGCTGGGGCACGTACGGGTTCAAGGCCGCCCCCATCGTCGGCGTCACGCTCGCCGAGCTGATCGCCACCGGCCGGACACCGGCGCTGATCGAGCCCTTCAAGCTCGAGCGCTTCTACACCGACTCGCTCGTCTCCGAACTGGCCGCCGCCGCGGTGAGCCATTGACCACCGTCACCGCCGACCCGGGAGTGCCACACGCCATGTCGATGCCTTCGAGTCTCGAGATCGCTCAGGCCGCCGTGCTGCGGCCTATCGCCGACGTCGCCGCCAAGGCCGGCATCCTGCCCGAGGAGCTCGAGCTGTACGGGCGCTACAAGGCGAAGGTCGACCTCTCCATCCTCGACCGGCTCGCCGGGCTCCCCGACGGGAAGCTCGTCAACGTGACCGCGATCACGCCGACCCCAGCCGGGGAGGGTAAGACGACGACCTCGGTCTCGCTGACCCAGGGTCTCGGCAAGATCGGCCGCAAGCCGATCCTCGCGCTCCGCGAGCCGTCCCTCGGCCCGGTGTTCGGAGTCAAGGGCGGGGCGGCGGGTGGCGGCTACGCGCAGGTCGTGCCGATGGAGGACATCAATCTGCATTTCACCGGCGACATGCACGCGATCACCGCGGCCAACAACCTGCTCTCGGCGCTCGTGGACGCCCATATCTTCCACCGCCATTCCCCGGAGATCGCGACGGTGACGTGGCGGCGTGCGATCGACGTCACCGACCGCTCGCTCCGCAACATCGTGACCGGGCTCGGCGGTGCCAAGAACGGGATCCCGGCCGAGTCCGGGTTCGACATCACCGCGGCGAGCGAGGTGATGGCGATCCTCGCGCTCGCCACCGACCGCGCCGACCTGCGGCGCCGCCTCGGCGCGATCACCGTGGGGCACACCGTCGCCGGCGACCCGGTAACCGCGGAGGACATCAAGGCCGCAGGGTCGATGGCCGTGCTGCTCAAGGATGCGCTGAAGCCGAACATCGTGCAGACCCTCGAGGGGCAGCTCTGCCTCATGCACGCGGGGCCGTTCGCCAACATCGCCCACGGCAACAACTCGATCGTCGCCGATCGCATCGGGCTCAAGCTCGGTGAGTATCTGATCACCGAGTCCGGGTTCGCCGCCGATCTCGGCATGGAGAAGTTCATGGACATCGTCTGCCGCGTCGGTGGGCTGCGCCCGCACGTGGTCGTGATCGTCGCCACCGTTCGTGCGCTGCGTCACCACGGCGGGGGGGACTGGAAGGCGAAGGCCGAGATGGCCCAGATGGCGGCCGAGATCGAGACCGGCATGGCGAACCTCGCGAAGCACATCGAGAACGTGCGCGTCTTCGGCATCCAGCCGGTGGTCGCGATCAACACGCGTCCCGACGACGAGCCGGAGTTGCTCGAGCTGATCAAGGCGCGCTCGCTCGAGGCGGGCGCTTTCGGCGCCTCGATCCACAACGGCTTCGGTCGGGGTGGGGAGGCGGTGACCGAGCTCGCGGAGATCGTCGTCGCGGCCGCGGACACGCCGAGCGAGTTCAAGATGCTGTATGCAGACGACGAGTCGATTGCAGCCAAGATCGAGAGGATCGCGACCACGCTCTACGGCGCCGACGGCATCGAGCTCGCGCCCGCTGCGCAGGACGCGATCAAGCGCTTCGAGAAGCAGGGAATCGCGCACCTTCCGATCTGCATGGCGAAGACCCACCTCTCACTCTCGCATGATCCGCTCGACCGGAACCGCCCGACGGGTTTCACCGTGCCAGTCCGCGACATCCGCGCCTACACGGGCGCCGGCATGCTGGTGCCGTTGTGCGGCGAGATGCTGCAGATGCCCGGTCTGGGCGCCGCCCCCGCGGCCTTCCAGATCGACGTCGACGCCGACGGCAACACCGTCGGGTTGTTCTGATATGGCGCGCGGTTTGTCAAGGGTCCAGCCCGCGTTGCCCGGTCGGTGATCGGGGTGGGGGGCTGTTCGGGTGGGCGTCGGGCGCTGTGACGACGGTCGTCTGCGGTCAGTCTGATCATGCGGGGGTTGGTTACCCCAGGGCCCTTGTTTCGTCGCCGGCGTGCGCCATCTAGAAGCGGGCGTGGCCCTTTGGGGTTGCCCATAGAACAGTCGCGCGTGCCGGCAGCATCGGCCCGGCGCCCACCCGAGCAGGCGGGCTTGTTGTCAAGGTTTAGCTCGCCACGGCGGCTGCCCAGAGGAAGCATGCGAGTTCGCGGGCGACGGCGACGGTGGCGAGGTTGCCCGGTTTGCCTCGGCCGCGGAGCCGGTGTTGGAGCCGGTGGAGGCGGTGCTGGGCGCGCCAGGCGATCTGGAGGACGTGGGCGGGCTGTCCCTGCTGGCGGTTTTGGAGGGTGACACCGATCCGGGGTTCGCGCAGGTAGTGCCAGGCGGCCTCGACGAGGAGGCGGCGGGCGTAGCCGGAGCCGGTCTTGGTGATCGATCCCTGGCTGGATGACTCGCCGGACTGGTTCAGCGCGGGCACGAGCCCGAGCCAGGCGGCGAGCTGGGCTGGCCGCTGGAAGCGGGCGAAGTCGCCGACCTCGAGGCGGAGAGCGAACGCCGAGAGGGTGTCGATGCCGCGGAAGCAGCGCAGGCGAGCGACCGTCGGCGCCCACTCGCCCTCGACCGCCAGATGGGAGAGCCGCTCCTCGAGCGCCGCCTTGCGGGCCACGAGCCCGTCGACGGCGGCGAGACCGTCGAGGTAGGCGAGCTCGGCCGCGGCCTGCTCGAACTGCTGCCCGGCGAGCCACTGGCGGTGGCGTTGCGTCCAGGTTGATGACTCCGGATAGACGCGCCCGTGGAGGAGCAGCAGCTTCGAGACGCGGTGGCGGCAGCGCATCAGATCGCCGCGCACCTGCTCGCGTGCCCGCGAGAGATGACGGGCCGCCTCCACGCTCACGCTCGGCACGCAGACCTCCTTCAGCTGGCCGGCAAGCAGCAGCCGAGCGAGCAGCTCGGCGTCCTTGCGGTCGGTCTTGATCCGGTCGCCCGGCGCCCGCGGCGTCTTGCTCGGCGCGATCACGCGCAGATCGAGTCCGGCCGTCTGCGCCGCCCGGTAAAGCGCGAACCCGGTCGGGCCCGCCTCGTAGCAGCCACGCAACGGCTGCGGCAGCCCCGCAAGCCACGCCACCACCTCCTCGCTGCTCCCGCCGAACCGCGCACGACGAAGCTCACCCGTCGCGACCTCGATCGCGGCGGCCTGGGTCGAGCGGGCATGGACATCCAAGCCCACATAGGTCATCGTTGCCGTCATGGCCGGACCCTCCTTGGTTGCATGGGGTCAGCCGGAGCCCGTCTCCGGCCAGACAAACCCCCGATCTGCAACAGAGGGTCCGGCCCTCACCGGACAACAGCTACTCAGCCGCCATAGGGTCTAGGCGCGGGAGCCGGTTTCGGCGGTGGTCTGAGATTGGCCGCCTAGGCTGCCCACCTTGCGGGGTCAGGCTCGGGAGCCGGTCTCGGCCCTAGTCTCTGACGAGCCGCTTGGCCTGCCTACCTTGTGGGGTCAGTCCCCCTGGGGCAACGGGACAGATCCGGGCGGCGGTGTTTGCGGGACAGACCCCGGCCGTCGTTGGGCCGCCCAGAGATTGGCCGCTTGGGCTGCCCACCTTGCGGGGTCAGTCCCCCAGGGGCACGGGACAGACCCTGGCGGCGGTGTTTGCGGGACAGACCCCGGCCGTGGTGGTGTCGCTACCGGATCGGGATCGGCGGTTCGAGGACGGGCTCGAGGCGGCGGGCGGGGTTCTCGTCGGGCAGGGTCATCGCCTCCAGGCGGTCGAGGAGACCGGCGAGGGTGCCGGCGGTCTCAGCGCGCATCTGCGCGGCGAAGCTCCGGAGCTCGGCGATCTCCAGCTCGATGCGGTCGCGCTCGAGCTCGGCGTTGCGGATCATCCGGTCGGCGATGGCTCGGGTGTCGGCGAGCAGGCGCTCGGCCTCCTCCGAGGCCTCCTGACGGACGCTCTGGGCGGCGGTCGAGGCTGCCAGCAGCGCCTCGCCGATCGCGGCGCGCTGCGAGGTCACCTCCTCCTGCAGCACCTTCACCTCGCCCTCGAGGTCGGCGCGCTCTCGGAGGACACCGCGGTAGCTGGTCGCCATCTCGTGCAGGAACTCACGCACCTGCTTGCCGCCCAGCAGCCGACGAGGGCGGAACGCCTCGATCTCGGTGGGGTCGAGCGCCCCGGGGAGCAGCGTGGCGTCGATCGCGTTCTCGGTGTGCGTGAGCTCACGGCTGTCG
This sequence comes from Gaiella sp., assembly GCA_046160185.1. Classification (GTDB taxonomy): domain Bacteria; phylum Actinomycetota; class Thermoleophilia; order Gaiellales; family Gaiellaceae; genus Gaiella. Next base: position 7,251 of record JBJXGY010000067.1, on the reverse strand, counting down.
GTGCGGCCGAGCCACCAGGCTTCTACGTCTCGCACCCGGATGCTGACGGTTCCCGCCGGCACCGGTCCCTTGAGGTTGCGGCCGAACGCGGTTGCGTGGCACAGCGTGAGCACCGAGATGGAAAGGTCGACCGGCAGCCCGCTGCCGAGGGAGGCCGCGACTCGCGTATCGCGGAGCAGGGGTGCGCGGAGGTCGTGGCCGTTCTCGGTGCTGAGATCCCTCCGTGGCTCGTCGTCGGAATCTCTGGCCCAGACGGCATCGGCCACGGCGCGATCGGCAGCACGGCCGAGCTCCTCGACCGAGCTGAGGTCACCGCTGATCACGACGCCCCCGACGAGCAGCGTCACCGGGATCGGCACGCCGTCGGCGGCCACGCGCGCCAGCTGCTCGAGCACCCAGTCGGGGCTCGTGTCGGCGAGCAGCGCATCGGGATCACGTTCCGTATCTGCCGTATCCATGCGCCCGTCATTCGCGGCGTGGAAGGCTGTCCCTGCCAGGGTTTCGGAGCGCCGGGTATCGCCCAAACTGGCGATACCCCGCGCCGCTGACGAGCTGGTCAGACCTTCGCGAGCCCGCGCGCCACGACCGTGCTCTCGACCTCGACCACGCCCGGCACCCGCCGGACGAGGCGCGGCAGCAACTCCGCGTCGCTCTCGGTCTCCACGCGGCCGCTGAGCGTCACGCGCCCGGCCTCGACCGCGACGCTAACGTCCGTCGGCTCGAGCCACATCGTCTTGCGCAGCAGGTCGTCCTGGATCTCGTGCCGGATGTCCTCGTCGGTACGCGTGAATGCGCGCACCAGGTCGGCACGGGTCACGATGCCGACGAGCTTGCCCTCATCGACGACCGGGATACGGTTGACGTCGGACGCGATCATCAGGTTCGCCGCCTCGGTCACCGGACGCACGGGGGTGATCGTCACCGGCGGTACCGTCATCGCGTCCTCTACCGTGACGGCGCCGGCGCGCTCCTCCAGCCAGAGGTCGCGGGGATCGAGGAACCAGGCAAGCAGCCCGCCCTTGCGCTCGGTCTTCGCGATCTTCGCGACGACGTCACCCTCGGAGAGCACGCCCACCACCTCACCGTCGGCCGCCACGACCGGCAGCCCTGAGATGCGCTCGCGCGCAAGAATCGCCGCCGCCTCCTTGAGCGGCAGGTCCGGCGCCACGAAATGCGCCGGGGTGGTCATCACATCGCGGACTTTCATCGCTGCACCTCCCGTGGATTGACACCCAGAGGCTCGGTCACGGGCCTCACCGACGCATCCGGGGAAGCGCTCGTCCGGCTCAGCGGTTCCCCGTATCGCGGCCGTCGCATCCGGGGAATCGCGTATCCCGCGTACGCGCGGTCACGGAAAGACCTCCGGGTGAATCCACGATGCCCTGGCAAAGTGCCCTGACTTGTATCGGGGCGTGAGCTCAACCGCGCTCGTGATCACGATCGCCTACTCCATCGCTGTCGTCATCGGATCGGTGATCTCCTTCGCGGTGTACGCCTCCACCAACCCGAAGGAAGACGAGAGCCCGGACGCCGGCAAGCGCCATGCGAAGCAGGAGACGATCTGGCTGTTCGTGATGATCGCCGCCCTGTTCGCGCTGCTGATGGCCACGATCTTCTACGTGCCGTACGGTAAGACGGCCGGTCCGAACAAGCAGATTGTCCGGGTGACCGGCGTCCAGTTCGCCTGGGCGATCGACCCCGTGGAGGTGAAGGCCGGCGTCCCCGTGGAGTTCCTGGCCACGACACCGGACGTCAACCACGGGTTCGGCGTCTACGACCCGGACGGCGCCCTTCTCTTCCAGGCCCAGGTCGTGCCCGGCCGGACGCAGAAAGTGGTGTGGACGTTCGACGAGCCCGGCACCTACGAGGTGATCTGCCTCGAGTTCTGCGGGGAGAAGCACCACGAGATGATCTCCTCGTTCGAGGTGACCTCGTGACGGACGGCTCGTCGATCGTGACCGAGCACGACAGGAGGGTCGCACGGCGCCTGACGCTGCAGTACACGATCGCCGCCACCGCGGTGCTCGCCGCCTCGGGTCTGCTCGGCGCGCTCATGCGCTGGAGCCAGGCGGTGCCGGGCGCGCGCATCGGCGACAACTTCTGGTACGCGATCATGACCGCGCACGGCCTCGGAGCGTTTGTCGGCTGGGCGGGCTTCGCGGTGATGGGCCTCGCGTGGGTCATCCTCGCCGGCGTCGGCTTCCCGACCCGCGGCTTCGGGCTCGTGATGGCCAGGCTCACGTGGTGGCTGATGGTGCTCGGCGTGGCCGGTGTCGTCGTGACGACGCTGATCATGCAGTTCGGCGGATCCTGGGTCTTCCTCTACCCGTTGCCGTTCAACAGCCAGGGCGCGTGGGGGATGTGGACGACGGGGCTCTTCTCCTTCTCCGTGCTGCTCGTGGGGCTCGCGATCGTCACCTGGTGCTTCGGGATCCTGCACACGGTGTGCCGCCGGGAGGCGCTGCACGCAGTCTCCGGCAACATCTTCAAGCGCTACGGCCTGTCCATGGGGCTCGGTTACCTGTGGCCGAAGAGCTTCGCCACGAACCCGAAGCCGGTGCCCTACGCCGTGATCCCCCTCGCGGTGATCGGTCTCGACATGATCATCGCCACGCTGCCGCTGGCCGGGCTGCTCGTCTGGCAGATCCTGCAGTCGGCAGGCTGGGTGGGCAGCGCGGACATCCTCCTGGCGAAGAACATCCTCTGGTGGTTCGGCCACCCCGTCGTCTACCTGTTGCTCTTCCCGGCGGTCGCCGCCTACTACTACCTGATCCCCCGGTATGCGGGCCGGCAGCTCGTTGCCGGCAACGTGATCGCGATCGCGTGGACCGTCGCGGTGATCGCCAACGTCACCGTGTGGGCGCATCACATCTATCTCGACTACCCGGACGGGTCGCTCCAGGCGCAGATCAACACGGCCATGCAGCCGATGACGTTCTCGCTGGTGCTGCCGTCGGCGCTGTCCCTCTACTCGCTCGCCTTCACGATCCGCCGGTCGCACTTCCGGTGGACGGCCGCCTCCACTGCGCTCTTCCTCGGCCTCGTCGGCTGGCTGCTGTCCGGGCTGTCCGGGATCGTCAACGCGACGATCGCCTTCGACGTGGTGGTGCACAACACGCTCTGGATCGTCGGGCACTTCCACCACATGGCGGTGCTCAACATCGGCCTGCTCATCTTCGGCGCCACGTACTCGCTGCTGCCGGAGCTCACGGGCAAGGCGCTCTACTCCGAGCGGATGGCCAAGTGGCACGTATGGGTGACCTTCGTGGCGGGGATGATCGTGTTCGGGCTGTGGCTGGTGCAGGGACTCGACGGCGCACCACGGCGCTTCTCGGTGCTGCCCAGCGAGTACGACGGTCTCACCCGGATCTCGCTGCCCTTCGTGTTCGTGCTCGCCGCGGTGCAGGCGCTGTACTTCGTCAACATCTGGCAGACGCTGCGCGGCAAGGCCGGCGTCGCGGTCTTCGACGATCGCGGCCTCCCCGTCCCGGCGCCGAAGAAGGAGATGGACTCGCACACGTGGGAGGCCGTCGTGGTCATGACGGCGCTGGCGCTCATCGCGGCGGGTGGAGTGGCAGGCTGGCTGATCGGACGCGAGTCCTCCGGCGACGGCGGTGCACCCGTCACCGTGACCACGGGCGGCGGCGGCGACACCGAGACCGAGCCGGCGACCGATACCGGCGCGGCGGCCGACCCCGTGAACGGTAAGGAGCTCTTCGCCAGCTCGGGCTGCGGCGGCTGTCACGTCCTCGCCGACGCCGGTGCGACCGGGAACGTCGGCCCCAGCCTCGACGGGAACGCCAACCTCACCGAGCAGTTCATCGTGGATCGCGTCACGAACGGCGCGGGCGCGATGCCCGGCTTCGCGGACAGGCTCTCGGCGGAGGAGATCGCCGACGTCACCGCGTACGTGCTCGAGGCGGCTGACAGGTAACGACACGCGGAGGACGAGACCGCCCTCCGGGTATCGCCGATCCCACCCGTCGCACCATCCTGCCGCACGTGATGGCAGAGGGTTGCGTGCGCGCCTGTGATGTGATATACAACTACAAACGCGTATGGATGTTCAAACATCACCCCTGCCCAGCCCGCTGCCTCCCGCGCTCGTCGAGGTCATCGCGAAGCGGTTTCGGGTGCTCGGCGAGCCCATGCGGATCACCATCCTCGACCGCTTGCGCGACCGCGAGGCCAGCGTGCAGGAGCTGGTAGACGAGGTCGCGGCGTCTCAGCAGAATGTCTCGAAGCACCTTCAGGTACTCCACGAGGCAGGGATCGTCGCCCGCCGCAAGCAGGGAACCCACGTCTACTACCGCATCGCCGACGAGGCGGTCTTCGCTCTCTGCGAGCACGTGTGCGGATCGGTACGACGGCAAGTCGACGAACTGGCAGGCCTCGTCCCGTTGACACTCGGAGCCGCGCGATGACGACGGTCGCACACGACCAGCAGACCGCCTCCGAAACAGGGCCGGTCGCACCGCAGGTCGGGCCACTCGGCCGGCTCGGTCGCTACACAGCCACCCACGGCCGCCTGGTGGCGCTGGTGTGGGTGCTGGTGGCGGTGGGGCTCGGCGTGTTCGCGCCCAAGGCCGAGCACGCGCTCTCGGGTGCCGGATGGGAGGCGTCCGGATCCGAGTCGGTCGAAGCGCGTTCGCTGGTGCGGGACGGCTTCGGCGGGCTCTCGAGCCAGGCGCTCAGCGTCGTCATCCATTCCGACACGGCGGTTGGTGCCGATCCGGCTTTCGCGCAGGTGATCGGAGCCGTCGGTGCGCGACTTGCCGACGTCCCCTCCGTCGGCTCCGTCGTGCTTCCGCAGCCGGGTGCCGGCCTCTCCGAGGACGGCCACACAGCCGTCGTCACCGCCGGTTTCACCGGCTCGCCCACCGAGGCGGTGGCGGCCGCCGACGACGCGAAGGGAGAGCTTGCCAGGCTCGGCGGGAACGGGTTTGACGTGACTCTCACTGGCGCGCCCGGCATGTGGTCGGACTTCAACAAGGCCAACAAGGACGCGATGCTGAAGTCCGAGCTGATCTCGTGGCCGGTTACGCTCGCGATCCTCGTCGTCGCCTTCGGCTCGCTGGTCGCCGCCGGTCTGCCGCTGATGCTGACCATTCTCGGGCTCGTGGCCAGCGCTGGGCTCCTGTGGGTGCTCACTCACGGCTTCGACGTATCGATCTGGGCCATGAACTTCGCGCTGATGTTCGCGCTCGCGCTCGGCATCGACTACGCGCTCTTCGTCGTCCATCGGTTCCGCGGCGCCTTCTTCGGGTCGCGGCGTTCGGCGGTAGACGCGGTGGCGGTGACGATGGACACCGCCGGCAAGGCAGTGCTCTTCTCGGGTGTGACGGTGCTGATCTCGCTGTCGGCCGTGATGCTCGTGCCGAGCCCCGCGTTCCGCTCGATGGCGCTCGGCATCATGCTCAGCGTCGTCTTCGTGCTCGCCGCCACACTCACCCTGCTGCCGGCGGTGCTGGCGAAGCTCGGCCCCCGGGTGGACGGGCTGTCTCTCCCCTGGGCCCACTCGGGCGAGCACCGCTCCCCCGCCTTCGACCGCTGGGGCCGACTGCTCTGGAGCCGCCCGGTGCCGTTCGCCGCCGCGGCCGTGCTGATCCTCGTGCTGCTCGCGGTGCCGGTGCTCGACCTGCGCACCGGCATGCCGTCGATCAAGGTCGTGCCCGAGGGAGACGCGTCCCGCGTCGGTTACGACCGGATCCAGGCCGCGTTCGGCGAGGGCGCGCCCGGTGCGCTGCAACTCGTCGGCCCCGCCGTCGCGGCCGCTGCCGCCGGCGAGGTGGCGGTCGCCGATCCAGGCGTGGCCGGGGTGAGCGAACCGCAGCGCGGTGATGACGGGCTCGTGCTGCTCCAGGCGATCCCGGCCGCCGACCCGTCGGACCCCGTAGTCGGCGAGACCATCGACCGTCTTCGCGATACCCTCCCGGCCGGCGTGCTGGTCGGCGGCGCAGCCGCTGAGAACCATGATCTCGAGCAGGCGCTGGCTGCGAAGACGCCGCTGGTGATCGGAGTCGTGCTTGCGCTCGGTTTCGTGCTTCTGCTCGTGGCTCTGCAGGCGCCGCTGATCGCCGCCCTCGGCGTTCTCACCAACCTCCTGGCCACGGGCGCCGCGTTCGGGGTCGGGCGCCTGATCTTCCAGGACGGCAACGGTGCCGGGCTCCTCGGATTCGAATCCCAGGGGTTCCTCGATGCCTGGGCGCCCGTCTTCTTCTTCGCGATGATCTTCGCGATCTCCATGGACTACACCGTGTTCCTCCTAGCCTCGGCGAAGGAGCATTTCGACCGCTCCGGTGACCCGGAGGAGGCGGCGGTCGGAGGCGTGGCTCACTCCGGCCGGGTGATCTTCGCCGCCGGCGCGGTCATGGTCGCTGTCTTCTTCACCTTCGCCCTCTCGGGCCCGCTGCCGCCCAAGGAGATGGGCGTGATCCTCGGTGTCGCCGTCCTGCTCGACGCGATGCTCATCCGCCTCGTGCTGATGCCCACGCTGCTTCGTCTTACCGGGCGGGCGGCCTGGTATCTGCCGCGCTGGCTCGCGCGCATCCTCCCCGCCGTCAGGTTCGGTCACTGATGCTCGAGCTCTGGCAGACCGAATGGTGCCCCGCTTCGCAGCGGGTGCGGCAGCGGCTCACGGAACGGGGCGTCGACTATGTCGTCAGGCAGGTCCCGGTCGAGCGTGGCGAGCGGACGCGGCTCGTCGAAGCGACCGGAGAGGAGTCGATCCCGGTGCTCGTCCTCGCGGACGGGTCACTTGTGACGGGCGAGGACGAGATCCTGGCCACGCTGGACGACCTCACGCTCGAGACCGCCGGAAGCGTCGCCCACCGCGAGAAGGCAAGGCTGGCCCACACCAAGATGCTGGGAAGGGAGTGCGCATGATCGCCACCGGATACACACTCAGTGCCGTTTCGCCCCTCACGTTCGAGGAGTCCGTCGCACGCGTGCGGGAGGAGCTTGCGACCGAAGGGTTCGGCGTCCTCTGCGAGATCGACGTGCAGGCGACGCTGAAACAAAAGCTCGGGGTCGAGGGCGACCCGTACCTGATCCTCGGCGCCTGCAACCCGTCGCTCGCCCACCAGGCGCTCTCGGTCGAGCCGGACCTGGGCGTGCTTCTGCCGTGCAATGTCGTCGTGTACGAGCGCGGCGGCACTGTGACCGTGTCCGCGGTCGACGCCGAGCGCATGCTCTCCATTGTCGGTAGTGACGACCTTGGCCCGGTGGCGGCAGAGGTACGCGGGAGGCTGG